>JAIPCT010000076.1 GCA_021738065.1 Burkholderiaceae bacterium
GGCGGATGGCCTGGCCGCGGGCGGAACAGGGAATACACGGACGTATGACATCGCTGGTGGCACGATACCGAACTGCCGAATTACCTATCAGGAAGCTACGCTGAGCGGCACGGCGATTGTTGCGCCGGTCATTTCAGTGGTAACGTCCGGCTGTTAGGGTTACTCTAGTACTAGAGTAGTAGATGGATTTTTATGCGTGAAAGGAGATTGCAATGGGACAGCAAAAGGGTTTTACACTAATCGAGTTGGTCGTCGTGATCGTGATTCTCGGCATCCTGGCGGCGACGGCGTTGCCGAAGTTTGTAGATTTGTCATCGGATGCAGGTGGAGCGGCAGCGCAAGGGGTTGCTGGGGCCATTTCTTCTGCAACAGCGATTAATTATGCAAAGTATCAGATCAGTAGTGGTGCTGCGACTGCAGTTAATACTGCTGGTGGATGTGCCTCAGCCGCTGGTTTAGCGACTTATGACACAACTGTCACGGTGGGAGGCACATTGGCTTGCGCAAGCGCTGGCGCCATCGGTACCGGCTGTACCGCGACGCATTCGAGTGGCGGTGGTGCCAAAACAGTTCAGGTTATTTGTACCGGCGCATAGATTGTCTACCGACCTCTTTGTTTGTTAAGGATGGTTTGATGCGCTTTGAACAATAGCCTAGGCATTCCAAAGCACTTTTCTCTAGCTTGCTTGGAGGCAGAGTTTATATAGCGTCGTACCAGTCGACAAAGATTTGTCTTGGCCTGCTCACCTTGATGGTGAGTGGGCCATTTCTTTTGCCTTTTCATACCATGCCCATCGTCGGTTTCTGGAGCGAATGGTGGGCCGGGGCGCTGGGCCTTACTGCGGCAGCGACCGGACTGATCGCTCTGCGGAGCCGATCCTTTGCGCTGCCGCGAGTGCTTGCCGTGCCGACGGTTTTACTGTTCACTCTGTTGCTTCAATTTGCTATTGGTCGGCTGGTTTTTCCGCAAGTCGGATTGCTGTATGCGGTCTATCTGCTCTGGGCGGGTTTGTTGATGGTCCTGGGGCGCCATCTCGCAGACACCGTCGGCTTGGATCGTCTCGTCGACGTGCTTGCCGTTGGGTTTGTGCTTGGTGCGCTGATCGGCGCTGCGGTGGGTCTGGCCCAGTGGACGGGTATTGCCCATCACGCGTCGTGGATATTTCCCAAACTGGGGAGCAGCGTCTATGGCAACCTTGGTCAGCCCAACCACTACTCCCAGTATTCCTGGCTCGGCGTCGCTTCCGCGTTCTACCTTTGCGCCAGGGGGTATCTGTCCAGACCATTCCTGTGGGTGCTGATTGTTTTGATCGCGTTTTCCAGTGTCCTCAGCGGTTCGCGCAGCGTGTTTATTTACCCGGCTGTGCTTTTTTTAGCGATCGCTTGGTTGAGAACTCGAGAGCCGCGCGGACAAAGGCCTGATCTCCTGATAGATGCTGCGCTTATGGTGCCGGTGGTGATTGGCCTCAGTTTTTTTGGTACTTGGGCCGGCCCCCGGCTTTCTGATCTATCTGGTTGGCTGGATTTTGGGCTGCCAGGCAACTCGGATGCCAACCCGTCCGGTTCACGGCTCTACCAATTGGTTGCCGGATCCAGCATAAGGCTGGAGCTCGCGCGTTCAGCTTGGTCGGCTTTTCTTGAGCAGCCATGGCTGGGGCGGGGAGTGGGCAACTTTACATGGGCGAGCTTTGTCGCGGCGTCCAGTCAGGCTGGTGACGAACCCTTCGCGGTGGCCGAGCACGCGCACAATATCGTTCTGCAGCTCTTTGCAGAATTCGGTGCGCCGGCGGCAGTGGCGGTGATCCTGCTGCTCGTCTATTGGGCCAGACAGTTCTTCCGTCAGCCATGGCGGCAGGCGCATTTCTGGGCGGCATCGATTCTTGGGATGGGAGCCGTACATTCGCTACTCGAGTATCCATTGTGGTACAGCTACTTTCTCGGACCGACTGCGCTATTGCTGGGGGCGACCGACAACAGACGCGCAATCTCCATGGGTGGCCGCCGGATTGCTTTCTATCTGGTTCTGGTGGTTCTGGCGGGTGCATTGATACTGGCCAACCTGCGCTCCGACTATCAGCAGCTCGAAGCAACGTCAAACTTCCCGCTGGCGGCCCACCCCGATCGGGATCGGGCGTGGCGGATATCCATGGATCGCCTGCTCCGCCTGCACAACGAATCGCTGCTGTCGCCTTGGGTATTGATGGCCTTTACCAACTTGGCAGAACCAAGCAAGACGGTGGCGCTAGATCGCGCCGATCTTTGCGTGCGCGGCATTCGGTTTTCACCGGCGCGTTCATTGGTGACGCGCTGCGCCATGCACCTCGCCATTGCCGGGCGCGCGACGGAGGCGCGGGATCTTGTGCGCTCGGTGTTGCGAGCGTTTCCGGCGGACAAGGCTCTGACTGCAGATGAATTGGACAAAGTTGCCAAGGAGTTTCCGGAAGTTCTGCCGCTTTGGGCTATCAGTTTGGGTACGCAGGAAATTGAAGCAGAAACACCTCCATCCGGCTCCAGCAAGAGACTTGTCCGGTGAGGGAGGGCGACATCATGCAAATTGCCGCAAATGGATTGATTTACAAGCGGTTCCCCCTTGAAATCGACGCTTGTCCTATCGCTTTGGGTGGGTATAGTCGGATGAATAATAGGAAAAGAGCGTCCAGTGTTGAGCTTTTTAGAACGAAAAACCGAATCAGGCTGGTTGTCCGTGGCGATGCGGGAAAGACGGGTCGACTTCGTCAATCTGCGCCGGGACGGGAGCGGGAAGCCTGTGGTCGTGCTGGCGGACTCGATCGAGAAAGCCACGGACGATGCGACCACCTTGGGCGCCTTGCGCAAGCCGATGCGGCTCGACAGCTATCGCTGCACGGCGCTGCTCACCCACGGCAAATACCAGTTGATCCAGACCGATGCGGTAGCCGGCGCGCCGGACGAGGCGCGCGAAACCGTGCGCTGGAGACTCAAGGACCAGGTTGATTTCCCCGTCGACAATGCGGCGATCGATTTGCTGCCGATTCCGGCCGATGGGCGCGGCGCGCAGGTGTTTGCCGCACTCGCGCCCGAGTCGGTGATTGCGCCGCTGGTGCAGGCATTTCAGGCGGCCAAGGTTCCGCTGGCGGCGATCGACCTGCCGGAGCTTTCCCAGCGCAATTTGGCGAACCTGTATGAGGAGGATGGTCGCGCCCTGGCCATGTTGATTTTCGACGATGACGAAGGCTTGCTGACCTTTACGCTGAATGGCGAACTACTGGTCGCGCGTCATGTGGAAATTACGGCACAGCAGTTGATGACCTCGGATGCCGATCGTCGGGTTTCCCTACTCGAACGAATTGCCCTGGATGTGCAGCGATCCCTCGACAACTTTGACCGCAGCTACAGTTCGGTTTCCCTGGCCAAGATGCTGGTGGCGCCGATTCCCGGTGTCGAAGGTTTTGTCGCTTACCTGAGCGCCAACCTGACGGCAACGATCGTCGAACTGGACCTGTCCGCGGTGCTGGATCTCGGCGCCGCGCCGGCATTGCTGGACCCTTTGCGTCAGTTTCAATGTCTGCGCGCACTGGGTGCCGCGTTACGCGACGAGCCGCTCGCCGCATGAGCGCCCAGATCAATCTTTACCATCCTCGCTTTCTCAAACAGCGCGACCTGCTGAGCCTGGGCAATGTGTTGCTTGTCGCCACGGCGCTCTATCTGCTGCTGGCTGCCGCGGGTGGCTGGGTCTGGCGCGATGTGCAAGCGCGCCAAGCCAAAGCGGCGGCATCCGAAGCGGCGCTGATCGCCCTGAAGCGACAAGTCGACGTCGCAACCCGGGCCGCCGCGGGACGCAAGCCCAGTCCGCAATTGGCCGCAGAACTGGAGCGTGCCGAGAGCCAATTGGGGCGCCGCGCCGATATCGCCCGCCTGCTGGAAGGGGGCGAAATCGGCGGCACCGACGGCTTTGCCGAGTACTTCCGCGGCCTCGCCCGGCAGGCGCCGCAAGGCCTGTGGCTGACTGGGTTCACGATCGGCGCGGCGGGTGCGGACATGGAAATTCGCGGCCGCGTGCTGGATCCTGCGAGTTTGCCGGACTACATCCAGCGTCTGGGGCAAGAAAAGGCCTTTCAGGGCAGGAGTTTTGCCGCCTTGACCATGAACCGGGCCGCTGCGGCGCCGGTGGTCGGGAGCGCAAGGCCGGGAGCAGCCGTATCGCCAGCGCCGACTTTAGGCGTTTCGGCCATCGAGTTCGTGTTGTTGCCGAAATGGGCCGACGTCAAGGAGGGGGCGCGATGAACGCCCTGCTCGGCAAGTGGACGCAACTGGCGGAAAAATTCGCCGCCCAGACGCGCCGCGAGCGTGCGATTGTGGCTGGGGCGCTGATTTTCGGCGGCAGTCTGCTGATTTTCAATTTTGGCATCGATCCCTCCTTGGTCAAGGCGCGCAGCGCCGTTCGCGCGGAATCCACGGCGCGCGCCGATATCGCCCAGCAGCAAACGTTGCTTGGCATGCTCGAGTTGCAGAACGCCGATCCCGATGCGGGCAATCGGGCACGTCTGGCCGAGGTCAAAAAGCAACTGCTGGACGTCAGCGAGCGCTTGGTGAAATTCGAGGAAGGCATGGTGCCGCCGGCGCGGATGCAGGTGTTTCTGGAAGGCCTGCTGGCGCGAAACCGCGGCATCGAGCTGGTGGGGCTCAAGACCCTGCCGGTGACGCGCGTCGGGGCTGCGGTCGCGGCGCTCGCAAGCGCGAGCAATTCCCTGGCGCAAGGCGCCGGCCAGGAGACATCGACGCAGGAGAAAGGGGTAGCCGGCGCGGAAGAAGGCATCTATCAGCACGGCATCGAGATTCAACTGGCGGGAAGTTACAACGAACTGCTGGACTACCTGGCGGAGCTCGAGCGGATGCCGCAGCGCGTGATGTGGAATAGCGTTAATTTCACGGTAGACAAATACCCAAGAAATATCATGGTGTTACGTGTCTACACCCTGAGTCTCGATAAAAACTGGTTGGTTGTATGATGCCTTACACGCTTATCGGTCTGTTAACCTGTGTTCTTGTCGGCTCGGGAAGCGTGTTGGCCCAGGTGCCGGATCCGACACGCCCACCCGAAGCATGGCTGGTGCCGAGGCCGGCAAGCGGTGGGCCGATAACTGCTGATAGCGGAATACAGACGGTTATTCTGCGGCCGGGTGGCAAATCGGCGGCGGTGATAAACGGGCAGTATGTGTCGCTGGGAGACTTGATCGGCGACAAGCAGGTGATCAAGATCACGGAAAGTGAAGTTGTACTGAAAAGCGATACCGGGCGCGAAATCATCAAGGTGATGCCCTCAGTCGAAAAAACGCCGGCAGCCAGCAAGACCGGTAAATGGGGTAGGACAGGGAACACCGAAAAATGAAACTCACATTCCATGCTCGATGGATGTCGTTGTTGTGCGCCCTGGCGGTAGCCGGTTGTGCCGCGCCTCCTCGCGCCGGTAGCGAGGTGATGGACCAGATCAACGATGTGTTGCTGAAATCCGCGACCGAGCGCAAAACGTCCGATACGGCGGTCACGGATGCCTCGCTGATGCCGCCGCTGGCACCGTTGGCGGTGGTCGAGAAGCCGGTGGCCGAACCGCGCTTCGATCTCTCGGTGGTCAACGCGCCCGCCACCCAGGTTTTCATGGCCCTGGTCTCCGGCACCCGCTACAGCATGCTGTTGCCGCCCGATGTCAGCGGTAGCCTGACAGTGAATCTCAAAGACGTCACCGTCATGGAAGCGCTGGAAACCATACGCGAGCTCTATGGCTACGAGTACCACTTGAAGGGCAAACGCATTTTCATCGAGCCCAACACGATCAAGACCCAGGTTTTCCGCATCAACTATCTTTCCAGCCGACGCCAGGGCAGCAGCGACCTGCGGGTTACCGGTAGTTCCATGACGGCAGCGGGCGGCACCGCCGGCGCCGGTTCGACAGCGACGCCTGCCACCGGGCAGGCCGTGCCGGCGGGTGCCGGAGCCGCGACGCCAACGCGAGGCAACGATACCAGTCGGGTCAGCATGACGACCGAGAATGATTTCTGGGGCGATCTGAATCGTGCTCTGAGTTCGATCGTCGGCAGCGCCGAAGGGCGCAGCGTGGTCGTCAATCCTTCGTCGGGCGTGGTGCTGGTGCGCGCCTTGCCCACGGAACTGCGCAACGTCGAGAAATACCTCAAGGCGACCCAACTGATTGCCGAGCGGCAGGTGATGCTCGAGGCAAAAATCATCGATGTCACATTGTCCGAAGGTTTTCAGGCCGGCATCAATTGGGGCGCCTTCAACACCAGTTCGTTCGGCCGCAGCGGAATCGGCGTGGCTCAGCCGGGCGCAACGCTGACAGGGGGCGCCGGCAGCGCGCAGATCATCGGCACGACGACGACACCGACGCTTTCCGTGACCCCGGGGCAACTCGGCTCCATCGCCGCCTCAGTGCTGGGCAAAGGCTTCATCGGCCTGGCTTTCCAGACTTCCAACTTTGCCGCGCTGCTGAACTTCCTCGAGACCCAGGGCGCCGTCTCGGTCCTGTCTTCGCCGCGTATCGCCACGCTCAACAACCAGAAGGCGGTGCTGAAAGTGGGCACCGACGAGTTGTTCGTGACCAATGTCACCTCGTCGACGACTACGACGACAACAGGCTCGGTCTCTTCGCCAAGCGTCACGCTACAGCCCTATTTCTCGGGTATTTCGCTTGATGTCACGCCGCAGATTGACGATGACGGCAACATCATCCTGCATGTCCATCCGGCGGTCAGCACCGTGGTGGAAAAGGAAAAGACCATCAATCTCGGCGCTCTTGGAACGTATATTCTGCCGCTGGCGGCCAGCAGCATCAATGAAACCGACAGCATTGTCCGCGTGCAGGACGGCAATATCGTCGCCATCGGCGGCCTGATGCGCCAGGAGCAATCTTCCGAGCGCTCGCAACTGCCGGGCGCCAGCGGTTTCATCGCCAACGCCTTGGGTCAGCGAGGCTCCTCATTGCGCAAGCGGGAACTGGTGATCCTGATCAAGCCAACCCTGATAGAAAACGACAGTGCCTGGGTGGATGACATCAAGGGCGTCCAGGAACGGGTGCGCGCCTTCCCTTCCGCTCGTCCGGCCCCGCAATAGGTCCGGAGCGCAATGTATCTCAAGCATTTCGGACTCAAGGAACTGCCCTTCGGCATCACACCGGATACCAGTTTCATCTATTCGGCCGACGCGCACCAGGAAGCGCTCAATACCCTGCTGATCGGCCTGAATACCGGAGAAGGCTTCATAAAGATCACCGGCGAAGTCGGCACTGGCAAGACGCTGCTCTGCCGGCGTTTTCTGGCGACCTTGAGCGACAATCAAGTGGTGGCCTATCTGCCCAATCCGATGCTGGAGCCGAGCGTCCTGTTGACTGCGATTGCCGAGGAACTGGGGCTCAATCTGCAGGATGTTGACCATCAGTTTCAACTGCTGAAGGAATTCAACCAGCATCTGCTCGACATGGCCAGCCAGGGCAAGCGCGTGGTGATTTGCATCGACGAGGCGCAATCGATGCCGCTGGATAGTCTGGAAGCGCTGAGGCTGCTTTCAAACCTGGAAACCGAGAAGCGCAAACTGCTGCAGGTGGTGATGTTCGGTCAGCCTGAACTCGACCAGAAGCTGGCCGACCCGGCCGTGCGCCAGTTGCGCCAGCGCATCGTGTTTCATTACCGCATGCCGGGATTGCGGCTGGAGGAGGCCGGGCATTACCTCGCTCACCGGCTGCGGGTGGCGGGCCATCAGGATGGCGATGTCTTTCCGGCAAGCAGTACGCGATTGCTGTATCGCCTGTCATCCGGTACCCCCCGTTTGGTCAACATACTTGCGCACAAGGCCTTGCTGCTTGCCTACGGCGAGGGCAAGTCCAAGGTGAACCGCAATCACGTCATGCTGGCGGGAAGAGATACCGAAGGCTTGCCGGCATTGCGCTGGTGGCAGCGGTGGTGAGATGAGCCTGGTCAACAAGATGTTGCGCGATCTCGACGCTCGCCGCGCCGGCGATGGCGATCGAGCGGCCTTGCCTGCGGCGGTAACACCGCTGGCGGCACGCCAGGAGCCTCGTCGATCACACGCCGGACTATGGGCTGGCACGGTGGTGACGCTTGCCGGTATTGGCGCCCTGGCCTGGTATGCCAACCGCAATGGCGAGCCTGATCGACCCCTCGCGCTGCCAGCGGTTCCAGCCGCGGTTTCGGCAGCGGCACCGGTAGTCACAGAACCGCCTCCGCTCGCCATGGCTCCGGCGTCACCCGCTGCTGCCGAGTCGCCCGGCGTTCCGCCTGCCGACCCGGCAATCAATGTCGCCTTGATGTCCTTGCGCATGGCCGAACAATTGGCGGAGGCTCCCGCGGCTCTCGTGCCATCCATGCCTGTCCCATCAAACTCTGCGAGCAGACCGACCCCGGCAAGTTCAGCGGCTGCGCGAACGGCAGCGCCTGCGGCCTCTGCGGCTGCGATGCCAAGCGTGCCAAAGGCAGCGCCGGTACCGGCCGCAACACCCGCGAAACCCGCAGCATCCGCCACACCCGCACCTGCCGAACCCGTCACGCCAAAGCCGGCAGACCCGGTAGCCCGCGAACTGGCGACCAAGGCGGAGCCGCCTGCGCTACCCAGGCTTGCGGGATCGGCGCCAAAACCGGTCGCACTGCCAGCGCCAGCCCATGCCACCGCCCCATCCAGCATTGACAAGCAGATACGCCTGCCGTCGTCGGCGGAACGCGCGGAACTGAAGTATCGCCACGGTCTTCAGGTACAGCGTCAGGGCAATCTGGAAGACGCGGCGAGCAGCTACCGTGCTGCGCTGGAAGATCATGCCGAGCACGCTGCCGCGCGCCAGACGCTGGCCGCGCTGCTGATCGACGCAAAGCGTTTTGACGATGCGGAAGAACTGCTGCGAAAAGGTACGGAACTGCCTGCGGTTCGTCTGGCATCGACGCTGGCCTGGGCGCGCTTGAAGGTCGAGCGCAATCAGGTGCCGGCAGCACTGGAACTGCTGCAGAAACATGCCGCGGCAGGAGAGCGCAGCGCCGATTACCAGGGATTTTTTGGCGCCTTGCTCAATCGCAGCGGTCGCACGGCAGAAGCGGTTGAGCACTACCAGATGGCGACACGCCTGGCCCCGGAAGAAGGACGCTGGTGGGCGGGCCTGGGCATTGCTCTCGATGCCGCAGGCCGGGGTGCGGAAGCTCGCGAGGTTTATTTGAAGGCGCGCGCCATGCCGGGTCTGCCGGCTGATCTGGCGCAGCATATCGAGCGGCGCTTGCGTTAGTCGCCGGACAACTTCAAAGCCTTCACCACTGAGGCGCTCTGCGTGCCCGGGATTCCGCTCGCCCGCCGCGAAGCGGAATTCCGGGTGTGTCGAGACCGTGGGCAGGCAACGGAGAGCCCGGAGAAATCACACGCAAAGACAGTTCCGCCTTCCTCCGTGATCTCCGTGTTCTCCGTGGTGATCATTTGACGTTCCATCGATTTCTCGATGACTGACCACTAGCTGTTCTGTTGCTCGGCCGCGTTGAGCTTGTTTTGCGCCCAGGTGCGCAAGTGACCGAGCGGGCCGGTGAGGTTGGTCCAGGTTTCGAGCATCGTCCGCTTCTGTTTGTCGCGCAGGTTTTCTTCGGCGCGGACATAGTTCAGCACTTGTTCCTGAATCAACTCGCGCGCCCGGGATTCGGCGCGGGTTTGCATCAGGCGCAGGGCATCGCGCGCCGTTTCTTCTTCGATCAGCGCGTAGGGCAGCGTGATGGACGTGGCCTGGCGCGAAACCTCGCGCAACGTATCGGCACGCTCAATCGAAGACATCTGCGCATCGCAGCGCGCGGCGAAACGTCGTGCCTCCATGCGCAGCAAAGTCTTGTCGGCGGGGTCGCGAAGTGGCATGGGTGTGTTCGGAACGACATGTTCAGAATGTGGAGTCCGATTGTACCGTCGCTATCAACCTCAAAACCTCACCACAGAGGCACAGAGACACAGAGAAAGGCGATGAATCTATGCCTTGCGAGTCGGCGGCTTCTCACCCATCGGGTAATCCGGCTTCACCGCGCAGCACTTTTTTCCTCTGTGTTCTCTGTGCCTCTGTGGTTCAACTGGATTTTTCAGGATCAATCCTTCAGTGCGCGTGCCAGCACCCGGTTCTCGACCCGCGCCGCGCCGCGCGCCTTGAGCGTTCGTGCCAGTTCGTCGAGCGTTGCTCCGGTGGTCATGACGTCATCGATGACCAGCACCGTCTTGCCGCTCAGGTCGATGCTGCAGTCAAAGGCATGACGAATATTTTTCTTGCGCTCTTTCCAGGCCAGCAGTGTCTGGGGCGGCGTGTCGCGATTGCGGCGTACCTGGTCAATGCACAGTGGCATGCCCAAGGCATGGGCCAGCGGCCTGGCGATTTCCACTGCCTGATTGAAGCCACGCTGGGCCAGGCGTTCGGCTGACAGCGGAACCGGCAGAATCATGTCGGGGCGCTGTGGCAGCGGCATTCGCGCCAGCGCCGTGCCGAAAAACTCGGCGCTGGTGAGACGGCGGCTGTACTTGAGCGACTGGATCAGGCGGTCGAGGGGGAACTCATAGCGGTATATCGCCTGTGTCGCATCGAAATGCGGTGGCTGTTTCAGGCAGGCGCCGCAGATGTTCGCACCCGGGGTCGGCAGGGCGCAGACCGGGCAGCATTCGCTCCCCAGCAATGGCAGATCAATGCGGCAAGCCTGGCACAGCACTTCGCCGCCGCTGGATGCGGCGCACAGCAGGCAATCCTGCGCCAACACAACGGCAGCGAGGTTTTTCGCCCGTCCGGCAAAGCGTTCCACAATTGACAAGCCCGACTCCTTCCACCAAGATGCGCGGCTCTTCTCATTCTAGCGAGTCCGCTGCAATGACTGCCACAAACACACTGCACGCCGTCGCTACGGCAAGCGCTTCGGCGCCGCGCTGGACCGCTCTTGCGCTGCTTGAGCTTTTCGAACTGCCTTTCATGGATTTGCTGTTTCGCGCCCAGCAAATCCATCGCCAGCATCACGCCGCCAACGCGGTCCAACGCTCGACCCTGCTGTCGATCAAGACCGGCGGCTGTTCCGAGGATTGTGGCTACTGCTCGCAGTCGGCGCGCCACGGCGAGGTGCAACGCGAAGCGCTGCTGGATATCGAAGCCGTCGTCACCGCCGCGCAAGCCGCCAAGGACAAGGGCGCGACGCGCTTTTGCATGGGCGCCGCGTGGCGCGGACCCAAGGACAAGGATCTCGACCAGGTTGCCGACATGATAGGTGCGGTCAAGGCGCTCGGCCTGGAGACCTGCGTCACGCTGGGCATGTTGAAGCAAGGGCAGGCCGAACGGCTGAAGTCGGCGGGGCTTGACTACTACAACCACAACCTGGATACCGCGCCCGAGTTCTATGGCCAGGTGATCACCACGCATGCCCAGAGCGAGCGTTTCGATACGCTCGATCAGGTGCGCGAAGCCGGGCTCAAGGTGTGTTGCGGCGGCATTGTCGGCATGGGAGAAACGCGTCGGGCACGGGCTTCGCTGCTGGTCGAACTGGCCAACATGAACCCGCCGCCGGAATCGGTGCCGATCAACCAGCTGGTGCCGATGCCCGGCACGCCGCTGGAAAATGCGCCGCCTCTGGATCCCTTCGAGTTTGTCCGCACCATTGCCGTGGCGCGCATCGCGATGCCGGCTTCGATGGTGCGGCTGTCCGCCGGCCGTCAGGAAATGAGCGACGAATTGCAGGCCCTGTGTTTTCTGGCGGGCGCCAATTCGATTTTCTACGGCGACAAATTGTTGACCGCGGGCAACCCGGAAGCCGATCGCGACGAAGCGCTTTTCGCCCGGCTGGGGCTTTCCGCCGTCTAGCAGCAAGTGCTTTACCACGGCGAACACGGTGACACGGCGACACGGCGAAAATCATTCGGTTGCAAAGCGATCTACCGCGTCAGTCTGTGAGCGACGTCCGAGATGCAACGTGATTGATGTCTTTGCGCCGTGTCGCCGTGGTTAAATCGATTTTGTCGAGTTCTTGATGCGCAGCGACTTCGCTGATGCCGCCGGGACCTACGACTCAGCCGCTGTTCTCGCCCGCGAAGTGGGCGCTCGCATGGCGGCGCGACTCGACCTGGTAAAGATTGCTCCGCAGCGTATTGCCGACATCGGCTGCGCGACCGGCGACGGCATCCGCGACTTGCAGAAGCGTTACCCCAAGGCGTTGCCGTTTGCCATCGATTTCGCTTTGCCCATGCTGCAAGCCGTTCGCCAGGCGACTCCACGGCTGCAGCGGCTGACCGGGCGTGGCTCCCGCCTGATCAACGCCGACGTTCGCCGTTTGCCGCTGGCCTCCAATTCGTTCGGACTGGTCTGGTCGAACCTCATGCTGCACTGGCTGGACGATCCGCTGCCGGCGCTCAAGGAGTTGCATCGGGTGCTGGAAGTCGGTGGTCTGCTCAGTTTTGCCACCCTGGGTCCGGACACGCTGAAAGAACTGCGTGCCGCCGCCGAAAAAGTCGGCGCTGGCGAGCTTTCCATGCCGGGGAAAGCGCTTCGCGCGCCGGCAACGGCGCGGCGCTTTCTCGATATGCACGATCTTGGCGATATGCTGGTGGCAGCCGGCTTTGGCGATCCGGTGATGGACATGGAGATGATCACGCTCACCTATGCCGCCCCGCGTGCCTTTCTCTCCGACCAGCGTCGGCTGGGCGTGCGCGAAGCCTTGCTCGGGCGGCAGCCTTGGCGCGATTGGCGCCGACTGTTCCAGCAATGGGAGCGGGATGCCGAGCAGCGCCTGCCGGCCAGTTTCGAGATTGTCTATGGCCATGCCTGGAAGCCGGAGCCAAAGCAGCTGGCCGACGGGCGCGCGGTCATCAAGTTCCAATCCCGATGAAGTGATTCCGGCGCGCCGGGCGGAAAGCCGCCTCGCGCCATCACCGCAGCGCCTGATTCAGCCGCGTTTCGACGGTAGCGATCGGCTTTCGTCAGAAAAAAATCCAGCCAAGCCCAACCGCAGGCAGCGAGCCGCGATGCGCCGCGCATAGGCGCGGCCTGAAAATTACATTGGTAAAACAGTTGTCTGAGCAATGGCGGCTGAATCCGGGCGGGATTGTGGATATCCACACGTTGCGTAATGTGGTGCATTGTTTTACAATGCGAAACTTCAGCGGTTTGCCGGGCCATCAACTCGGTCTATGCTGTGGAAAAGCGGAGCTTCAGTGCAGGCTAACGCCAGCTCGATCGGCGTCAAGCGGAGCGACCGCAAAGAAACGACGCGTGGCGGCGGTTCGGCGCAGGCATGTGCCAGCGCAGGCTGGCGGCACGTCGTCAAAAAAAGGTCCGTCGGGATCACATCGGCGGATACCGGTAGAACTCTCAAAAGGAGGAGCGCATGTCCGTTGCGAACAGCATCCCAGTCACGACTTCACCCGCGTCGCCCGACGCCGATCCCCAGGAAACCCGCGAATGGCTTGATGCGATGGAAGCCGTCATCGCCAACGAAGGTCCCGGTCGCGCGCACTTCCTTCTAGAGCAGCTGATCGCGCTGGGGCACCAGACGGGCATCAACATGCCCTACAGCGCCAATACCGAATACACCAACAGCATTCCTGCGGATCAGCAGCCGGTGGCGCCGGGCGACTACGAGCTGGAACACCGGATTCGCGCCTATGCGCGCTGGAATGCGCTGGTGATGGTGTTGCGCGCCAATCGCGACGATTCCGGACTGGGCGGTCACATCGCCAGCTACGCTTCGGCGGCGACGCTGTATGACATCGGTTTCAATCATTTCTGGCATGCGCCGTCGGAGAATCATGGCGGCGACCTGGTGTTGTCACAAGGCCATTCGGCAACGGGCACCTATGCCCGCGCCTTCATGCTCGGTAGATTGACCGAAGAGCAGATGGACAATTTCCGCCGCGAAGTGGACGGCAAGGGCCTGTCGAGCTATCCGCATCCCTGGCTGATGCCGGACTTCTGGCAGTTCCCCACGGTATCAATGGGCCTCGGGCCACTGCAGGCGATCTATCAGGCGCGCTTCATGAAGTACATGCAGCATCGCAGCCTGATTCCCACCGATCAACGCAAGGTCTGGGCCTTCATGGGCGACGGCGAGATGGACGAGCCGGAGTCGATGGGCGCGATCGGCATGGCCGGGCGCGAACGCCTGGACAACCTGATCTTCGTCATCAACTGCAATCTGCAGCGACTCGATGGTCCGGTGCGCGGCAACGGCAAGATCATTCAGGAACTCGAATCGGATTTCCGTGGCGCCGGCTGGAACGTGATCAAGGTGATCTGGGGCAGTTACTGGGACCCCTTGTTGGCGCAGGACAAGACCGGTCTGCTGCAAAAGCGCATGATGGAATGCGCCGACGGCGACTACCAGACCTTCAAGGCCAAGGATGGCGCTTACGTGCGCAAGCACTTCTTCGGCAAGTATCCCGAGCTGGCGAAGCTGGTTGCGCACTGGACCGACGACGACATCTGGCGCCTGAACCGCGGCGGCCACGATCCGCACAAGGTCTATGCCGCGTATGCCGCGGCGGTGGCGCACAAGGGGCAGCCGACGGTAATCCTGGCCAAGACCATCAAGGGCTACGGTATGGGCGAGGCGGGCGAAGCGCAGAACATCACCCACCAGCAAAAGAAGATGGGCACCACCTCGGTCAAGGCTTTCCGCGACCGCTTCAAGCTGCCGATCAAGGATGCGGATCTGGAAAAACTGCCTTACCTGAAGTTCGAGGAAGGCTCGGCCGAACTCAACTACATGCGCGAACGGCGCATGGCGCTGGGCGGCTATCTGCCTGCCCGGCGGCGTACCGCCGAAGCCCTGCCGGTACCGCCCCTGTCGGCCTTCGATGCCCTGCTCAAGGCAGGCGGCGAAGGGCGCGAATTCTCCACCACGATGTCCTTCGTGCGCGGCCTCAACGTAATGCTGAAAGACAAGATCATTGGCAAGCGCGTGGTGCCGATCGTGGTCGACGAATCGCGCACCTTCGGCATGGAAGGCCTGTTCCGCCAGATCGGCATCTGGAATCAGGACGGCCAGAACTACGTGCCGCAGGATGCCGACCAGATGATGTTCTACAAGGAAACCAAGACCGGGCAGATTTTGCAGGAAGGCATCAACGAGGCCGGCGCCATGGCCGACTGGATCGCCGCCGGCACCAGCTACTCGACCCACGGCGTGCAGATGATTCCGGTGTATGTCTGCTATTCGATGTTCGGCATGCAGCGCACCATGGATCTGGTCTGGGCCGCGGGCGATCAACGCGCGCGCGGCTTCCTGGTCGGCGGCACAGCCGGGCGCACCACGCTCAACGGCGAAGGCCTGCAGCACGAGGACGGTCATTCGCAGGTGCTGGCGGGCACCGTGCCGAACTGCATTTCCTACGATCCGACTTTCGCCTACGAAGTTGCGGTCATCGTTCAGGACGGTTTGCGCCGCATGGTGACCGAGCAGGAGGATGTGTTCTATTACCTGACGGTGATGAACGAGAACTACGAGCATCCGGCGATGCCGGACGACGCGGCCGACGCCATTCTCAAAGGCATGTACCAGTTCAGGAAGGGTGCCGCCTCCAACGGGCCGCGCGTGCAGCTGCTCGGCTCGGGCACCATCTTCATGGAATCCATTGCCGCCGCTGCTCTGCTGAAAAGCGACTGGGGCGTCGAGGCGGATTTGTGGTCCTGTCCGAGCTTCAACGAACTGGCGCGCGACGGCAACGACTGCGCGCGCTGGAACCTGCTGCATCCGAGCGACAAGCCGCGTCTGTCGCATGTCGCGGCCTGCCTGGCGGAGACGCGCGGGCCGATCATCGCCGCCACCGATTACATCCGTGTTTTCGCCGAGCAGATTCGCTCCCTGGTGCCACGCCATTACACCGTGCTGGGCACCGACGGCTTCGGTCGCTCGGACACGCGCGAGAAATTGCGCCACTTTTTCGAGGTGGATCGCTACTGGATCACCCTGGCCGCGCTTTCCGCGCTGGTCGATGACGGCGCCATGAAGCGCGAAAAGCTGGTGGAGGCGATCAAGAAGTACGGTCTCGATCCGAACAAGCCCAATCCGGTAAAGGTATGAGAATGGCCCACCCCTCGTTCCCCGCCCCAGGGGCGGGAAACGCTAGCGTTTCCCTGGGAATTTTGTTAGCCCACCCCCTCCCGTCCCCCCCCCCCCAT
>JAIPCT010000006.1 GCA_021738065.1 Burkholderiaceae bacterium
GGAGGTGCTGGCCGAATGGATGCGTGGCGCCAGGCCGGCCCTGGTCGGAGAAATCGACGGCTGGGAGGTGCTGATCAGCGATACCGCGCCGTATCGCCAGAGCCGACTTTTACGGGTGCTGGAGGCGCGTCGCGGTGAGGTCGAACTCAAGCTCATTGTGGATGTCTGGGACACGGCCGAATGAGCGAGTGGCAGCGCGAGTGGCCGGCACCGGCCAAGATCAATCTGTTCCTCCACGTCGTTGGCCGCCGCGCCGATGGCTACCATTTGCTGCAAACTGTATTCCGCTTCCTTGATTTCGGCGACAGCCTGCGCTTCGAGCCGCGAAGCGACGGCCGCATTGTGTCGGCGACGGCTCTGCCCGGCGTGGCGCCGGAAACCGATCTGACCGTGCGCGCGGCAGCCGCGCTGCGCGCCGCCACCGGTGTCACGCATGGAGTCACCCTGCATCTCGACAAGCGCGTGCCGATGGGCGGCGGCCTCGGGGGCGGCAGCTCCGATGCGGCGACCACGCTGATGGTGCTGAATCGTTTGTGGCGCACCGGCCTCGATTCCAAAGCTTTGCAGCATATCGGTCTCGCGCTGGGCGCCGATGTGCCGATCTTCATTCATGGCCGCGCCGCCTTCGCCGAGGGCGTCGGCGAACGCTTTGCCGACGTCAGCCTGACCCCGGCCTGGTATCTGATATTGACGCCCGCTGTCGCGGTGCCGACGCTGGAGATTTTCCGTTCGCCTCGACTGTGTCGCGACACACCGGCCATCGCTCCCGGCGATTGGCGGCCGGGCCTCGGCCACAATGATCTCGAAGCCGTCGCCTGCGAACTGTATCCCGAGGTAGCGCGGCATCTCGACTGGCTGCGGCAGCATGGCGATGCGCGGATGAGCGGCTCGGGCGCCTGCTGCTTTGTCGAGTTCGCGCAGGAGCAGTCGGCGCGCGCCGCGTTGGCGTCCTTGCCGGCCGACATGCGCGGCTTTGTCGCCCGCGGACTGGACCGGCATCCACTGGCGATTATTTGACAGCAGGCGCGAAAACCCCGAAAATGCGCGTCCTTTCGACTTCCGCCCCAGGTGGAGTTCGATCTTGGGGAGTCGCCAAGTTGGTTAAGGCACTGGATTTTGATTCCAGCATGCGAAGGTTCGAATCCTTCCTCCCCAGCCAACCGAATCACAGCAACGGCGCTGGCAGCCGCAGTTTCGACAGATACGCTGCCCGTCTCACTTGAGCAGACCGACATGGCCTACGACAGCCTGATGGTATTCACCGGCAACGCCAACCGAAAGTTGGCGGCTGATGTCGTCAGACGCCTGCATATCTCGCTCGGTCGCGCCAACGTCGGGCGCTTTTCCGATGGCGAAGTGAATTGCGAAATTCTCGAACACGTGCGCGGTCATGACGTTTTCGTGTTGCAGTCGACCTGCTTTCCGACCAACGACAATCTGATGGAACTGATGGTGATGGTCGATGCCCTGAAGCGGGCCTCCGCCGGGCGCATTACCGCCGCCATCCCCTACTTTGGCTACGCCAGGCAGGACCGGCGGACGCGTTCCGCGCGCGTCGCAATCACTGCCAAGGTGGTCGCCAACATGCTGCAGACCGTCGGCGTGCAGCGCGTGCTGACCGTCGACCTGCATGCCGACCAGATCCAGGGTTTTTTTGATATTCCCGTCGACAACGTCTATGCCGCACCGATTCTGCTCGGCGACATCTGGAAGCAGCGCCACGAGGATTTGCTGGTGGTGTCGCCCGACGTCGGCGGCGTGGTGCGCGCGCGCGCGCTGGCCAAGCGCCTGGAGTCGGATCTGGCGATCATCGACAAGCGTCGGCCCAAGGCCAATGTGTCGGAAGTCATGAACATCATCGGCGAGGTCGAGGGCCGCACCTGCGTCATCATGGATGACATGGTGGATACCGCCGGCACGCTGTGCAAGGCGGCACAAGCGCTCAAGGAGCACGGCGCCAAACGCGTGCTGGCCTACTGTACCCATCCGGTGCTGTCGGGCAATGCGGTATCGAGGATCGTCGAGTCGGAACTCGATGAACTGGTGGTCACCGACACCATTCCCCTCTCCGAGGAAGCCGCCGCCTGCTCACGCATCCGGCAGATCTCGATTGCCGAACTGATGGCCGAGACCATGTTGCGCATCAGCAACGAGTCCTCGGTGTCATCCTTGTTCATGGACTAGTTTTTTACCCCCTGGCCTGGTCGCGGGCGAGGGATTTCACTCAAGCAGCACCTTAACGGAGTACAACATGCAACTAGAATTCAACGCAAACAAGCGCGATGATCAGGGCACCGGAGCGAGCCGCCGCCTGCGTCGTACCGGCCGGGTTCCCGGCATCATCTACGGTGGTACTGCCAAGCCGCAGTCGATCGATATCGATCACAACGAGCTGTTTCAGC
Source organism: Burkholderiaceae bacterium (assembly GCA_021738065.1). Classification (GTDB taxonomy): domain Bacteria; phylum Pseudomonadota; class Gammaproteobacteria; order Burkholderiales; family Rhodocyclaceae; genus Sulfuritalea. The sequence continues at coordinate 2,403 of JAIPCT010000006.1, forward strand.
TGTTGCGCAAGGAGGCATTCTACTCGTCCGTGCTCAACGCCAATATCGATGGCGCCAAGGAAACCTGCCTGCTGCGCGACGTACAGCGCCATCCCTACCGGCCGGTGATTCTTCATGTCGATTTCCAGCGCGTCGATGCGACGCACAAGTTGCATCAGAGGGTGCCGCTGCACTTCATCAATGCCGAAGTCTCGCCGGGCGTCAAGCTCTCCGGCGGCATGGTCCAGCATGTGATGACCGATCTCAATGTGAGTTGTCTGGCGAAAGACCTGCCGGCTTTCATCGAGGTGGATCTGAAGGACATGGATGCAGGCCATTCGATGCACGTTTCTCACCTCGTCCTGCCTGCCGGCGTCGAAGCCGTGCTGCACAAGGGCGAAGATCCCGTGGTGGCCACTGTTCTGGTCCGTGGTGGCAAGGCCGAAGAGGAAGTCGTCGAAGCTGAAGTCGCACCGGTTGCTGCACCGGCTCCTGCCGAGAAGAAGTCCGAGAAGACCGACAAGAGATAAGCACTTGCAGGCTTCGTTGCGTCTGATCGTCGGCCTCGGCAACCCCGGGGCCGAATACGCTGAAACCCGGCACAACGCCGGGTTTTGGCTTTGTGAGCGCCTGGCTCGCGAACTCGGCGTCACGCCGGGCCGTGAATCGCGCTTTCATGGCCTGGCCGGGCTGGCGCGCGCCGAAAGCCTCTGGTTCCTGCTGCCGCAGACCTTCATGAATCGTTGCGGACAATCGGTGCGGGCGTTGATGCAGTTCTATCGCATCGAGCCGGCCGAAATGCTGGTCATGCACGACGAACTGGATCTGCCGCCGGGGCAGTTGCGGCTCAAGTTCGGTGGCGGCCTGGGCGGTCACAACGGCCTCAAGGACATCACCGCGCATCTGGGCACCCAGGACTATTGGCGACTGCGCATCGGCATCGGCCATCCCGGAGACCGCAATGAAGTTGTCGACTACGTGCTGAAGCCACCGCGCAAGGAAGAGCGCGGAGAGATCGATGCAGCGCTCGACCGTGCTTTACTCGCATGGCCCACTCTGGCGCGGGGCGATTTCGGCGCGGCCACCCAAAAAATCAACAGCAAGCCACCCCCACCCCCCACCCCCCGCCCAGGCGGGGGTGACGGTAGTTCGTCGCTGCGCGACTCCGGATCATTGGCAAGCCCCGCCTTGGGACGGCCCGGCGGCGGGGCGGCGCCACAGAAGAAAGAAAATCCATGAGTCTCAAATGCGGCATCGTCGGTCTGCCCAACGTCGGCAAGTCCACCCTGTTCAACGCGCTGACCAAGTCGGGCATTGCGGCGGAGAACTACCCCTTCTGCACCATCGAGCCGAACGTCGGCATTGTCGAAGTGCCGGACCCGCGTCTGGCGGCGCTGTCGGCCATCGTCAAGCCGCAGAAGATCCAGCCGGCCATTGTCGAATTCGTCGATATTGCCGGCCTTGTGGCTGGGGCGAGCAAGGGCGAGGGCCTCGGCAACCAGTTCCTCGCCAATATTCGCGAAACCGATGCCATCGTCCATGTCGTGCGCTGCTTCAGCGATGACAACGTGATTCACGTCGCGGGAAAGATCGATCCGCTGTCCGATATCGAAGTCATCGATACTGAATTGGCGTTGGCCGACATGACGGCGGTGGAGCGCGCATTGAATCGCTACTCGAAGCTGGCCAAGTCCGGCGGCGACAAGGATGCCAAAGTGCTGGTGCCGGTGCTGGAGCGGTGTCTGGTCCAGCTGAATCAGGCCAAGGCCATACGCGCGCTGGATTTTTCGAAAGAAGAATGGGCGCTGCTCAAGCCCTTCTACCTGATTACGGCCAAACCGGTGCTGTATGTCGCCAACGTCAAGGAAGGCGGCTTCGAAAACAATCCCCATGTCGAGGCGGTACGCAGCCACGCCGCACAGGAAAAGGCGGAGGTGGTCTCCGTTTGCGCCGCCATCGAATCCGAAATCGCCGATCTGGAAGACGATGAAAAACAGATGTTCCTGGCTGACCTCGGGCTGACCGAGCCGGGCCTGAATCGTCTGATTCACGCCGGCTACAAACTGCTCGGCCTGCAAACCTACTTCACCGCAGGCGTCAAGGAAGTGCGCGCCTGGACCATTCATGCCGGCGACACCGCGCCGCAAGCCGCCGGTGTGATCCACACCGATTTCGAGAAGGGTTTCATCCGCGCCCAGACCATCTCATTCGACGACTTCATTGCCTACAAGGGTGAAGCTGGCGCCAAGGAAGCCGGCAAGATGCGGGCTGAAGGCAAGGAGTACGTGGTCAAGGATGGCGATGTTCTGAATTTCCTGTTCAACGTCTAAGCGGCTGAAAGTCGGCGCTGGCGGCACGGCGATGCGCGGCGCTACGCAGCGCATCGAAAAGGGCCAGAGCCGCTGCGCTCGGCAATCGTGCTTTGATGTAATCGAAACGCCGTCCTGGTTGTATGATTTCGCTATCGCCTGCCGCCGGCCTTCTGCCATAGAGGTCTGCGGGCGCCATTGGAACAGCCACTTGCCCATCCCGCTTGCCCATGGACCGATTGCTTGAACTGCCGGTTTCCTTCATTCCGCTGATCGCCACGCTTGCCGCGGTCGGTTTCGCCCTGTATTTTGCCAACTGGGCGTTGCTGGGTAGGCACCCCGAATTCGGCAGCGACCGCAAGCTGCCGCGGCAACTTGCCATGATCGGCTTCCTTCTGGCCGGCGCCGTCGCCATTGTCCTTGCGCTTCCCGTCGGCGAAAGCATGCGCAATCAGGTGATTGCGCTGATTGGCGTGCTGGCTTCTGGGGTGGTCGCGTTTTCCTCGACGACGGTGATATCGAATCTCATGGCAGGAGTCATGCTCCATGTCTCGCGGTCTTTTCGTACCGGCGACTTCATTCGTGTCGGAGACTATTTTGGGCGGGTTGCGGGGCGCGGTTTGTTCAACACCGAGATCCAGACCGAACGGCGGGAACTGGTGTATCTGCCGAATACCTTCATGGTCGCGCATCCGGTCGCCGTGGTGCGCACTTCGGGCACCATGGTTTCAGCGTCCTTGTCGCTGGGTTACGACGTCCATCATTCCAGGATCAAGGCTCTGTTGATGTCTGCCGCACGCGAAGTCGGCCTGGAAGATCCCTTCGTCAAGATCGTGGAACTGGGCAACTACGCCGTCACCTATCGTGTCAGCGGCCTGCTTACTGAGGTCAAGGGCATGCTTTCGGCGCGCTCCAATTTCTACGAAACCATCCTCGATACCTTGAACGGCGAGGGGATCGAGATCGTCTCGCCGACCATCATGAACCAGCGTCGCTTGGCGGACGGGGTGCGGATCATGCCGCTCGAAGGCAATGAGATGCCGGACTTCGAGACGTCGAAGCACGAGGATATCGTGTTCGACAAGGCCGAGCAGGCGGAGCGGCTGGAAAAGGCCAAACTGGATCTGCAGAATGAGATTTGCGAACTTGAGACGCAAGCGGAATCCGCCGAGGGCGAAGAAAAAAAGCACATCGAAGACTTGATCCATTCGAAACGCGACGCACTGGCCGGGCTTCGGCACGACGGTCAAGGTGTGCCGGAAAGCCACCGGAATGGTATGAAACCAGCCACCGCCATCGATTCGAAGGGAAATCGCCGTTGACGTTGGCGGCGGGCTAGCCGAAGGTGCCTTGTCGGGCGCCGGCGCAAGGCGGAATCAAGAAGCCGCTTGAACGGATCGGTGCCCGGCAGTAGCACACAGGCAGGAAGTCATCTGCCGCGCCTGTAGTTTCCGCCGATACCAATCCGGGTCGGCACTCTTTGAACAGGCTCAGTCGTGTTGCGGCGCCTGTTGCCCGCTGGCAACACGCAAGCTGACGTCGGCGATCATCCAGACACCATTTGCCGCTCCGCCTGCCATTTTGCGCCCGGAGAACTCGGCCCAGAACTGAGTGCCATTGGCGCGACACAGGCGGTACATGCCTTGCGTCACGTGCCCTTTGTCAAAAGCCTGAGCGCTGTCGGCGAGAAACTGATCGGCTTCGATATCGGTGGCGAAATAGCTGTCGATCCTCGAGCCGGTGATTTCCTGGATGCGACGGCCGAGCAGCTCGCCGAGCCGGGCGTTGCACTTGAGCACCTTTTTGTTGCTGATCACCGCGATGCCCATGGGGGAAGATTCGAAGATCGCCTGTTGTTCCTCCAGCAGGGATTCGGCTTCGGTGCTGCGCTGGATTCGGCCAGTGCCGGAACGGTAGAGCGAGCGCTGCACGATGATGAAGACGGCAATGCAGGATGCCGCGGCGATGGGAGGCCATTGTGCCGCGCCGGCAAAAGTCGATACGTAGAGAGCGATGGCCGGGCCCAGGGTGGGAATAATGAAAAGCCAGAAGGTGATATTGCTCAAGGCGACAAACACTGAGCCGGTGAAGGCGGTGATGACCACCATCAGCGCAATGAACATCTGTATGTCTTGATGCGCCTGTCCGGGATAGAGTGGCCCGAGAAGCGCTCCCCAGCCAAGGCCGGTGAGCAGGGCGCCGAATGCGAACAGCCACTCCCAGCGATTGACGGTTTCACTATCCCGGTCCGCCTTGGAGAACATGTACCAGATCCAGGCGCGCACGCCCATCACGGAGAGCATGTAGACCGCCCAAGCTTTCAGGATGTCCAGGTCGACGGTGCCAAACAGCACCAAAGCGCACAGAAAAACACCGATCAACACCACGACAATGCTTGACGGCAGGCTATCGAAAAGTATCTCGATACGGCGCATTTCTGCGCCATCACTGAGTTTTCGGGAGAAGATGGAGTTCATTCGCCGGACCTTGATGACGAATCCCATCATACCCCGTTGCACTATTATTTAGCTGGCGTCATCCTGACCGGCGAGTTCCGCCCGTACGGTGTCCATGTCGAGCGCCATGGCCTGTTCGATCAGTTGTTCAAAGGCCGTGGCAGGTAGCGCGCCAGCCTCCGAATAAATCACAATCTGGTCGCGAAAGACCATCAGGGTCGGTATCGAGCGAATGCTGAAGGCGGCAGCGATTTGCTGCTGCTCTTCCGTATTCACCTTGGCAAATACAATGTCGGGCTGCTTTTCCGAAACCGCCTCGAAGGTTGGCGCAAAGCCGCGGCAGGGCGCACACCATGGCGCCCAGAAATCCACGATCACGTTGGCATTCTCGTTAATGGTTTGTTGAAAATTGTCTGCAGTCAGTTCCACAGTGGCCATGATGGATTCCCAGTTTGATATCGGTCCGATGCTACCGTTTTGGCTCGCGGCGTGTTATCACTCTGGCCGATGAAGACTTCAATTTCTGCTTATAGGGGACGTTTCGCCCCTTCCCCGACGGGCCCCCTGCATTTCGGCTCGCTGGTGGCCGCCGTCGGCTCCTATCTCGAGGCGAAGACGCGGGGTGGCAGCTGGTTTCTGCGCATGGAAGACGTCGATGCGCCGCGCTGCTCCGCCGCCGCCGCCGCCGAGATTCTTCGTCAGCTCGAAGCCTGCGGATTGCATTGGGATGGCGAGATAGTTTGGCAGAGTCGCCGTTCGCCGGCCTATACCGATGCGCTGGAACGGCTGAAGGCAAGCGGTCGGGTGTTCGCCTGCGCCTGCAGCCGCCGCGAATTGGCCGACTCCGCCATCGCGCCCGATGGCGCGGCGATCTACCCCGGCAACTGCCGGGACGGACTTCCTCCGGGGCGCACGGCGCGCGCCTGGCGATTGCGGGTGGACACCGCCCGCGTGGATTTCGATGATGCGATTCAGGGGCGCATCGTCAGCGATCTGGCCCGCGAAGCAGGAGACTTCATCCTGCTGCGCAGCGATGGACTGTTCGCCTACCAGTTGGCGGTGGTGGTCGATGACGCCGACGCCGGCATCACGCACGTCGTGCGCGGTGCGGACCTGCTGGCATCGACGCCGCGCCAGGTTTTTCTGCAAGAATGCCTGGGCTTGCCGAGACCGGCCTATGCGCACCTGCCGGTGGCGGTCAACGCCGCGGGTGAAAAACTTTCCAAGCAGACGCGGGCCGTGGCGCTGGATGTTTCCCGCCCCGGGCCGGCGCTGTTGGCCGCGCTGGAATTCCTCGGTCAACAACCGCCACGGGAACTTGTCGGTGCCGGACCCCAGTTGATCCTCGACTGGGCAGGCAGGAACTGGCGACTGGAGCGGGTGCCGCGCCGCCGGACGCTGGCGGGCGAAGGCGAAACTGATTTGAAATGAGATAACTGTCGAAATCCTGAAAGGACACCGTGATGATTGTTAATGACGACGCCGGCTTGCGCCGGATACTGCTGGCCTGTCCGGTGATCGCCGTGGTTGGCCTGTCGCCGAAACCGGATCGCCCCAGCCATGTTGTCGCCAAATACCTGCTCGAACGCGGCTATGACATTGTGCCGGTGCACCCGCTGGCGACAGAAATCCTCGGCCGGAAATGCTATCCGGACCTGGCTTCGATTCCGCGACCCGTCGACATAGTTGATGTATTCCGCAAACCCGAGGATGTGATGCCGACGGCGGACGAGGCGATCCACATCGGGGCCAAGTGCTTGTGGCTGCAGTTGGGTGTTGTCAATCCGGAGGCGGCCGCCAGGGCGGCTGACGCAGGCCTTGACGTGGTCATGGATCGCTGCGTCAAGATCGAGTACGAGCGCTTGTTTGATGGCGGGATGCTGTCCGAGGTGAGTCGCCAGTAGGCCTTGCTTGCCGCTTGCACATCGCGCCCGCCTGGCGGGTGAGCCTTGCTCAGCGGCCTTGCGCGCTGCCCCACAGGACTTTGTGCAACTGCAGTTGAAAGCGCAGCGGCAGGCGATCGTCAAGAATCCACTGCGCGAGTCGGGCCGGGTCGAGCTGCCCTTGCACGGGTGAGAACAGCACCGGACAGCGCTCGAAAAGTCGGCGCTGGCGACACGCCGACACGGCCCAGTCGTAGTCTTCGCGCGAGGCGATGACGCATTTCAACTCGTCGTTGGCCTTCAGCAGCTCGATATTTTCCCAGCGGTTTCTCGCCACCTCCCCGGACCCCGGGGCCTTGAGGTCGACAATCCGCGCAACGCGGGAATCGACTCCGCCGATGTCCAGCGCGCCGCTGGTTTCAAGGGATACGGAATAGCCCGCATCGCACAGGGCGGCCAGCAAGGGCAGGCAGTTTTTTTGCGCCAGCGGCTCGCCGCCGGTGACGCAGATGCTGTTGCAGTCAAATTCGGCGACGCGCCGCATGATGGCGGCCAAGTCGAGCAGTTCGCCGCCGCTGAAGGCGTACTCGGTATCGCACCAGACGCAGCGCAGCGGGCAGCCGGTGAGGCGGACAAATACCGTGGGCAGGCCGACGCGGCTGGATTCGCCCTGGATGGAGTGAAAGATTTCGGTGACGCGCAGCATCACGGGTGGCGCGCTGTCACGCACGGCGGACACCCGGACTCAAGGGGAAAGAACATGTTCGGGGAAACGGCTGACCATCGGACAATATGAGCATCCACTGCGCCGGTAAGGCATAACGGGAGTGGGTCTGCGTGGCGACCCGACTGTGTTTCATGATCAGGGGCGCCACCATCCGCCGCAGAAAGCTTACTTTCTTCTCAGCTTGAGTTTGGCCGACTTGCCCGCTTCGCTGTTTGGATACTTCTCGGCCAGCAGTTCAAGCGTGATACGGGTGTTTTTCCAGTCCTTGCTGGCTTCAAGGCTTGCGACGCGGCTTGCCAGGGCATTGGGCGCGCGCTCGTCGTCTGGCCAGCCCGCGGCGAACTTGCCGAAAAGCTCGGCCGCCGCCGGGTGGTCCTTTGCCTGTGCCAGTGCGTAGCCACCCCAGTAGTGCGCCGAAGCGGTCAGCGCGCCGCTCGGATAGGATTTGATGAATGCCAGGAAGGCCGCGGCGGCTTCCTTGAACTTCGAGGTCTTGAGCAAGGCCAGCGCCGCTTCGTAGTCGCGGGTTTCAAATGCGGGATCGCCCTTCGCCGGGTCCGTTTTGGCCTCGAGCGGGGGCTGTTCGAGCTTTCTCAGGCGGTTGTCGAGATCGACGTAAAAATCCTTCTGGCGTTTCTGCGTGGCCTCGAGTTCATAACTCAGTACCTCGATCTGGCCGCGCAGCTTGGCGATATCCGCCTTGATGGCTTCCGCCTGATTGGCGAAATCGGTCTGGTTGCGGCCGATGATGTCGGCACGCTTGCCAAGCTCGTCTGATTGCGCCTGCACTTGCTCGCGCAGCTTCTCGATTCGGGCACGCGCTTCTTCGTCGTCAAAAACGCCTGCCTGCGCTGGCACAGACAGCATCGCCGCCAGCAGCAGGCCTGCAACCGACTTCGCAGTGCCTGAGATCACGCGCTGGCGCATCGTCAGAACTCGCCTGAATAGAGCATGTCACCGCGCCGGTTTCTGGCCCAGCATTCTTCGCTGGACTCAAGACAGGCGGGCTTTTCTTCGCCCAGGCTGACGGCTTCGATCTGATCCTCCGCGACGCCTTGCATCGACAGCGACTTCCTGACCGCATCGGCACGCTTCTGGCCCAGTGCCAGGTTGTACTCGCGACTGCCGCGCTCATCCGCATTGCCCTGGATCAGCATTTTCATTTTCTTGTTGGTCGTCAGGAATTTGCCATGCGCGCCCAACAGCGCCTGGAACTCGTCCTTGACGATGAAGCTGTCGTAGTCGAAGTACACGCTGCGCTTGGACAGCGGGCTGCGCGGATCTTTCAACGCGGCGATGCTGTTGGGATCAAAGCTGTCCGGCTGGGTTCTGCCGACCGGAGCCGTATCGGCCTTGAGCGCGCCGGGACTGCGCGATTCGACGCCGGACGGGTCTTGCTCCGGTGCCGGCGGCTGCGATCCGCAGGCAGTCAGTATCAGGCTCAGAAAGGTAAGGGAAATCAGTGCACGCATGGTGGCTTCCTTGATGATGTCGGTGACGGGTATTTATCGGACAAGAGGACCCCAGGCAGGTTCCCGCACGTCGGCGGCCTGCACGGAGAGTTTTTGCTTGACGCGGCCATCGCTGGAGACGGCAGCGAGAACGCCGCGTCCGCCGATCTCGGTGGCATAGAGAATCATGCGGCCATTGGGGGCGAAACTGGGCGATTCATCCTTGGCGGAGTCGGTGAGAATCAGCGCCTGCTTGGTGGCCAGATCCATCAGCGCCAGCTGGAAGCGGCCGCCATTGCGGGTGATATAGGCGAGGCTCTTGCCGTCAGGCGCGGGGCGCGGAGTGACGTTGTAGCTGCCGTCGAAAGTGACGCGCTCGGCCGGGCCAGCCGCGCCGCCCGATATCTGAATTCGATAAATCTGCGGGCTGCCGCCACGATCAGAGGTGAAGTAGATGAACTGGCCATCCGGCGACCAGCGCGGCTCGGTATCGATGCCGGGTGAATTGGCCACGCGTTTGACGCCGCTGCCATCGGCATTGACCAGATAGAGCTGCGAAGAGCCATCCTTGGTCAGTACCACCGCCAGCTGTTTGCCGTCGGGCGACCACGCCGGCGCCGAATTCGAACCCTTGAAATTGGCGGCGACATGGCGTCGTCCGCTGGCCAGATCGTGCACATAGACCACCGGTTTCTTGGCTTCGAAGGAAACATAGGCCAGCTTGCTGCCGTCGGGGGACCAGGTCGGCGAGATGATCGGTTCGCGCGAGGCCAGCGCGGCCTGGTCGTTGCTGCCGTCGGCGTCGGCGATTTTCAGCTCGTAGCGCCCTGGGCTTTTAACGACGTAGGCGATTCGCGTCGAGAAGACGCCCGGCTCGCCGGTCAGCTTTTCGTAAATGAAATCGGCAATGCGGTGCGCGGTCGCGCGCAGTTGCCCGCTGTTGTGCAGGTAGGCCGGGTTGCCCAGCGAAGTCTGCTTGAGCACGTCGGAGAGACGCACGCGCGTTTCGTGGCGGCCACCGGCGGCCCCTGCGACGCTGCCGCCGACGACGGCATCGGCACCGCGCGCCTTCAAGTCTTCAAAGAGCGGCGTGGCGCTGTCGGCCAGCGGCGCACCCGCATCGACCAGCTTGAACAGACCGCTGCGGTCGAGGTCGGCGCGGATCACCGAAACCAGCGCCTGGGAAACGACGCGCTCGCCGGTGAAGTCGGCAATTGCCACCGGCAGGCGGTTGGCGCCGGCACCGGTGATTTCGATCGTGAGTTGCGCCTGGGCGGCGAACGAACACAGCGCCAGGCCGGTGGCGCAGACAAGGGCATAGGCTTGAGATTTCATCATGCCGATTATACCGCCCCCGCCACTGTCACTCGGATTGAGGGATTCTCATGGGTCGAGCGGCCGGAAGCGCAATTCAAGCGAGCGCTGGAACAGATCGGCCTGCCCGGGCTTGGGCAGCGGGCTGGATTTGAGGATGGCGCGTTCGATGGCGGCGTCCAGCGCCGGGTTGCCGGACGATTGCTTCAGCCGCACGGTGACGATATCTCCGCTGGGTAACTGGGTGACATTGAACACGGTCTCGGGATTGCCCTTCACCTCCGGCGGCAGGATGATGTTGCCGCGAATCTTGCCGCGGATGCGGCCAAGGTAATCGGCCAGGGCCTTGTTGCGTGCGGAGCTTGCCTGGGCGTCGATCAGCGCCTTGAGTTCCTGCTCGGCGGAATCGGTTTTCTTGCGCTGGGTGAGTTGTTCTTCTTCGCGCTTCAGTTGTTCCTTGAACGGATCGACGCGCGGCTTGGGCTCCACCTTTGGCGGCGGTTTGGGCTTTTCCTTCTCTTTCACGACGATGTCGGGCTTTGGCGGCGGCGGCGCGGGCTTCGGCTCCGGTTTTGGCTCAGGTTTGGGTATGGGCTTGGGTTCGGGTTTTGGCGGTGGCTCCAAAGTCGGCGCTGGCGGCACGGCGACCGGCTGCGGCGTGGCGCGCACCAGATCGACTTCGACCACGTCGGTGGCCTTGGTCTGCCAGCGCACGCCATAGAACAAAAAGCCGGCTAGCAGCAGATGCACGGCGATCGCCAGCGCGATCGATATGCGCTTGCCGGCCTTGTTGGCGGGCGGCAGAAAGGGAGGATCGGAACTCACTTGCCCTCAGCCACCGGCAGCACCAAAAGCCCGATTCTTGCCACCTGCTGACGCTGCAATTCGTCCATGACGCCGAGCACGACTTCGTACTTCACGCTGCGGTCGCCGGCGATCAGCACGGCCTGTTGCGGATTGGCCGCCTGTGCCGCTTTCAGCCGGCTGGCGAGCTCGCTGCGCGTCACGGCCTGCTCGGCACCGCCCGTGGCCCGATCGCGCAGCCCCAGCGAGGTATCGGCCTTGATGATGACTTCCAGCGGCGCCATGGGCGGCAGGCTGCTTTTGCCGACCGACGGCAGGTCGATGCTGCCGGGCTGGATCATCGGCGCGGTAACCATGAAAATGACGAGCAGTACCAGCATCACGTCGATGTAAGGCACGACGTTGATTTCGTTCATGAGGCGACGCTTTCTCATGAGTGAAACTCAAAAACGCAGCGCCGACTCATGAGTATTTTCCGCACAATTACCCTACACCCCGTTTCCGGAGAGGGGCTGGCTTCATCCGCGCGGCAACCTCCGGCGATCTTGTTGACGCCAGCTTTCATCGCGTCTGCCGCTGCAAGATGTTAGAGAATTCTTCCATGAAGCTTTCAAAGCGCACCGCGACGCGATCCACGTCATGGGCGAAGCGGTTGTAGGCGATCACCGCCGGAATTGCGGCAAACAGGCCGATGGCGGTGGCGACCAGCGCTTCGGCAATGCCTGGCGCGACTGCGGAGAGGGTTGCCGTGCTCATGTTGGCGAGGCCGCGGAAGGCGTGCATGATGCCCCAGACCGTGCCGAACAGGCCGACGTAGGGCGAGACCGAGCCGACCGAGGCGAGGAATGCCAGGTGCGCTTCCAGATCGTCGATTTCGCGCTGATAGGTGGCGCGCATGGCGCGTCGCGAACCATCGACAACGGTGGCGGCGTCGAGCAGTTTTTGTCCGCGCAGCTTGGCGAACTCGCGGAAGCCCGATTCGAAGATGCGCTCCAGCGCGCCGGTCTGGTGGCGGTTGTTCATCGCGCTTTGGTACATGGCGTTGAGGTCGCCGCCGCTCCAGAAATCCCGCTCGAACTTTTCGGTCCTGATCCGCGCGTCGCGAATCGCGAAGGCCTTGCGGAAAATCCAGTACCACGAAGTCAGCGAGACCAGCGTCAGCAGCAGCATCACCAGCTTGACCACCAGGCTGGCATGGAGGATCAGCTCAATGATGGAAAGGTCTTGGGTAATGTTCATCGCTAAGGTTCCAGGAGTGCTGCAAATTGGTCGTGGAGGGCGCGCGGCATCGGGATCGGGCGGCCACGCGCCGGATCGATGCAGGTAACCCGTATTTTCGCATCAAGCAGCAGTTCATGGCCGGGCATGATGCGCTCAGCGAAGAGAGCTTGCATCCGGTCTCGGGAGGCGATGCCGGGTTCAACTGCGGGCAGCTCTTTGAAGTGAAAAGTTTCGGCCCAGGAGTAAAGCTTAGTCATGGCCTTTTTGGATGAGGAACTTGCCGTGCAACTGCTGAAGCGAAAGACGTTTGCGTTTGGCAAACTCGGTCGCCGCCCAGATTACTTCCGGCCATTCAGCGCTGAAATCGTCCCCAACCAATGCGCCTCCTGGGGCGAGCAGCATGAAGAAATTCGTAATGTCTCGCGACACCGATTCATAGTCATGGGCAGCATCGATGTGTACAACGTCCGGTCGCAGATTCAACTGCGAGAAATACTGAAAAGCGGTTTCGGAGGTTTGGGCAAATGGACAGATGTAGTGCTGCAGATCGCGTCGAACCACGTTGGCCATGAATTGATAATAAAGATGGGGCCAGCCATGGCGGCACAATAGTGAAGCCTTGGATTCCTGGCGGTTAAGGTGGGTGACCGAACCGAGAAATGTATCCACGCCGATGACGACGCTGGAGAGCTTGGCCATTCGAAGTTGCTCGGCCATGAATATTGCGGATGCGCCCTTCCATACGCCGACTTCGATAATCAGGCTTGGCTGCTTGACCCGAATCACCTCTAGCAGCAGTGGATGTTCTGAATTCCAGCCCTGAATATCATCCGGATAAGGGCTGGGATCAAAACCCTCATAGACGTCGTTGCCATGGAGCCTGAGCGACATTTCGCTTGCCTGCATTTTTTGTTCCTCGCGGTGTGCGTGGGGTCAGGTGCCATCACCAAGCGTGGCTGCCGGGGGAGGAGTTCTGACGAGTGAAAATATCCATTTGCGCTGGATCTCCCAACCGTGCTGTAAGGGAACGGTGGAACTTGCCGGAAGCTTCAATTCGATTTTTCCGCATTCCCGACCGGAAGCATCTGCCGCCAGAACTGCCTTTTTCACTTCCGCATAAATCGAACGGCGCAGCGCCATCGTAATGTCTTTTCCAGCGGATGCGCGCATGAGATCGTGTTTGATGTTGGCGTACATGGCGTTGATGCGTTGATTCAAAGGCCGATCCCTGATTTCGTAATAGCGCGTACGCAGGGCATCGTCATGATCTATGCCAACGAACTGATCCCCCGGAAATGCCGCAGATTTGAGCCCCGCCATTTCCAGCCTTGCATACAAGTCATCGTCCATGCAACTGCAGCCCTCAATTGCTTCGTCATAGCCGTACGCCGACTCGAAATCGCTTCGACCGCAGATGAAGCTTCCATAGGCGTTCCAGTCGAGGGGTCTGGGACGAAAATAGAAGCCGCTTTTGAGGTAAGGGAGCAGTACCGACCGAAAACTGGGGTCGATCAGGATATCGGCGTCGATCAGACAGAGCCAGGGGGCAGATGCAGCGGCAGCCCCCAGATTTTGTGCATGGGATTTATGGAATCGGGGAGCGTGGGCGACTTTTACGATCTTGACCGCGGGGAAATTTTCCTCGACCCAACCGGCTGTTCCGTCCGGACAGTCGTAGTCCACCACTATGCATTCGCAATCAGGTTGGGTCGCCATCCTGGGCAGGGTCTGCCGCAGATGTTCAAGGCGACCTTTGCAGGTAGTGACGAAGCTGATGTCCGGCATCGCTAGGCTGGCCGCAAAATCATCGACGGTGCCGGCGGCGAGAGCGGCACTGACCTGGCTGCCGCAATGGCGTTGATGACGTATCCAATGATGGTGAAGTTCATCGCTAAGGTTCCAGGAGTGCTGCAAATTGGTCGTGGAGGGCGCGCGGCATCGGGATCGGGCGGCCACGCGCCGGATCGATGCAGGCAACCCGTATTTTCGCATCAAGCAGCAGTTCCTCATTGCGTCGAATACGCTGGGAAAACACAATTTGTGCCCGGCCCAGTGATTCGACGGTGGTTTCGACCGTGAGCAGGTCGTCAAGCTTCGCCGGTTTGAGGAATTCGGCGTTGGCCGAGCGCACGGCGAAGGCGATGCCCTCCTTCATCAGTTCATTCTGGTCATGGCCCAGTTCGCGCAACAACTCGGTGCGCCCGCGCTCGATGAAGCGGAAATAATTGGCGTAGTAGACGATGCCGGCGGTGTCGGTGTCTTCGTAGTAGACGCGAAGTGCGAATTCGGAGTTCATGGTAGTTCGGTAGTCGGCATCAGCGGCACAGCGTGAATTCCGAGAGCCAGGGAGGAACATGCCAGGTGACCCGAGGATCGGGCACGTGGCGCAAGGGAGCAGCTTTGCCGCGCCAGGCCACCGCCATCAGTTGCATGGTCAGATACACCATGGTCTGCCAGCCTTGGGCCTTCAGGAAGGCGAGTCCGCGGGCGACGTCCGGAAACGCCAGATCGTGGAAGATGATCAGCGCGTCGTCCGCGGCGTGGCGCGCAACCACGCGAGCGTCTGCCAAAGGGTCATCGCCAGAATGGCTACCGTCGATAAAGATCAGATTCCAGCGACTGCCTGTAGCTTCGGCGAGTTGCTCTACTGCGGCGGGGCTTGCTCCGGCGTGTAGCGTGCAGCGCGACATGACGCCTGCAGCGGCAAGCGATGAGGTGATGCTGGCCGCAATATTCGGGTTGATCAGCAAAGGGTCGACGATGTCGAGCCGGACTCCGCCAAGGGCGAGATGACACGCGGACCAACCCATCCACGCCCCGATCTCGAGTGCAGGCAGACCGGAAAACATCCGCGCCGTGTTGTAGAGCAAAAGTGCCTCGTCGCGGCTGACGAAACCGCTGGCAGGTTCGCGGATGTCGACATACCACTTGTGTGGCACTTCCTTGCGCAGATAAGGAGTGGTCGCGCGATGACGGTTGCCTTCCACCATGTTCGGGAAGGCGTGATCCGGGGTGACGATCTCGAATCCGGGCGAGACGTAGTCGTAAGTGTGGAAGTCCGCAGCCAGCCCCTCGATCACGTTCCTGGATTCGAAGGGCGAGGTGTCGAGTCGTTTTCCGGTGCGCAGGAGTTTGAGGAAGGCGCGTCTTTGATAGGCGGAAATCGGCGTTCCGTCGACGAAGCGGACGTATTGGTATGGCTGCGCAAATGCTCGCCGTGCGTCCGCCAGCTTTTCCGCATAGGTGTCGGTGAATTCGCGCCACCAAGCATTGTCCGAGAAATCGTACGGATAGTGCCGGGAAAGCCGATGTGGATGTTCCGGTTGCCAGCCACTCAGATGCAACAGAACGATCTCGTCGGGACCGACCCTGGGCCGTCCGTCCGGTCCGGCTTCGAAGCGTTCGCCGCCGCCAATGCTCCAAGGGCCGAAATTCAGCGAACGCGCCTTCTGGATCAGCACGTTTTCGAAATACGTCGGTACCAGACCAAGCCAGGTCTGGTCACCGAAGTGAGCAAAACGCTGATTCGGTTGCAGTTCGACGGGAAGGAACGGATCGACTTGGCCGTGGCTCAGCATGCGCTCGAAGAACCAGTCGGCGAAAGCTTTTCCGGCGGCGCTGCGGCGCAGTCCAAGCGCGCCACCGTTGTATGGTCCATACATTGCAAGAATCAAATCTTCCCCGGCGCTGGAGCAGGGATGGTCATGATGCGCGGAGAGGACAATGTCGTACCGGTTCAATGTGGCGAAAAGCGGTTCCAGCGAACCGAAACAGTACATGTCGCCGTCGAGGTAGAACCAGGATTCGAGCGCGGTGTGTTCGAACAACCATTTGTGCAGTCCACCGCGGGCAACATTGCATATCTCGAACGCGTCGTAGCCGAAGCGGAGTGCGTCGACGGTGGTGCCATATATCTCGTCCAGCGACAGAACAATCAGGGTCAGGTTGTCGCCTCGCCCTGCGAAAACGGCACAACGTTCGGCGATCGCCGCTGTTTCTTCGGTGGTGGCGTCGATCACGAGCAAATGAACAGATAGCGACGGCTCGTGTTCAAGGATGCTGCGCACCAGAACCAGAAATTGCCCGATGTGACTTTGCGTGGCAACCGAGCAAATTGCTTTTACCGGTGCGCGGGTCATTGCCGGCTGTCTGGAAAAAGTGTCCCGGAAAGATTGTCATCAGGGACCATCAGCCCGAAATGCCTCCAGATGCTAGCAGTCGCCACGCGTCCGCGCGGCGTGCGCTGCAGGTAGCCCTGTTGGATCAGGTAGGGTTCCAGCACGTCCTCGATGGTGTCGCGCGCCTCGCCAATTGCTGCCGCCAGATTGTCCACGCCGACCGGGCCGCCGGCAAATTTTTCCAGTATCGCGCTGAGCAGCTTGCGGTCCATGACGTCGAGGCCGAGGTGGTCGACATCGAGCATGGTTAGCGCCGCATCGGCGACGTCGCGCGTGATCCGGCCATCGGCTTTGACCTCGGCGAAGTCGCGCACCCGGCGCAGCAGGCGATTGGAGATGCGCGGCGTGCCGCGCGAGCGTTTGGCGATCTCGACCGCGCCGTCATCGACGATGTCGCAGTTGAGCAGGTGGGCCGAGCGGCGCACGATGAGGCTGAGTTCCTCCGGGGTGTAGAACTCCAGCCGGGCGACGATGCCGAAGCGGTCGCGCAGCGGATTGGTCAGCATGCCGGCGCGCGTGGTGGCGCCGATCAGGGTGAAGGGTGGCAAATCGAGCTTGACCGAGCGCGCCGAGGGACCTTCGCCGATCATGATGTCGATCTGGAAATCTTCCAGTGCCGGGTAGAGGATTTCCTCAACCACCGGGCTCAAGCGATGGATCTCGTCGATGAACAGCACGTCGTGTGGTTCGAGATTGGTCAGCATGGCGGCCAAATCGCCGGCACGTTCCAGCACCGGGCCCGAGGTCTGTCGCAGGTTGACGCCCATTTCATGGGCAATGATGTGCGCCAGCGTGGTCTTGCCCAGTCCCGGCGGGCCGAACAGCAGCACATGGTCCATCGATTCGGCGCGGCGCTTGGCAGCCTCGATGAAGATTTCGAGCTGGCCACGAATCTTCTGTTGGCCGATGTAATCCGACAACCGCTTGGGCCGCAGGGCGCGTTCGAGAACATCCTCCTGGGTGGATTCCACGCCTGCCGAGATCAGGCGCTCGGGCACGGGATCGCTGAACTTGTCGGTCTGAATACTCATGACGCCAGTTTAGCCGAGGCGGGACCGGCTCACGACGATTTGGACAGCAGTTTCAGCGCGGCGCGAATACCGTCGGCGACGGAAGTCTCGGGGCTCAGCCCTTTCATCGCTGCAAGCGCTTCGCGTTCGTTGTAACCGAGCGCCAGCAGCGCGTTCATGATGTCCGACGCGGCATCGGGCGCCGTATCGCCAGCGCCGACTTTTGCGCCCACGCCGGCCAGCGTTTTCGGCAGCCGGTCGCGCAGTTCCAGTAGCAGGCGTTCGGCGGTTTTCTTGCCGATGCCCGGCACCCTGGTCAGGCGCGCCACATCCTGCAGCGTGACAGCGTGCGCCAGCTCGGTCACCGACATGCCCGAGAGGACCGCGAGCGCCATGCGCGCGCCGATGCCGGAAATCTTCAGCAACTGGCGAAAGGCCGTGCGCTCGGCTTCCGAGCCGAAGCCATAGAGAAAGTGCCCGTCTTCACGCACGATCATGTGGGTATGCAGTGACACGCTCTCGCCCGTGGCCGGCAAGTTGTAAAAGGTACTCATCGGGACATCGACTTCATATCCGAGGCCGTGCACATCGACCGTGATGGAAGGCGGATTCTTTTCGAGAAGGATTCCGGAAATGCGGGCAATCATGAGTTTCCTTTGGGTGGAGCGGAGTCCGCGAGGATTTCAGCGATGCGGCGGACCAGATTGCCGACTACCGCCTGCTGGTCGAAGGCGGCATATTTGTCGGCGAAGGCCCTGGCATTGCTGCGCCAGGAGGGATTATCGATCAGGTCGGTGATTGTCGCGCGCAAGTCACCCGGTGGCTGCTCGGGGTTCACCAACCGTCCCGCGCCCATTTCTTCGACACGGCGCGCCAGCATGAACTGTTCAAGATGCCAGGGCAGCAGCAGCAGCGGTTTGCCGGCGAGAAGAAAAGCCGTGGTGGTGGCGAGGCTGGAGTATGTGATGCCGACATCGGCTTCCCGCGACATTTGCTCAATGTTGGCGGGTTGGTCGAGAAAGCTAATGTGAGGGGCGGCAAAGCGCGCCCGCAATGCGGGGTTCATGCCAGGGAAATAAACCACCGCGGGCAGCCCGAACGCTTGCAAGGTGGCAAGCAGCGCCTCGTGGTGAATGCATTCCGGGCGCAGGTAGGCGAACAGGCGCTTGCCGTCGCCAGATGGCCAGTCCACCAATCGACCGGTTCCGGCGCTGGGCAGGCTGCCCCAGTAACGTGCCGGCCCGCGGGTGGCGTAGTGATCGAGTTCGGGAAAGGTGACCAGCGCCTCCTCGGCGACATCGAACAAATTGGCGAGGTATTCCATCGAGGCGCATTGGTGGCGGGTCAGCACCGCGTTAACGCTGGCGAGCGCAGCGGAGTCCAACTGCTGCAGGGCTTGTTCGGGAGCCGGCGACCATGGGCGCATGTCGGGCAGGGGGCTGTGGTGCGGCGGTACGGTGAAGCCGTTGGAGAAAAGCATCGTCGGCAATTTCAGGGTGCGCGCTGCCAATACTGCGGTCGGTGCGTGATCGGCCAGTACCAGTCGGGCATCCGTCAGGCGCATGGCTTCGCGCCAGGCGCCAGTCAGACCGAAAAGGGCGCGCGAATCGGCGTAGCCGAAGCGCAACAGGATATCTGCGTAGGTAAGGGGTGGGTCTTGCCGCACCGTTTCGGTGATGGTGGGTGCGGCCATCCAGGTGAAACCTTCATTGGCGAGGAAATCGCCGGCAATCGCCGGTTCCGTCACCACCCAATGCACTTGGTGTCCCGCATCGCGCAAATTACGCGCCAGTGGCAGGAACACACCCAAGTGCCCCAGCCCGGCGCCGAATTCCCAAGCATAAAGAATTGACGCCATTACACCAGCCGCCCGCCGCGCACCCGTTTGCCCAGCGTTGCCAGCGCACCCATGCCCTGGCCGCCGTGAGCGTGGGCAATCGCGCAGGCCAGCGCATCGGCGGCGTCGGTGCTCGGTATGCCCGGCAGATTGAGCAGGCGCGCGACCATCTGCTGCACTTGTTCCTTGGCCGCCTTGCCGTGGCCGACCACCGCCTGCTTGACTTGCAACGCGGTGTATTCCGCCACCGGCAGATTGGCCGTCACCAGCGCCGAGATTGCCGCGCCGCGCGCCTGGCCCAGCAGCAGCGTGGATTGTGGATTGACATTGACGAAGACGATTTCGACCGCCGCTTGCTGCGGCTGGTAGGTAGCGATGATCTCGACCAGTCCGTCGAGCAGTGTCTTGATCCGCTGCGGCAGCGTGCCTGCCGCATCCGATTTGATGCAGCCGCTGGCGACATAGCTCAGCGTACTGCCCGTGATGTCGATGACACCAAAACCCGTGCTGCGTAGACCGGGATCAATGCCCAGGATGCGAATTGGCAGGTTCATGCTGGAACGATGCAATCGGATTCAAGGGATTCAGAGCAGGCTAACCGGCGCAGCCGGTTAAGCGAGCGCAGCGAGCGACCGAAACTAAAACCCGTGCTGCGTAGACCGGGATCAATGCCCAGGATGCGAATTGGCAGGTTCATGCTGGAACGATGCAATCGGATTCAAGGGATTCAGAGCAGGCTAACCGGCGCAGCCGGTTAAGCGAGCGACCGAAACTAAAACCCGTGCTGCGTAGACCGGGATCAATGCCCAGGATGCGAACCGTTGGGTTCATGACGGGTTAGCGTATCCGGAGCATCGGAAAGGCGCGTTCAGGCGGCAGGCAACGATTCATTTCCGCGCAAGATACACGCCCCAGACCGCGATGGCCATGCCGATCAGCGCCACGCCGGCCAGGCGTTCGTCGAACAGCAGCCAGGCGATCAAGGCGGTGCAGGGTGGCACGAGGTAAAACAGGCTGGCGAGGTTCACCGCGCTGCCATGCCGGATCAGGTAGTTGAGCAACGAAACCGCTCCCAGCGAGAGCACCAGTACCAGCCAACCCATGGCAAAAATGAAATCGGGCACCCATTCAACGCGGAAGCTCTCGGTCAGGCTGACGACAATTCCCGTGATGACCGCGGTGGGCAGAAACTGGGCGATGGCGCCGGTGCGCCAGTCGAATTTGGTGCAAAAACGCTTCTGGTAAAGCGTGCCGACGGTGATGCCGGCCAGTGCCGCCAGCGCCGGCCAAAGTGCATCAAGACCAAAGGTACTGCCGAGTTTGCCCGAGACCACCATCGCCACACCGACGAAGCCGAGCACGAGGCCGAACCACTGCCGCCTCAGCACGGCTTCGTTGAGCAGCCAGCCGGCACCGACGGCGGTCAGGAGCGGCTGAATGCCAACCACCAGGCTGGCGACGCCAGCCGGCAAGCCTTTTGAAATGGACATGAAGACGCCACCGAGGTAGACGCCATGCACCAGCAGGCCCGAGACGCCGATATGAAACCACTGCCGTGCATCCCTGGGCCAGGGCGCGCGCATCGCCAGCGCGATCAGGCTCATCAGGGCGAGTACCAGCAGGTAGCGGATCAGCAGGAAAGTCAGCGGCTCGGCATGCGGCAGGCCGAACTTGGCGCCGATGAATCCCGTGCTCCAGAGCAGCACGAAAAGGAGGGGCGCATGGCGGGCCGCCGCAACAGCGTCCACGCTATTCGTCGATCACGGCAGTGGTATAGACCTCTTGCACGTCGTCCAGCGCTTCGAGGGCGTCGAGCAATTTCTGCATTTTCAGTGCGTCTTCGCCTTCGAATTCGGTTTCGCTCTGCGGCTTCATGGTGACTTCGCCAAATTCCGAGGTGAAACCGGCTTTCTCCAGCGCATCCTTGATCTCGGCAAAGTCGTTGGGCGGGGTGATGACTTCGATCGAGCCATCCTCGTTAGTCACCACATCGTCGGCGCCGGCGTCGATCGCCGCATCCATCAACGCCGCTTCATCGGTGCCCGGAGCGAACAGCATCTGGCCGCAATGGGTGAACAGGAAGGCGACGCTGCCGTCGGTACCCATGTTGCCGCCGTGCTTGGCAAAGGCATGGCGCACTTCGGCGACGGTGCGCACCTTGTTGTCGGTGAGGCAATCCACCATCACCGCCGCACCATTGATGCCATAGCCTTCGTAGCGGACTTCTTCGTAATTGACGCCTTCGAGCTGGCCGGTGCCGCGCTTGATGGCGTTATCGATGTTGTCTTTGGGCAGGCTTTGCGCCTTGGCTTTTTCGATCGCCAGGCGCAGGCGCGGGTTGGCGCCGATGTCGCCGCCGCCCATCTTGGCGGCGACGGTGACTTCCTTGATCAGTTTGGTGAAGACCTTGCCCCGCTTGGCGTCCTGGCGCCCTTTACGATGCTGGATGTTGGCCCATTTTGAGTGTCCGGCCATAGTTGTTTCCCTGGTTGGGCGGCTGTGCCGCGATGTTGTTGCGAGGTTGTCACGGGCTTGTCACTTAGAATCGCAAATTTTAGCACTCCGGGAATCCTAGACATGAGCCAGCCCCTACCCATCGCCAGGAGCGGTGATCTTGAACTCGCCCTGTTGTCGCAGCTTGCCAATCGCCACGGCCTGATCACCGGCGCCACCGGGACCGGCAAAACGGTGACCCTGCAACGCATGGCGGAGCAGTTGTCAAAGGCCGGCGTACCGGTATTCCTTGCCGACGCCAAAGGCGATCTGTCGGGCCTTGGCAGCGCCGGCACCGCTTCCGAAAAGTTGCAGAAGCGGCTGGACCGGCTCGGCATCAAGGATTGGCAAGCGAAAGCCAGCCCGGTGGTGTTTTGGGATGTTTTCGGTGAAGCGGGGCATCCCGTGCGCGCCACGATTTCCGACATGGGACCGCTCTTGCTCGGGCGTTTGCTCGGCCTCAACGACACCCAGGGCGGCGTATTGCAGTTGGTGTTCCGGGTTGCCGATGACCAGGGCCTGCTGTTGCTGGACTTGAAGGATCTGCGGGCCATGGTGCAGCATGTCGGCGAACATGCCGCCGAGTACAAGACCAAGTATGGCAACGTCTCGGCGGCATCGATCGGCGCCATTCAGCGCGGCCTGCTGACGCTGGAAGCGCAGGGCGGGACCAGCTTTTTCGGCGAGCCGATGCTGGACATCGAGGACTTGATGCAAACCCAGGATGGCCTCGGCGTGATCAATGTGCTGGCCGCCGAAAAGCTGATGAACGCACCGCGCCTGTACGCGTGCTTCCTGCTCTGGCTGCTGGCCGAGCTGTTCGAGCAGCTGCCCGAAGCCGGCGATCTGCCGAAGCCCAAACTTGCCTTCTTTTTCGACGAGGCACACCTGCTTTTTTCCGATGCACCGCCGGCTCTGTTGAACAAGGTGGAACAGGTGGTACGCCTGATCCGCTCGAAGGGCGTCGGCGTGTACTTCGTCACCCAGAATCCGCTCGACATTCCCGATGCGGTGCTCGGGCAACTGGGCAACCGGGTACAGCACGCCTTGCGTGCTTTCACGCCGCGCGACCAGAAAGCCGTCAAGGCGGCAGCCGACACCCTGCGCGCCAATCCGGCGTTCGACGCTGCGACGGTGATCACCGAACTCGGCGTTGGTGAGGCGCTGGTGTCTTTTCTCGACGAGCAGGGTCGGCCGACCGTGGTTGAACGCGCCATGGTGCTGGCGCCCGCATCGCGCATCGGACCGCTGACGACCGCTGAGCGCAGCGGCCTGATTGCGGCTTCGCCGATCGCCGGACATTACGAACAACTGCTCGATCGCGAATCCGCGTATGAAAAACTCCGGAGTGTCGCGACTCAAAAACTCGGCGCTGGCGATACGGCGGCGGGGCCGGAAGCGGCGCCCGAAACCGGTGGCAGAGGTGTTCTGGGCGGGCTTGGCGACGCTTTGGGCGGGATCATGGGCGGCGGCACTTCCCGTGGCGGTTCGCGCGGCCGGCAGACCATGGTCGAGGCGGCGGTGTCAAGTACGGTACGGGCCATCGGTTCTTCGCTCGGGCGTCAGATTGTGCGCGGCCTGCTCGGTTCGATCATGGGTGGCCGCGGCAAGTGATTTTTCCGGCGGGCCTGCGCACGTCGCATGGCATCGGCGTAGGCCTCGCCATTCTTGCCGCCTTCGGTTTTTCCTTCAAGGCGATACTGGTCAAGCTGGCCTACCCTTTTGGTGTAGACGCCGTGACCCTGCTGGTGCTGCGCATGGCGTTTGCGCTACCGGTCTTTCTCTGGGTCGGCTTTACGGCGTCGAAAGGGGAGGTGCCGCTGAGCCGGCGCGACTGGGCTGCCGTCTCCGCACTGGGTGCGCATGGCTACTATGGCGCCAGCATTCTCGACTTTTATGGACTTCAGTACATCACCGCCGGCCTTGAGCGACTGATCCTGTTCACCTATCCGACGCTGACGCTGCTGCTGGGTGCGGCTCTGTATGGCCGCGCCATATCAAGGCGTGAATGGGCGGCGTTTGCCTTGTGCTACACAGGCATCGCGGCAGCCTTTGCCCATGATCTGCAGTTTGCCGACGATACGTCCTTTGTCTGGATCGGTGCCGGATTCGTGTTCGGCTCCTCGGTCAGCTACGCGCTCTATCTTTCCGGCAGCGTCGGCATGATTGTCCGCCTCGGCGCAGCCCGCTTCACCGCGCTGGCTATGCTGGTGTCGACTGCGGCGACCGGAGGGCATTTCCTTGCAACGCATTCAATGACTGCGCTGGTACAGCCGTGGCCGGTGTATGCGCTGGCCGCGACGATGGGCGTGTTCTCCACCGTCGTGCCGGTATTCGCGCAATCCGTTGCGATTCGCCGTATCGGCGGCGGGCCGGCAGCGCTGGTGAGCATGATCGGGCCTTTGCTAACCCTTGGCTTCGCCTGGCTGCTGCTCGATGAGGGGATTTCCGGCGCGCAGATCTTTGGCGCTGCGCTGGTCATCGCGGGGATTGCCTCAGTCAGCCGCAGATAGTCCCTGGCGCCCGGTTCGCACCTATAATCGCGCGACGATGAGTGAGTATTCATTTCGAGTCGCCAGATTCCTGAGGCGCTATCTGCCACCTGGCGTGGCGTCGGCGCTGTTTGTTTTTCTGGTGGCGCCGGCGGCAGCGCAGGGAGTCTCCGAGAAGGACTATTTCGGCGACCTCCCTGTGGTTCTGTCCGTAAGTCGGCTGGCTCAACCCCTGAACGAAGTGCCCGGTTCGGTTACCGTCATCGATCGTGAGCTGATCCGACGTTCAGGTGCACGGGAAGTGGCTGAGGTATTGCGGCTGGTTCCGGGCTTCCTGTTTACCTCGCGCAATGGCGCCAATCCGCAGGCATCGTATCACTCGGGCATGGACGTCTTCGGCTCGCGAATGCAGGTGTATGTCGACGGCCGTTCGCTTTATTCATCGTCGTTGTTTGGCGACACTCATCTGGGTCTGCGCGGGCTGATTCTTGATGATATCGAGCGCATTGAGGTATTGCGCGGGTCGAATTCGGCGTCTTACGGGGCCAATGCCTTTCTCGGAGTCGTCAATATCGTCACCCGCCATGCGGCCGACAGCCATGGCGCCATGCTTTCTGTCTCCAGCGGCGACATGGGGATCAATGACAACGTGGCACGACTGGGCTGGGGCGACGAGAAAGCCAGCTTTCGTATCAGCAGCTCACGACGGGTAGACCGGGGATTTGAAGGGATCTACGACGACAGCCATGTCTCGCGCCTGCAGTTCCGCGGCGACTTCGTCCCTACGCGAGACGACGAAATCATGGTTCAGCTGGGTGCGGGAGAACTGGCACGCGGCGAAGGCGTGGGCATAGCGGGAAATCCTTTTCGGACCGTTGGGCAAAGCGACGTCTACCTGATGCTGCGTTGGCAACGGCAGCGCGGCCCAAATGAGCAACTGGCATTGCGCGCGAGCTATGAACGCGAGACGTTATCCGACCGTGCTCTGCTCACCGGCACGCTGGGTGGATTTCCAGTGAGCGCCTTCAACGACAGCGGTTCCAGCGTCGAACGGCGAGAACTGGGGCTCCAGCATTCCATAGTGTTGAACCCGGCATTGAGAATCGCCTGGGGCGGCGAGTGGCGCCATGAATTGCTCAGCGGGCCGGCGCTGTATGCAACGACCGAAGAAATTTCCCTGCATCAGTGGCGCGGCTTCGGCACGGTTGAGTGGCGTCCACATCCGCAATGGCTATTTCAGGCGAGCGGCATGCAGGAAGGGCACAGTTACACGGGTAGCGCGTTCTCGCCACGAATCGCGGCCAGCTTTCATCTGACGCCCGATCATACATTCCGGGCCGGGGTCACCAAATCGCAACGCGCGCCGACGTTCTATGAATTACGCGCCGACACGCGACTGTTCAACCTTTCGCCGGGGCATCCTCTGGTGCCGGTAGGATCCCAGATACCGGTTATTGGATGGCTATACAAATCATCAGGAACAGTAAAGCCGGAAACCCTCATCAGCCATGAAATTGGCTATCTCGGCAACTTCCGTGAAGTGAATTTGAAAGTTGACGTTCGCGGCTTTGTCGAGCGCATGAATCAGCGGATTACTTCGCAGGGTCAAGCGATCGCAAACCCTGCCTTGCCGGCCTCTCCCTACAACGACGTCAAGGATTTCATCAACCTTCCGGGACCGCATTTGCATGGCTTCGAATACCAGTTTGACTGGCAGCCGTTTGCCGAGACGCGTTTGATGCTGGCCGAGGCTCATATCCGCAGCAAGCAAGGTGCGACAGTGGGTGAGACGCAGGAAGCGCCGTTGCGAAATACCGCGCTCACCTGGTTGCAGCAATTGCCGGGCGGTATCGAGTTCAGCGCCATCTCGACGGCGTCGACACCCTTCAAGTGGGCGGGCGGCGGTGACCTGATCAATACGCCGCGCCGGCTTGATATCCGCATCGGCAAGACTTTCGCCGTGGGTGCTACCCGTGGCGAGGCGAGCTTCACCGTGCAGGCAATCAACGGCGGGCATCAGATCTACAAGCTGAATCAGCGCTTCAATCGTCGCGCTTTTGCCACATTGCGCCTGGACTTCTAAGCAATGCGCCGCCGGATTCTGTCTCTTGCCGCCTTTGCCTGTCTATATCTAATGACATATGGATTATCGCGCGCGAGCGAAGCGGGTCCGGTTTGGCTGGCATTGTCCGAGACCGGTCCCGCGTATTTGGAAGCCGCTCAGGCTCTGCGGGCCGAGCTGGAGCACACGCATCCGGCAAAGATCGAATGGCGCACCGGTCACTGGAGCGAGTTTGAGAAATCGGCAGCGGAGCCGCGCGCGGTTGTCGCCATCGGTACCGCGGCGCAACGCGGCATGCAGGAACTGTTCGCCAATGCCATCACGCCACCGCCTTTGCTGGTTGTTCTTGTCCCGCGCCTCGTCTTTGAACGGCATGCCGACCCGATTCGCCTGCGTGCCGGGACCATGTCCGCCGTTTTTCTCGATCAGCATCCGGCACGTCAGATCGAACTGATTCGTCAGGCACTGCCCAAGGCGCGGCGAATCGGGGTATTGGTTGGTACAGACTGGAAAGATCATACGGCCGGACTGGCGGGAGCAGCAAAAGAGCGAGGCATGGAGCTGGTGATATCACGGGTCGAATCGGCCGGGATTTTCACGGCGCTGCAATCATTGCTCGCCGATGTGGACGTCTTGCTTGCGCTACCCGACCCGGAAATATTCAACGGTCAAACAGCCGGCAACATTCTGACAGCGGCCTACCGTCGGCAAGTGCCTCTGATTGGATTTTCGCCGGCCTATGTCAAAGCCGGAGCGTTGCTGGCGCTATACTCGACGCCGAGCCAGATTGGCACCCGCGGCGGTGAGCTGCTGCGTCAGGCATTGGCGGGCAAGCCCTGGCCGCCGCCGCAGTGGCCGCAGGAGTTTTCCGTACGCATCAATCAGGATGTCGCACGTTCGCTTGGGCTGGCACTGGATGAGCAGAGGCTTCACGAACAATTGCGGCGGATGGTTCGGCCATGAGCATGAGCCTGCGCACCCGGATGCTGCTGTCGGCCTTATTGCCGGCAACGCTGATCGCGGTGCTGCTGACCACGGTATTCTTGCTGCGCGAGATCGACAATCTTGAGCAGGGATTGCGCACGCGCGGTGCATCGATATCCCGGCACATGGCGACAGCCGCCGAGTTTGGTATTTTCTCCGGACAGCATGACACGCTTGCGGCACTGACGGCTGCGGCGCGGCACATAGATCCCGATGTGCGCGGCACAGCCGTTGTTGATGGCAAAGGGGAAATCATGGCACGCAGCGGTGTTCTTGACGCCTCGCTTTGGCCAGCGTTGGGAACTGTTGATGGGCGGCGCGCGGGGCCGGAGTTGCTGGTTTTCATCGAGCCGGTGCTACGCAGCAACCTGCCGGTGGATGATATCTATGCAGGCGCCGAGCTGAAACGGACTGTCGATTCAGCAGTCATTGGCCATGTCGTTGTCGAGTTTTCGCTGCGGAATGTTTCACGAAGAAGCGAACGGCTTGTGGGGGTTGGCATTCTGATAGCCCTGCTCGGTGCGGTTCTCGGTGGTTGGCTGGCACGCCGCATCGCGCGTGGCGTGACCAAACCGCTGCTTGAAGCCAACGAGGTAGTAAAGCGAATCGGCGAAGGTGATCTGGCTGCGCGCATGTCGACGGAAACGGCGGGCCCCATGCGTATGTTCGCCGTGGGTATCAACAGCATGGCCAAGCGTATTGGCATGACACAGGACGACATGCGTATGCGAGTCGCCGAGGCAACGAGTGATTTGCTGAAAGAGAAAGAAGCGGCAGTACACGCGACCATTGCCAAATCGCACTTTCTGGCCGCCGCCAGTCACGACCTTCGGCAGCCGCTGCACGCGCTCGGACTGCTTGTTTCTGGGTTGGCGAGGTCGGAAGCGGCAAAGCTGGAGCCGAGGCTGGTCGCAAACATCCAGTCTGCCACGGATACATTGCAGAATCTGCTGGATGCCATTCTCGATATTTCGCGACTGGACGGCGGAAATGTAGTCGCCCGGCCGGGCAATTTTTGCCTATGCGATGTTCTTGAACAACTGGACGAAGATCTCTCACTGCTTGCTGAGCAGAAAGGCCTGCAACTCAAAGTGCGGGCGACGAAGGTTTGGGTGCATAGCGATCGAAGAATCGTCGAGCGCATCTTGCAGAACCTGATTGGCAATGCATTGCGATATACGCAGTCAGGAGGTGTTCTGGTCAGTTGCCGGCGTCGCCGCAAAGCAGTCAGGGTTGAGGTCTGGGACACCGGTGAAGGGATTCCGGAGCACTCGACCCAGGAAATCTTCGAGGATTATGTACAGCTGGGAAATCCCGAGCGCGATCGTGACAAGGGTTTGGGGCTCGGTCTGGCCATTTGCCGAAGGCTCGCTGATCTGCTGAACATCCCGCTGGGTGTTCGTTCCCGACCCGGAAAGGGCTCGGTATTCTGGATCGAGTTGCCGGTGGTTGATCCGGTGCCAAAAAGCGCCAACGAGCCGTCAGACATTTCGGCGGTGGAGGACGCCATGGATCCTGGTCGAATGTCGGGAACTGTTTTGGTGATCGAGAGTGATGCCCTGGTGCGCACCGGGATGGAGCGGGCAATCTCGAACTGGGGCGGGAATGTGCTGCTGGCAGTCGATCAGGCGGATGCCGTGCAGCGTTGCAGGGAAAGTGATCTTCTGCCAGACCTGTTGATCTGCAATATTCGTTTTAGGAGCCGGGTCGGCGGAGTCGGCCTCGCGCAAGAGTTGCAGCGAAAGTTTCCCCAGATGGCTGTACTTCTTGTCAGCGCGGATGTCAGCGAAGAGGCACAAACTGCCGCGCGCCGCGCTGGCTATACCTTGCTCAAGGAACCGGTGCCGCCAGGAAGATTGCGGGCGGCCCTGCGCCACCTGCTCGCCGTGCGCGCTAGATGATATCCAGACGGCGGCACAGTTCCAGCGTCAATCCGGACTGGTTCATGCTATAGAAGTGCAAGCCTGGCGCACCGCGCTCGATCAGGCGCTGGCAGAGTTCAGTCACCACATCCAGACCAAAGGCGCGGATCGATTCTGCGTCGTCACCGAAGCTTTCGAATTTTCGTCGCATCCAGCGCGGAATCTCGGCTCCGCAGGCATCGGAAAAACGCGCCAGCTTGGAGAAGCTGGCAATCGGCATGATGCCTGGCACGATCGGCACACAAACGCCAAGTGCGCCGGCCTCAGCCACGAAGTGTTCATAGGCATCGGCATTGTAGAAATATTGAGTGATGGCCGAACTTGCACCGGCATCGATCTTGCGCTTGAAGTTCAGCAGATCTTCGCGCGGACTCTTCGCCTGCGGATGCCATTCAGGATAGGCCGCCACTTCGATGTGAAAGCAGTCGCCCGTTTCGGCACGAATGAATGCCACCAACTCGTTGGCGTAGCGGAATTCGCCGGCGTCGGCCATGCCGGAAGGCAGGTCGCCGCGCAAGGCGACAATGCGGCGAATGCCGCGTTCTTTGAAACCGCACAGCATTTCGCGGATGCCGTCCCGGGTCGAACCAACGCAGGACAGGTGCGGCGCTGCATTGTGGCCTTCGTCGGCGATTTCCATCACTGTTGCCAGGGTGCGATCGCGAGTCGAGCCGCCTGCGCCATAGGTCACCGAGAAAAATTCCGGCTTTATTGCCGCGAGCCTTTTCCGGGTCTCGCGCAACTTTTCCATGCCTTCGCCGGTTTGCGGCGGGAAAAACTCGACGGATAGCTCAAGCTTCATTCCAGATCCTTTGGCCTGATGGTGCGCAGTCCCGGTTCGGATCCAGGCGGCGAGTTCAGCAGCAGTCGCGTCAGCGACCAGGAGATCACGCTATATAACGCCGATCCAACAACCCCGGCGAGAAAACTTTCCACCACGAATCCATCGAGCAGCCGTGCCGCCAGAAGAAACATGGCGCCATTGATGACAAAGATGAACAAGCCCAGTGTCATCAGCGTGACCGGCAACGTAAGAAGCACCAGTATCGGTCTGATCACGGCATTGATCAGGCCCAGCACCACCGCTACCGCGAGTGCCGTGGCGAAACCGGCGACGTGTATCGAAGGCAGCAGATAGGGCAGGGCCAGCAGGGCGAGGGCATTGATCAGCCAGACAGCCAATAGGCGCATCCTGTCTCCTTGTTACGAAGAGAACGGTTCGGGGCTCAGTAGCGGTACTGGTCGGCCTTGTATGGCCCCGCCTTGGGTACGCCAATATAGGCCGCCTGCTGGTCGGTCAGCTCCGAGAGTTGCGCGTTCAGCTTCTTGAGTTGCAGGCGCGCAACTTTCTCGTCCAGATGTTTGGGTAGGGTATAGACGCCCACCGGGTAGTCGGCGTTACGCGTAAACAGTTCGATCTGGGCGATGGTCTGGTTGGCGAATGACGAAGACATCACGTAGCTCGGGTGTCCGGTACCACAGCCAAGATTTACCAAACGGCCCTTGGCCAGCAGGATGATGCGCTTGCCGTCCGGGAAAATCACGTGATCGACCTGTGGCTTGATCTCCTCCCACTCGTACTTCTCCACCGAGGCGACGTCGATCTCGTTGTCGAAATGGCCGATATTGCAGACGATGGCCTGGTCCTTCATCTTCGCCATGTGATCGTGGTTGATGACATGAAAGTTTCCGGTGCAAGTGACGAAGATATCGGCCTTGTCGGCGGCGTATTCCATGGTGACGACGCGATAGCCTTCCATCGCCGCCTGCAGCGCGCAGATCGGATCGATCTCGGTAACCCACACCTGCGCGGACAGTGCGCGCATGGCCTGAGCCGAACCCTTGCCGACGTCGCCGTAGCCCGCGATCAGGGCGACCTTGCCGGCGATCATGACATCGGTGGCACGCTTGATGCCATCGACCAGGGATTCGCGGCAGCCGTAAAGGTTGTCGAACTTCGACTTGGTGACCGAGTCGTTGACGTTGATCGCCGGAATCTTCAACTCGCCGCGCTCGTGCATCTGGTACAGGCGGTGCACGCCGGTCGTCGTTTCTTCCGTGACGCCCTTGATCTGAGCCAGGCGCGTCGAATACCAGGTTTTGTCGGTCGCCAGCCTGGTCTTGATGGCGGCAAACAGAATTTGCTCCTCTTCGGCACCGGGATTGGCCAGCACAGAGATATCCTTCTCCGCCCTGGCACCCAGATGCAGCAACAAAGTGGCATCACCGCCGTCATCGAGAATCATGTTGGAATAGCCGCCATCCGGCCACTCGAAGATGCGATGCGTGTAATCCCAGTAGTCAACCAGCGATTCGCCCTTGACCGCAAATACAGCGACTCCATCGGCGGCAATCGCAGCGGCAGCGTGGTCCTGGGTCGAGAAAATGTTGCAGGAAGCCCAACGTACCTCCGCGCCAAGCGCTGTCAGGGTTTCGATCAGCACGGCGGTCTGAATGGTCATGTGCAGGCTGCCGGTGATCCGCGCGCCCTTGAGCGGTTGCGCCTTGGCGAATTCCTCACGAATGGCCATGAGCCCGGGCATCTCGGTCTCGGCGATACGGATTTCCTTGCGACCCCAGGCGGCCAGTGCAAGGTCGGCGATTACATAGTCTGGGGTCTTGGCTGCTGCGTCAGTCACGCTGTTCATGAGAGCTCCTTGAACTGTGACCGGGCGGGAGGCGAACTCACCCTGCCCGGTACGGGTTGGGTGAGCGCAGTTTGAAAATGGTCCGAGCCTGGGGGGTAAGCAGTACTACCCTTGCAGCGCTCCTCGGAAGCCGAAGATTATATCGCTTTTCGTCAATCGCGTTGACGCACTGCCGCATTTTGGGCATAATCCCGTTTCTCTGACGCGGGGTGGAGCAGTCTGGCAGCTCGTCGGGCTCATAACCCGAAGGTCGTAGGTTCAAATCCTACCCCCGCAACCAATAAAGACAAGGCCTCACAAGCAACAGCTTGTGAGGCCTTTGTTTGTTCGTGCGCACGCCAAATTGACCATCGTGCTCGACTTGAGCTGAGCACCCTGAATCCGACAACTTTCAAGTCTGGACGGGGGTTTGCGCAAGGTTGCTCCTGATCAAGGAAAGATGCACTGACTGGTCAATCGATGGCGCGCATACAACAGCTGAAGCAACTGGATCGTGTGGTGATGCGGTTACGGTTGCCGCTAAATGACTTGTTGAAAAATCAGGATGAACCGGATGGAGGTACCAAAGTAGCCGATCCTGGGTTGCAATCAGTCTAGGGCGTGCACCATATCGGCGATCACGATATGGCGCACAGCCCGCAAAAGGCGTAGTTCGCCGGCGATATAACCGCGCGTCGCCTCTGGATCGGGACTGGCTGCGACATCCTGGTTCACGTTCGCCTCGATTTCCATCAGCAAATGATCTGCGGCGGCGGGTACGGCCTTCACTAATCTGTCGAGTTCGCGAGTGGCGGTTGCAGCGTTGAGGCCGAGCAGTTGCGCAGCCTCGATGACATGGCGACGTGTGATGCTGTGGAATGTCGTGGCATCACCCAGCGTTAGCGCCAGAGAAGTGTGGGGCCAGCGCACCGCTTCGTTGGCCAGGGAACGCGTCTCATATGCTGCCGTGCAGAGCAGGTCGTACGGGGGGGCGATCTCGATACCCGTGGCATCGACTAGAAAGGAGATGTTCTTCAGATGGTTGTCGCCATTGCCGACCAGTAGGTTGAACACCAGCCAGCGATAGAGTTGCAGCCGAGCGGCGGCTCGCGACCGACATTTCGATACTGCGGCGCTCAGGCTGTCCAGATTCGCTGCGGTGTACTTGAAGCTGCGGGCTTTGTTGAGGAGCTGACACGTATCGATCACATGACGTCGGCCGATTGCGCTAGGCTCGGCGTCGTGTATTCGATCGAATCGATCAACGAGGTAGACCGGTTGGGGTACGTAAAGCCGCTGTACGCGAGGTGGGGATAGTCTGGCGGCCGCCGCAAGGCGCATCGTGAAGTATTCGTTCATCACAGAGGCCGGGTAGCTGGCGTCAGGATGGTCCGGCTTGAGGATATGGGTCGATGGCGTTCCTGCCAAAGGTTCATACAGTTCGTTGTCCTGCTGGACAACAAGCAGCTTGTGCTGTGCCCCGGCGAGCGACATGTGCTTGGGTGCGTCGTGCGTAAGCGACACCGTGGGCAGATTCTTGATGCGAGCGCTCAATTCGGCACGGGAGAGAGGGCGCAGTCCCTTGTCGGCCGCCGTCGGCTTGTCCGGTACTTGCAGGACCAGCGCGCCGGCAGACTCGGCGCCGTAGTACGCAAGGAGCCCGAACGCATCTTCGGCTTGTAGCGCGGCCTCTTTGGCCAGGACTCCGCGCAGGGCTTCCTCGGGCAGCAGGTTGTCGAAATACCACTGCACAGGTCTGGACGTGGCGCCGTCACGGTGGAGTCCGCCATTTCGCGGCAGAGCGGGTGACAAGTCAAAGGCATCGGCGGTGTCGCGCCAAGCCGGGTCGTATTCGAACGTCCAGAGATCGTCGGCCTCGGCAAGGCGGCCGACCAGGTGATCGTTCACAAGGACGTCCAACTGCCGCATGTTCATGCGTCACCACTTTCGGGCGGCGTTTCTTTTGGGCGACGAGGTTTTAGCGGCTTTACGCCGGCTTGGCGCAAGCGTTCAAATGCAGGAAGTATGCTGTCCGGGATGTCTGCTCGAAGCTCGATACCCAACTCGGCGAGCAAATTCAGGACTCGGCCGAGTTGCACCGTTTCCTTGCCACGTTCCACTTCGCGGACGAACACCGGACCAACTCCCGCACTACCGGCCAGATCATCCATGCGGATGCATTGGGTCTTGCGCGAGGCCCGAATGAGCAGCCCAAGGGTTTTCGGGGATTGAATCATGACTTGCATGGAGCACTCCATATCGATGCTTTCGCGTCGATTATAGGACTTTAGGTCCTTAGAGGCAAATAAAAGGTGCGATAGCATCGATTTTTGATATTCGCAGTGCCGAAAGTTGTGTATTCGATGCGATGACATCGTTTATGGTTTCTATTCTTGCAGATGCAGTGTGTGCAAGCCCGATAGATATTGCTCTATTGCGACCAGTGATCCGAGGTAGGCGGGACAGCCTGACTGGTGCCCGATCTGCAGTTCTTCGGACCGTGAAAATTTTCCCAAAGGTCAATTGAAAGCCGGTATGTTCCGAGTAGATGAATTTTCAGTATTCTTGGCTGTTACACTCGCTGGGCCGGGTAGCGAGGCCCTTAGGTTTGGGTGTAATACTGAGTGGTTTTTAAAGGTGACGTAAAAACAATACGTTACTTCTAACTATGCCGATTGTTACTGAGCTACGCCATTAGGTTTCGATTAGAAACAAACCTAATGAGTGGGCTCACAACCCGAAGACTACCCCCGCAACCAACAACGCAAAAAGGCTGGACATCTGTCCAGCCTTTTTGCGTTGTTCAGCCCCGCTTCCTGCTACAAGCCCTGAATTCGGATTGGCCGCAACCTGGCTTGTTCCGGGAACTCGATGGCAGCGCGGATTTCGTTGAGCAGGCGTGGTTTCTCGGCGGCCAAAGTCCCCTTTAGCACCAGGCGGTTGGAGACATGGTCGCTGCGGAACACCGTTCGCTTGAGTTCCAGTTCCGAGATCAGCGTTTCCATTTCAGAAAAAAGTTCGTGCGGGTCGCAGGGCGTCCATTCGGGAAATCCGGCACGGAAACGTTCTTCGCCTTGCGGGAAACTCACCACCAGTGTGGCGAGAAACTCCGGCTGCGTCGCGTTGACCAGGCGCGCGGAGTTCTCTGCGTGTTGTTGTGAGAGCACCTTTCCGCCAAGGCCGTTGAGTATCATTACCGAGCGCTTGATCCCTGCCTGTTGCAGTTTGTCGAGCGCTTCGCGAGTGCTGTCGAAGGTTTCGCCTTTGTGCACTTTTGCCAGCACTTCGTCGTCGCCTGATTCAGCGCCGACGTAAGCCATGCTGAAACCGGCAGCCGACAGTTGCTTGAGTTCGTCGACCGATTTCTTGTTGAGATTGCGCGGCAGGCAATAGCTCGAGACGCGGCGCACCGCAGGCAGATGCTTACGGATGGCGGCAAGAATCTCAAGCAGACGCCGGGTGGGCAGTACCAGCGCGTCACCGTCGGCGAGAAATACGCGTCGCATATCGCTGCCGAAGCGTTCGCCGCAGCGCCGCAGTGTTTCCATCGTTTCTGTGGCATCGCGAGCGCGAAACTTTTTCTGTGGCGCCGTATACATCTCGCAGAATGTGCATTGATTCCACGAGCAACCGTCCGTTACCGGCAGGATCAGGGACTCGGCCTCGCTGGGCGGCCGAAATACGGGATCGACATAGCGGATTGGAAAACTGTCAGTCATGGCTTTGATTATCGCAGGACAGTGACCGGTATGATCCCTGACACTCTCCGAATTCCATAAAGTGATTTCATGTCCTTTCCCGCACTGGCATTTGTCGACCTGGAAACCACTGGCGCCACGGCGACCGTAGATCGAATTACTGAAATCGGCATTGTCGAGGTGGATGAGTCGGGTGTGTGCGAATGGTCTTGCCTGGTGAATCCGGGCGTCCCGATATCCGGCTTCATCGAGCGGCTGACGGGCATTTCCAATGCCATGGTCGCACAGGCGCCAGCTTTTGCGGATGTTGCCGCGGAAGTCAAGGCGCGCCTCGAGGGACGCCTTTTCATTGCCCACAACGCGCGTTTTGACTACGGCTTCCTGAAGAACGAATTCAAGCGTGCAGGACAGGTGTTTGGCGCAACGGTACTGTGCACCGTCAAGTTGTCGCGCAAGCTGTATCCGCAGCATGCAAAGCACAATCTGGACAGTCTGATCGAGCGCCATGGCCTGGCTGTCAGCAGTCGGCATCGAGCGTTGGGCGATGCCAGACTGATCCACCAGTTTTGGCAACGCATCCAGGTCGAGATCGCGCCTGAATTGCTGGCTGACACCGTCAAGGCGCTGACGGCCCGCCCCAACCTGCCGGCCGGATTGGAGCCGGCGATGATAGACGGCTTGCCGGAAGGGCTGGGTGTCTACCTTTTCTACGGCGAGAATGCCTTGCCGCTCTATATCGGCAAAAGCAAGAAACTGAAGACCCGCGTGCTGTCTCACTTTGCCGCCGATCATGCGGCGGCGAAGGAAATGAATCTGGCGCGGCAGGTCAAACGCATCGAGTGTATCGAAACCGCCGGTGAAATCGGTGCTCTGCTAAAAGAGGCGATGCTGATCAAGCAGTTGCAACCGATTCACAATCGTCGCCTGCGACGCAACGACGAGCTCTGTTTCTGGAAACTCGTCGAAACCGGCCCTGGTGAGTGGCGACCGGAGCTTGCGCGAGCCGATGAAGTCGAGCCTGATCAGCAGACCAATTTGTATGGGCCATTCAAGGACACAAGGGAAGCAAGGCGTGTTTTGACTGAATTGGCAAAACCACATCAACTCTGCCATGCCTTGCTGGGTCTCGAGACGGCGAAGTCAGGCGGGTCGTGTTTTGCCTACCCGTTGCAGCAATGCAAAGGGGCATGTGTCGGCGAAGACCCGGTGCAGTCGCATAGCGCGCGGTTGATGATGGCGTTGAGCCGCCACCGGCTCGCTTCATGGCCTTTCGTGGGGCCGGCGCTGCTTCGCGAAGGCGATGAAGTGCACCTGGTCAACAACTGGCGCCATCTGGGGACGGCGCACAGTGAGGCGGACTTGCATGCGTTGCTGGAACTATCCGTGCCGCTATTCGACGGCGACAACTACCGCATTTTGCTCAAAGCGCTAGATCGAATGGTCCCGTTGTCGACCGACCGGGCTTTTCAGCCCTGACGATGATCGCCGGCTGCCGCGAGCTGGTGGTTGCAGCCCGACCGTACTGGCTTGGACGAACCCAGCCCGTGAAGCCAGGCCGGAATTGACTAGCTTGAAGCGCCGGGTTTCCGGCCAGGACTCTTGGGCGGAATGTATCCGGCGACGCGACATAGCACCGCCTCGATCTTTTCGCCGTTGTTGAATCGCGTCACGCTGCACTTGGAAATTTCGCCGCGTGCCGACAGGTCGGTAATCGAGCGCCGCACTTTTGCCAGCGAGAGTCCTGTTGCCGCGGCGATTTCAGAGTCAAACCGCTGGCCGTTGTCTTTCAAATATTGCATGATTTCTTGCATATCAAGTGCTCCGCGTGAAGGTGACAATTTGGAATTCACCGTTTGCATTTATCAAATCCGATCCATTGGTGCCTGCAACTGAACGGGACGGAAAGGCATCGCCATCGATTTCCGCCAACCCCTTCGAATCCTGGTGGGCCCAGCGAGACTCGAACTCGCAACCAAAGGATTATGAGTCCTCTGCTCTAACCATTGAGCTACAGGCCCTGTTTGAATCTGCAACAGCTCGCGTTGCAGGAGCCGTTGGCAATGCGTGATCAAGTTTCCGAGTCGAGGAAGCTGCGCAGCTTTTCCGAGCGGGTCGGGTGACGCAGTTTGCGCAATGCCTTGGCTTCAATCTGGC
Organism: Burkholderiaceae bacterium; assembly: GCA_021738065.1. Taxonomy (GTDB): domain Bacteria; phylum Pseudomonadota; class Gammaproteobacteria; order Burkholderiales; family Rhodocyclaceae; genus Sulfuritalea. The sequence continues at coordinate 40,004 of JAIPCT010000006.1, forward strand.
GAATGCGCTCGCGCGTGACATCAAACTGCTTGCCAACTTCCTCCAGCGTGTGATCGGTATTCATTTCAATGCCAAAGCGCATACGCAGCACCTTGGCCTCGCGCGGTGTCAAGCTGTCCAGGACATCCTTGGTCACTTCGCGCAAGCTGGCAAACAAGGCCGCGTCCCCGGGAGAAAGCGTGGCATGGTCTTCGATGAAATCGCCGAGATGGGAGTCGTCATCGTCACCGATCGGCGTTTCCATCGAGATCGGCTCCTTGGAGATCTTGAGGATCTTGCGGATCTTCTCCTCGGGCATTTCCATCTTTATCGCCAGTGTTGCCGGATCAGGCTCAAGCCCCGTTTCCTGCAGAATCTGACGGCTGATGCGATTCATCTTGTTGATGGTCTCGATCATGTGCACCGGAATGCGGATGGTGCGCGCCTGGTCCGCGATCGAGCGCGTAATGGCCTGGCGAATCCACCACGTGGCGTAGGTCGAGAATTTGTAGCCGCGACGGTATTCGAACTTGTCCACCGCCTTCATCAGGCCGATATTGCCTTCCTGGATCAGGTCGAGGAACTGCAGGCCGCGGTTGGTGTACTTCTTGGCGATCGAGATCACCAGGCGCAGATTGGCCTCGGTCATTTCGCGCTTGGCGCGGCGCGCCTTGGCTTCGCCGGTGGACATCTGCTTGTTGATGTCCTTCAGTTCCTTGAGCGGAATGCCGATACGGTTCTGCAGATCGATCAGGCGCTGCTGCTCTTCGAGAATATTTGGCGCGGCACGCATGAGTTGGGCGCAATACGCCTTGCCCGATTGCACTTCGTGCTTTAGCCACTCCATGTCGGTTTCATGGCCGGGGAAAGTCTTGATGAAATGCGCGCGTGGCATGTGAGCCTTGTCCACGCAAAGATGCAGGATCTTGCGTTCGTGGCTGCGCACCGCCTCGACCATGCCGCGCACCGAGTCGCACAGGCGCTCGATCGACTTGGCCGTGAAGCGGATGTTCATCAATTCATCCGAAATCTGGTTCTGCAGACGCTGGTAAGCCTTGTCCTGCGAGCCTTTTTTGGCAAGGACCGGCTGCAGTCTTGCGAACAGGGCATGAATCACCGAGAAACGTTCGAGGGCGTCCATCTTGAGTTGCAGCAGGGATGCGGATATCCGCGCGCTGCCGTCGTCGTCTTCGTCGTCCGTATCCTCTTCGACTTCCAACTCTTCGTCTTCGGCCAATGCCTCGATATCTTCGCCGGCGGCATTCGGATCGATGAGCCCATCGACCAATTCGTCGATGCGCATTTCGTCGCGTGCCACCTTGCCGGCGGTTTCCAGCATTTCGGCAATCGTGGTCGGGCAGGCGGAAATCGCCATGATCATGTGCTTGAGTCCGTCCTCTATACGCTTGGCGATTTCGATCTCGCCTTCGCGGGTGAGGAGTTCGACCGAACCCATTTCGCGCATGTACATGCGTACCGGATCGGTGGTCCGGCCAAATTCCGAATCGACTGTGGCCAGGGCCTGCTCGGCCTCTTCCTCAACCTCGGCCGCGTCTACCGGCGCCGGCGTCGCTTCATTGAGCAGCAAGTCCTCACCGGTGGGGGCTTCATCGAACACCTGAATGCTCATGTCGTTGAAGGTCGAGATGATCGATTCGATCTGCTCAGCATCCACCAGATCGTCGGGCAGATGGTCGTTGATTTCGGCGTAGGTCAGGTAGCCGCGTTCCTTGCCCAGCGCGATCAAAGTTTTCAAGCGCGTGCGCTTGGTGTCCATGTCGATCGGCTTGAGTTCAGGCGCGACCAGTTTCTCCCTGTTTTTGCGGCCGCGCGATTCGGCAATCGCCTTGGCGGCGGATTTGGCGGCAACCGGCCTTGCGACGCGCTTGGGCGTATCTACCGTTTCTTCCGCTGCGCCGCCGCGCTTGGCGGCTTTGCCAGCAACAGGCTTGGGCGCGGCTTTTACCGCGACGGTTTTTGCCGGAGTTTTGGCGTGTGTTTTAGCCGGGGCTTTGGCGGGGGCCGGCTTGGCCGCGGTTCTGGCAGCCTTTGCCGGGGCTTTGGCTGTCTTTGCCGGAGCTTTGACAACAGTTGTCGTTTTGGCGCGGATAGGCTTTTTTACCGGCGCGGGCTTTCTAGGCGCGGGTTTTTTCGCGACCGGCTTTGCAGCGGCCCTCGATTTGTTCTGCTTCGCGGTTTCCTTCGGCATGACTATCCTCGGCTAGAACGCGATTTCGGCGCTTGGGGTCGTGAAAAACCGCGATGCTGGCAAGCGGCTTGGCTCAGCGCGCCGTGATAGCGCTGGAGAACCGCTAAGTATATCAGATTGGACTGCCGCTCGTCGAGGGACTAGTCGGATGCTTTTTTGCCAGCAATTCGGCAAGACGCAGCCGCTCTTGCGGACTCAGTTCATTGGCGCGGGCATAGAGTTGCTTGATTTCGGCCGTCAGGGCCGCTTGATGCAAATGCGCCACGCTGTCATTGAAAACCTCTTCCAGGGCGCCGAGATCGACTTCCTCCACCATGTTGGCTGCGATCGCCGAGATCAGTGCTTCGTGGGGCGTGTCGCGGAAAAACTCCAGAACGATGCCAAAGCCGCCCGAAGGCAACTCGCCGTGATCGATGGCATCGGCGATGGCTTTGAGCGCTTCGCCTTCAACGCGTTCATGGTCGATCAGCTCCAGCGGCAGGCGCCCCGCCCATTCCGGCTTGTGCAGGACGATTTGCAGCAGTTTGTATTCGACCGAGGAAGGTACCGGTCGTTGTTTCATCTGCGCCGGACCGTAGCGGCTGCGTGCCAGGGGCTTGAGTCCGCACTGGGCCTCGACTTCGGCTTGCGAGACCTGCGCGCGCTGGGCGATTTCACGGGTCAACTGCACTCGCAAAATAGGCGCCGCCATTTTCTGCAACAAGGGCTTCGCCGCATGCACCAGCATGGCGCGCCCCTCGGCCGTATTGGGGTTGGTCTGCTTGACCAGTTCACGCAACATAAATTCGCTGAGACGGGTCGCGCTTCGGGTTTGCTTCACAAACGCCTCTTTGCCATGCTCGCGGATAAACTCGTCCGGGTCCTGATTGCCGGGCATTTGCAGGATTTCGACTACCTTGTTGTCGGCCAGGTGGGCAAGGCTTACCTCCATGGCGCGCCAGGCGGCGCGATCGCCGGCGCTGTCGCGATCGAAACAAAACACCACGCGATTGGCCTGTTTCAAAAGTTTTTGAACATTGGCGTCGGTGGCGGCCGTTCCCAGTGTGGCGACCACGTTCTCGACCCCGCTTTGAGCCAGTCCGACGACATCCATATAGCCTTCCACCACCAGTACGGTGTCTTCTTCCTGGATGGCTTTGCGGGCTTGCGACAGCCCGTACAGTTCGCGACCCTTCTCGAACAGCGGCGTTTCCGGCGAATTCAGGTACTTCGGTTCACCCTCGCCGATGATCCGGCCGCCAAAGCCGATCACGTTGCCGCGCTGGTCGAGGATGGGAAACATGACGCGGTCGCGGAAGCGGTCGTAACGCCGGCCCTGCTCATTGACAATCACCAGGCCGCATTCAACCAGGGCCGGGTCGTTGTAATCGGGAAACACCTTCTGCAGGCCTTGCCAGTCGTCCGGCGCATAGCCAAGGGCAAATCTGGCCGCAATTTCACCCGATACGCCGCGATTCTTGAAGTAATCGACGGCTTTTGGTGAAATTTTCAACTGTTCGCGATAGAAGCGCATGGCCAGCGCCATGACTTCGGTCAACGGCGCCTTCTTCGCCCGCATCGCGGCGTTGCGTTCCTCCTGCGGTACTTGCAGGCCAGCGGAGGAGGCGAGGTCTTCAACGGCCTCGATGAAGCCGATACCCGCATGCTGCATCAAAAAGCCGATGGCGCTGCCGTGCGCGCCGCAACCGAAGCAGTGATAGAACTGCTTGGACGGGCTTACCGTGAAGGACGGGGTTTTCTCGGAATGAAAGGGACAGCAGGCGCTGTAATTGGCGCCGGCCTTGCGCAAGGGAACGTAGCGTTCGACCACATCGACGATGTCGATGCGGGCGAGCAGTTCCTGAATGAAGCTTTCCGGGATCACGAGGGCATTATGCCCCTCAAACTGCGGCTGACAGCCTGGCCTTGACCAGCTTGGAGACTTCGCCCATGTCGGCGCGGCCGGCGACCTGGGGTTTGACCAGGGCGATCACCTTGCCCATGTCGGACGGGGCTTTGGCGCCGGATTCGATGACCGCGGCGCTCACGATCGCCTCGATTTCCGCAGCACTCAGGCCTTGCGGCATGTAGGTGGCGAGCACCGAGGATTCGAACTTCTCGACATCCGCCAGATCCTGCCGCTTGGCGGCTTCGTATTGGGTGATGGAGTCCTTGCGCTGCTTGAGCATTTTTTCGATCACGGCAATCACCGCCGCATCATCGATGTCCACCTGTTCGTCCACCCGTTTTTGCTTGATCGCGGCGCGCAGCAGGCTCAGTGCCTCCTTGCGCGCCTTTTCACCGGCCTTCATGGCGGTCTTCCAGTCATCGTCAATGCGGGTTTCAAGTGTCATGGCATTTTCCTTCGCGTTGGCGTGAGTATCGTCCTCGACTCACGTCTTGGACATAAAACACAAAAACCGCCGAAAGGCGGTTTCCGATATCAAGCGAGACAAGCGTTGCGGTTCACCCGATTGCGGCGAACCACGACCCGGATCAATACATCTTGGGCGGCAGCAACTGGCTGCGAATGCGCTTGTGGTGGCGCTTGACGGCAGCGGCCGCCTTGCGCTTGCGCTCGGTGGTGGGCTTTTCGTAGAACTCGCGTGCGCGCAGTTCGGTAAGCAGACCAGTCTTTTCGATCGCGCGCTTGAAGCGGCGGATCGCGACTTCAAACGGCTCGTTTTCCTTGAGGCGAATACCCGGCATTGCAATTATCCTGGAGAGCGGGGAAAGCCGGGCATTCTAAACGCTTTGCCATGTATGTCAATTCTTTCGGTGCGCGTTCAGCGAGCTTTGCGCAGGGCGCGGACTTCGAACTCCACCGCGTCCAGCTCGCGGTTTCCCGCATCGAGCAGTGCCAGGCGGTGCTTTCCGGGCTGCGGCAGCCAGTGGCTGGGGCGGTCGGCGCGGCCCGCCGGCTGCTTGTCGATATGCCATTGCCAGCCGGGCTCGCCGCTGGCGGAAAGCTGCAGCAGCAGGCGCTGGCGCTGCGGCGGAATGTCGGGGTCGAGCGCGATCACGGTTCCTTCGGTCGGATAGCGAATGCGCGCCAGTTCTTTGGCCTGTGCCGCGCGCACCACGCTGCGCTCGCTGCCGGCCAGAAACCACTCGCGGCGTGCCGGTTCGCCGCGGTAGCCGGCGGAAGGCTCGAAGCGGATCTGGCGCGCCACCACGCCGGCAGGGGCCTTGGGCGCCGCGCTGAGGACGCGACTGCGCCCGGCATCGTCGCCACGGTGCAGCCAGTCCATCACCTCGCGCCAGACCGGGGCGGCGCCCGAAATCCCGGAAACATCGTGCATCGCCTCGCCCGAGGCGTTGCCGACCCAGACCGCCACGGTGTAGCGTTGCGTGAAACCGGCCGCCCAGTTGTCGCGCATGTCCTTGCTGGTGCCGGTCTTGGCGGCGCTCCAGTAAGGCGTGGCGAACCAGGATTCGAGGCCGAAAGTGCCGGCGCGCGCGGCGCGGTCGGACAGAATGTCGGCCACCAGAAAACTTGCGGCGGCCGACAGCGCCCGCTGCGGCCGCCCGGAAAAAGCGCCGCAGGCGTCGCCGCGACAGGGAGCGAGTTTGCCGTCCGGCGTGGCGCGCAGCGCCGTCCAGCGCCCCTGATTGGCCAGCGTGCGAAAGGCATTGGCCAGACTCAGCAGCGAAATGTCGGTCGAGCCCAGCGCCAGGCTGTAGCCGTACCAGTCGCCGCGCTCGGTCAGGCTGTCGAAGCCGAAGCGGCGCAGGCCCTGCTGGAAATTGTCGGCGCCGATGCGGACCAGGGTTTTTACCGCCGGCACATTGAGCGAGCCGGCCAGCGCGACCCGGGCGCTGACCCAGCCGTGGTAGTCCGGCTCGTAATTCTGCGGCGCGTAGAGGCCGTTGCCGGTCGCCAGAGCCAGCGGCGCGTCTTCGATCAGCGAGGCGGCGGTGAGGTCACGCCGTTCGAAGGCCATGCCATACAGAAAGGGTTTCAGCGTCGATCCGGCCTGGCGCAGGGCGGTGACGCCATCCACCTGCGCTGCCGCCGAGATGTCGCCACTGGACCCCACCCACGCGAGAATCTCGCCCGTGGCGTTGTCCACCACCACGACCGCGCCATCATGCGCATTGCGTTTGTCCAGCGCGGTCAGATGGCGGCGCAGGGTGTCGCTGGCGAATCCCTGCAAAGCGGCATCGAGGGTGGATGCGAGGCGCTGTCCCGGTCGGCTCAGCAGCTTCACGGCCAGATGCGGGGCGAGCTGCGGTGTCTGGTCGGGGCGATACAAAACACTGCCGAGGGTCACCGCCGCGACGCTGTCGATATCCCCGCATAGCGCTTCGCGTTGCATCTCGCGCAGCAGGCCGCAGGCACGGCGGGCGACGACATCGGGTTTGGCGTTCGGTGCCCGCAGCAAGGCGGCGGCCAGCGCCGCTTCCTGCTCGTCGAGCCCCTCCGGCCACTTGTCGAACAGAGCGCGGCTCATGGCCGCGACGCCTTCGAGTTCGCCGCGAAACGAGACCAGGTTCAAATACGCTTCAAGGATCTGATCCTTGTTCCAGCTGCGCTCGAGGCGCAAGGCGGCCGTCGTCTGGCCGAGCTTTTGCAGAATGCTGCGGCGGCCGTTCTTGCGGTTTTCTCTGTCGAGCAAGCCCACCAGCTGCATGCTCAGCGTGCTGGCGCCGCGCGTGTTGCCGTGCCACAGCTTGCCCCAGGCGCCGGCGGCCGCGGCTTGCCAGTCCACCCCGGCGTGCTCGTTGAAGCGCTTGTCTTCGGAAATCAGCACCGCGCGTTTCAGCGTCGGCGCTATCTCATGCAGTGGCGTCCATGGCAGGCGCCGCACGCCGTAGTCGAGGCGCAAGGTCGCCAGCGGTGTGCCGTCGCGCGCCAGCAGCCATGCATCGGAAGCCCGATGGGCGGCGCGCACCTCGGCGAACGAAGGCAGCGCCAGGGCCGGCTGGCTGGCCAGCATCAGCGCTGCGGCGAGCCATCGCAGCCGGTAATTCATTCTGGGAAACTCGGATTAACCACAGAGACACAGAGGCACAGAGGAAGGCGATGAATCAACGCTGTTTGAGTCGGCGGCTTCCCAGTCCGTGGATGATCCGACGTCAGGATTCGGCGCTTTGTTTTTTCTCTGTGTTCTCTGTGTCTCTGTGGTGAGGTTTTTGAGTTCATTTCAGCCAAGCGCCAGTGCCGCCATCAGCCAATCCGCCGCCTGGTCGGCACCGCTGGCCAAGGGCAGTTTTGGCGCCGGGCGTTGCCGGAGCTGGCGCAACTCCTCGATGAAGTCGCCGGCCATCAACTGTGCGCGCGTCAGCTCGCGGGCACAGGCGTTGGTGTTGAGCCATGCGGCGAAAAACGGTGTTTCCGGCCAGTCGTCGCGTTCCAGGTAGAGGATGGGAATGCCGCTGCAGGCTGCTTCGACAAACGTGCCGTAGCCCGGTTTGGTGACCACGGCATCGACGCTGGCGAGCAGATCGCTGAAGTCCAGCCCGGCAATCTCGAAGCTGCGCGCGTCGTCCCGCTGCACGTTCCACTCGCCCGGCAGCAGCCAGTTGATGCCCGGCGTCTGCGGCCAGCTTGCCACCGGCAGGCGAAACTCCATGCCTCCCATGGCGAGCAGTATCCAGCAGTCATTTACGTCAAGCTTCAGCAACCGCGCCGCGCGCCGACGATCGCGCCTGCCAATCCGCGCGATGGGTGCGATGTCGTGATGACGTAGCGCATCCATCGGCAGTCCCGGCGTGACGCGCAGAAAGCTGCGGCCGGCGTTGTAGGCGGCGAGAATCTGGTCGTGAATCGGCCCGGCCCAGGTCTCCGTGCCGAAGTAGTGGGCGAACAGGTCCGCCCAGTTCAGCGAGCACATTCCGGCGGCGGCAATGCCGGCTTCGGCGGCGGCGGCCAGCGGCAGGTAGGCGACGTTGCTCAGCGCCGCGTCAATATCGTGCCGCCGGAGCCAGAGGGCTTCTGCGGCCACCCGCGTCGGCCAGTCGCCATGAAAGTCGCGATAGCGCTGTGCGCTGGCAGGCAAATCGATATCCACGGCGTTGTGCATCACGTAGCCGAAGTCGCGCGCTTCGGGCACATGTTCGAAGCTGGCGTCGATACGACGCGCCAGATGTTCGCGCGGCAAGGCGCTGCGTACTGTCAGATGCAGCGTCGGCGCCAGGCGAGCCAGGCGATTCAGTACCGGCGCGGTCTGCGCCAGATGCCCGAGGCCGTGGGCAGAAATGTCCGCCAGCAAACGCATCGGTTTTCAGCTCGCAAGATTGAGGCGGCGCGCCACCCGCTTGTCGACAAAACTGCGTGCCGCGAAATCCGTGCCGCCGGCGGCCTTGGCCGCCTCGACCGCTTCGGTATCGAAAGTCGCCGCGCAGGTGATGATGTCCACCTGGGGATGCAGAGCCCTCAGCCGCACGATGTGGTCCAACGCGTCGCGCCGCCCCAGGTCGATGACGATGCAGTCGGGTGTCTCGCTGCTGGCATTGCCCAGCATGGTCGCGCCGGCGGCCTTCCAGACCGATTCAAGGCGCAAGCGCGTGGTCAGGTCGTGACACAGAAGCAGAATTTTCATAATCCGAAAAACCTCATTTGAACCACGGCGGGCACGGCGACACGGTGACGGCAGCAAAGTGCTTGGCAAAACTCTCCCTTGCCCCGTGGGTGATGCTGAGTCATTTGCAAGCTTTTGATTTTAAGCCGTGTTCGCCGTGTCGCCGTGGTGAACTGATTTTTCCAAGACAACCTTTCCTTTGTTGCGAGTCTGTGGCCCAACGGATACGCCGTATCGCCAGCGCCGACTTTCCGGCGCTGAATCACCACACGACCACTTTGTCGTTCGGCACTTCGCCGAATACGTCCGGGGCATACATCGCCTCGACGCGCGTGGGCGGCAGGGCGAATTCACCGGTGTTGTTGATGCGCACGGTGTAGTCGATGCTGAAGCGGCCCTGGGGCACGACTTCGTAGTAGGCGCGGAAGTTGGCGAAGGTCCGCTCGACGTAGGTGGGCCACAGGCGGCGCGCGCGCGCGTCTTCGGTCAGGGTGGCGATGCGCGAATCGCGGCCGTCGCCATCGCCGAGTATTCGCCCGCCGGCCGGGGTCGGGTCGCTGACGGCGACCCAGCTCATGTCTTGCGCGGCCTCGATGTCGAGCCTGACGCGCCACAGGTCGCCGCGGCTGACCTTGCCTTATTCCTTTTCCTGCACCGGTGTCACCGGGCGCTTGATGCGATAGCCGAAGTCGCGCGGCTTGCCCGCCGGGATCGCGGCCAGTGCCTGGATGCTGGCCCAGGGTTTGCCGTTGCCTTCGTGATCCAGTTCCAGCGTGCCGGCGCCGCTGGTCCAGGGCAGGGCCAGCAGCGGCTTGTCTTCGCCGCGCTTCCAGCGATATTCCTGTGTCGCGCCGCCAAGTTTGCCGCGACTGACGCCGCTGACTGTATCGAGTTCGAAGCGGCGACCATAATGTTCGAGGACGATGGCGGCCCAGGTATTGGCCGTGGTGGTGAACCAGTGGCCTCGCGTCTGGCGCTCCTGCGCGCCGCGCAGCAGTTTGGGCAGGTCCTCGCTCCAGGTCGGCTCGTCCATCACGGCTTCGATCAGGCGGAAGGCGTTCGAGTCGCCGCTGACCATCATCCACCACCAGTAGTCGCTCTTCTCTGTAGTGAAGCTGAGCCGGCCGCCGCTGTAGCTCAGGCGATTGCGCAACTCGCGGTCGGCCGCGGCGAGTTTCGCCGCGCGCTGCGGCAGCTCGGGCAAGCGCTTCAGCACCAGATACCAGTCGATCAGCGCCGAGCTGGGCAGGCGCAGCAACTGCACCTCCAGCGCAGCGACCGTCTTGAGCGGACTGCGGCCGGCGCGGGTGAGGGCTTCAAGCGCCATCAGCTTGGCGGCGAGCTGGGCGTTGGTGTGCGCGGGAGACCAGACGGGCGCCTTGAAGCGCGCCTGGACAAAGCCTTCAAGGCCGTTCTCCATGCGCCTGCGTGTCTCTTCCGGCAGATCGAAGCCGCTGGCCAGCGCGATGTCCAGCAGATAGGCGGTAAGCGCCACGCTGCCGGCGTGTTCGACGCCCGAGTTGTCGGGGAAGTAGCGCGCCAGGCCGTTGCGGTCGAGCAGCGCCGGCAGGCTGTCGACCACCTCTTTCCAGCGCGCCTTGTCCTTCAGGCCGACGGCGACCGATGCCTGTTGTTCAAGGCAGACGAAGGGGTAGTCCTCAAAAAACTGCTGCAGGCCCGGTGGTGGCGCCGAGAGGCGGGACGACAGGCCGATCTCCAGGCCGCCTCGCCCGGGCAGGGCATCGCGCGGTGGCGCGACGGGCAGTTCGAGGTGGCCCTCGACGCGGGCGAAGCTGCTTTGCTGAACCGTGGCGGGGATGGCCGGCACGATGCGCTGCGTGATCTTGAGGCGGTCGCGGCCCTTGCCGTCATCCTCGCTGGCGTCGAACTCCCAGGCCAGGCTGGTTTCCGCCTCAGGCGCCCGGATATTCCAGACCAGCTCGGTCGAACCTTCGGCCACCAGCCGCGCGTGCTTGGTTTCCAGTTCCTGCGGGCCGGCGCGCGCGGTGACCTCGACGCCCATGATCCGGTCGGTGCCGTTGCGCACGGTGAGCAGGGCCTGGTAGCTGTCGCCGGTGCGCACCAGCGGCGGCAGGCCGGAGATCATTTGCAGATCCTGGCGGGTGCGGATGCTGCCGCTGCCGCTGCCGAACAAACCGCTGCCGGCGCTGGCGATGCCGACCAGGGTGAATTCGGTGAGCGAATCATTGACAGGGAACTTCACCGTCGCCGTGCCGTCAGCGCCGACTTTCACGCGCGGCTGCCAGGAGAGCAGGGTATCGAACAACTCGCGCGCCGGAGCCCGGCCGCCGCCGCCGCCGGGCGGCACCGCCTTGCGCCCGAAGTGTCGCTTGCCGATCACCTGCGATTGCGCGGTGGCGGTGTTCACCTCATAGGCGCGGCGCGGCGTCATGGCGTCCAGCAGCTTCCAACTGTGGTTGGGCTGCAGTTCGAGCAAGGCCTGGTCGACCGCGGCAAAGGCGATTTCGGTGTCGGCCGGCAAGGGTTTGCCGTCGGCGGTGCTGACCTTCAAGCGCACCGTGGCCTCCGCGCGCGGCCGGTAGTCGCGGCGTTCGGGCAGCACCTCGACCTTGAGACGCAGGCGCTCGGTGCCCACCCCGAGCGGCGTCAGGCCCATGCGCCAACTGGGCTTGGCCAGGTCGACCATGGCGGTCGGGTGCTGCGGGTTCCACCATTGGCGAAACCAGGACGCCGGCTCGCGCCAGCCCCACTGAAAGAAGGAATACCACTTGAGCGGCTCGACCCGGCCGCGCACCACCAGCACCGAAACAAAAACATTGGGTGCCCAGCTGGCCTTGACCGGCAGCTCGATGATCGGGCTGTAGCGCGACAAGGGGCGCACCAGGGTGTCGATGATGCCGCCGGCCTCCACCGTGATCAGCGCCGTGGCGTCGAGAAATGGCGTATGCACACGGAATCGCGCGGTATCGCCGATCTGGTAGTTGGGTTGTTCGGGGACGATGCTGATGCGGTCCTGGTTGCCGGCGGTGAACCACGGATCGCCCTTGCCGCTCGCGCTCCAGTAGCCGGCGCCGCTGCGCGCGACATTGCCTTCGGCATCGTGGGTTTGCGCCAGCAGATAGATCTCGCCGCTGCTGTCAATCGAGGGCTCGCAGTGCAACAGGCCGCGCTGATTGCTGCGGCCGCCGCAGACCGAGCCCAGCTCGACGAACTCCTCGCGGTTTTCGTAGGCATAGAAGCCGCCGACCACGCGGCGGCGGTGGGAGTGCGAAATGCGCTGCTTGGCGGTGACGGTGATTTTTTGTCCGGCCACCGGTTTGCCATCCAGATCAAGCGCCACGACATCGATGGCCGTCTTGCTGCCGGCCGTCACCCATTCCGGAATGCGTACTCCCAGCACCACCGCGGAAGGCCACACCGGCACGCTGCCGTGGATGGTCTGAATCTCGCCGTTGGGATCGCTGAAGCTCATCTCGGCGTAGATTTCGGCCGGACCGCGCGGCTTTTCGTCCAGCGTCAGATCGAGCTTGCCGCCGCCGGCGCTGTCCAGCACCAGCTCTTTCTTGTTCAGGATCAGGCGCTCTCGTTCGCGACCGTTGTCGATGCCGAAGGACTCGATCCCGGCTTCGCTGAAATCGACACCGAAGCGAAAGTCGTCGTACCCCGCCCAGCTTGAGCCGCTCGACCAAGCCGGGCGCAGGGTGGCCGAAACTTGCACCGGATGCGCCTTCGCCGCGCCGCCGTTGAGAAAGGCCAGGCCCAGCGCCAGGCCGACTTTTTTAGGCGCGACCAGGCGCTCCGCGGCGCCTTGCACGCTGCCGGTGAACACCGGCAGGCGGAAATCGGAAACGCGGAAATCGGCATCGCCGCCGCCGGGGATTTCGACGCTGTAATGACCCCGCTTCGCGCCAAGGGGAATCTTCCACTGGCTCAAAGCCACGCCCTGCGCGTCCCAGCTCAGGGGCAGCTTGTATTCGTCGCCGCCATCGTGGCGAATCGTGGCCTGCGCGGGCAAGGCCGCAGCGGCCGGGAAGCTCATGCCGCGGCTGCCGCGATCGCGCGCGATGTGCTTCATCGACACAGTCTGGCCGGGGCGCAGCAGGCTGCGGTCGAACAAGGTGTGAATCAGGCGCGTGCCCTGGCTCTCGCCCCAGGTGGGGATGCCGAAGCGCCAGGGTTCGATGCCTTCGGCCCAATCGTTGCGCACGAAGCTGTAGTCCTCGCCAAGGCGCGCGCTGATGAACAGGAAATCCTCGCCCTCGCAGTTTTTCTCGGCCAGCGTCCGCTCGGCCAGGGCGCGGCCCTCGGCATCGGTCTTGGCCGACCACAGCAGCGTGCCCTTGCAATCCGAAACGCGCACCTCGGCGCCGGCCACCGGCTTGCCGCTATCCAGCGCCGTGACCCAGACCAGGGCGTTATCGACACCGCGCTTGAAGTGCACCGCCATGTTGGTGACCAACGCCGCGCTGCGCACATACATCGGCCGCGGCACGCTCTTGTCGCCGCCGAGCAAGGCCGCGCCGAGCATCAGGCTTTCGATTTCGACAACATGGTAGCCGGGCTTCGTCAGCGGAATGCCCAGCACCTCAAACTCGCCGCTGCCGCCCGGCTTGGGCAATTCGCGCCGGGTCACGCCGGGCTGTCCGGCAAGAAACGACAGCTCGCGGGCGTAATAGCTGTCTTCAAATTCCTCGAGCTTGCCGTCCCGCATCCGCTTCACCGTTTTGGTCTGCCGGTTGAAGCGGGCGAGGGCCTGCATCGTGGAAATCACCTCGGCATCCTTGGTCAGCCGCCGTTCCTTCATGCCCAGGCGAGCCTCGACATTGCGCAATGTCACCGGCAGCACGCCGCCTTCCTTGAGCTCGATGATGCCGAAGTCGCCGGGAAATTTCGCCAGCGGCGGCAGCGCGCCGGTGGCGACGCGCAACGGAAAGCTGGCGGCATTGGTCAGCAGGCGGCCGGATTCGTCGGTGAAGTCGGCGGGAAGCTCAAGGCGCAGCTCGGCATTGGGCGCAAACGGCGGGGCGAAAACGAAGCTTTGCGCCGTGTTCTCGCGACGGTCGTCGCGCCGCGTCGGGTCGATCGGCAGGCGCACGCCGTCGGGCGTGACCAGCTTCACCTTGTCGCGCAGCGACGTATCGACCGCGGTGGAAAATTCCAGCGTCAGGCTGGACAGGGGCGAGCAGGGCGCGCTGGCCCGTTCGCGTGCGCAGCTCACTGTCGCGCGAAACGGTTCGCGTACCGGGAAGAGGAAACTCTCCTGCCGGGTGGATTTGGAACCTTTCTCCGTCTCCACCCCCTTGCCCCAGATCAGTTTCATTTTTGCGCCGGCCGGCAGCCGCTCGCTGCAACTCACCACCACATCGCCATCGCCGCCGCGTCGCATCGCCTTGAGGATGGCCGCACGCTGCGCCGGCGGCACCAGGCGCACCGGAATGCGGTTGCCGACGCCGTCCGCCTCGCACCAGACATGCTGCTCAACCGAGGCGGGCTTGAGCGGCCCCGCCGGCGTAATGACAAAGGCCTGATCCTCCTCGATGCGCTCGCCCGGCGAGGGGTAGACGGCGCGTGGCCACGGCCCGGGCGCAAAAAACTGGTAACGGTTCTGGCCGCTGATGCTCTCGCCGTTGGCCGCCTTGAGACCGCTTCTCAGCGTGAAGACGCAGCGTTCGCCCGGCTGCAAGGCGCGTTCGAGCTGCCAGGCCCAGGTCTTGGTGTCGACCCATTGCCCCGAACCGCGGACTTTGCCGCAGCTGACACGAAAGGGCGCCGGCGCCTTGCTGCGGCCCAGCGGAAGCATGTCGGCGCTGAACACGGCCGTGGCACGCGTTTGCCTGTCCACCAGCTCTTGCGGGGTGAATTGTTGAACCCAGGCAGCCTGCGCTGCAAACGAAACAGCGAGGCAAACCAGCGCCGAAGCGCTTCTAAACATTGTCGTGATCCGCAGGATTGGCGTGGCTTGATTATAGCCAGCGAGTTGCGGGGTTCGCGGGCGATGGCTGTTAACTTATCTGTTGATTGGCTCGCCGTATCGCCATCCGCTACGGCGAGGAGAGCGTTTTTTGCTCGACCGCCTTGTAGCGCAGTTGTTTCATCAGCGCCGACTTTTGAGGCTCTGTCATTCCGGCGAAAGCCGGAATCCAGTGAATCGTTGATTGTGTTGCCGTATCGCCAGCGCCAGCGCTTTGCGTCCCTTCGGGAACTTTTCAGGCCGTGCCCTTAACTTATATGCCGGGACTCGCCCCGGCGGGCGAGGTACTTTCTTGCTGCGCGGCAAGAAAGTACCCAAAGAAACGCGCCCCGCCTCCCCGGCCCTGCGGGCTCCCCTCGCTGCGAAAGGCCCGCCGGGCCGGTCGCTAAACTAGCCGGCCAAAAAAGCCGGCCGTCGTCGGACAACGCGACCGGACTTCCCCCGGCGAACCTTCCTCGCTCGGCGGGTCAGAGGGGATTGAAAACCGCCGTGCGTGATGGAGCGTGCCGCAAACAAAAAGCGAAGCCGACCCTTTTTCGCCTCATTGATAGCCTCTAAACGTGGAAGTAACCGGCCTGCGCGGCTGTTCGCGCAGGTCCTGTTGACTGCCGGGTTGGGGGCACTGTTCGTCGTCACTTGCTTGTTAGCTTGCGCTAACCAATTCAGAACAGACTTCCATCTTGTTTGTAATCTCTTTGAAAAGCACATCACCTTTTTCAGCGCGAGTCTTGATCTGGTCGTGCGGTATATCAGCAAACCCTTGAAGTGATTTGTTTGATGCTGCTAATTTGTTAGCTTCGTCAGTAGTCGAGCTACTAGCGGTTTGCTTTTCATTCTTTTTCACAAGCGCAGACTGTAGTTTGTCAAGGTTCGGGGCTACAAGCGTGACGCTTGACTGCGCCGTATCAAGACGCGCGTGAATAATCTTGAACGTTCTGTATGTCAAGTCTCCGATCGTTCTTTCACTCTTGCTTCCAATAAGACTTTCATAAGTGACCAACGCGACTTCATCGTCAGTATTGATCTTTCGGAGTTCGTCAAATACACACACAGACGCCTTCTCAGCTTTTCCAAAATTTGCAGCTTGTACGGCAAGTTGATAGCGACCAGGTGCAATTTCAGCGCCGGCAGAAAATGCACCGCCAGCTACAACAGCTTCAGGCGACTTGGCTGCACCTCCAAGCATTGCAAAAATTGCTCCGAATAGGCTTGCGTCGCTGTGGTTGTAAACCCGTTTTTGAATAGCATCCTTTTGTGTTCGATAGAACTCGCCGTAAGTCCATGCGTACTTTATCGATTCAGGTACACCTGAAGGAACCGGAATGGCGGTCGCCGCCGTGTCCTTATATTTGTTGTAGTCCTCCAAGCTAGGCTTTGAGATGGGAAGAGGATGGTAAGTGGAGCAACCCATCATCATTACTGTTATAGCGACCACATTGAATAGCTTTGACATTTTCTCCTCCTCGCTTCAACGTTTTAACGTAACAGCTGAAATTTTTGCCACGACCCCCAACGTTTGAGTTCACCGGCCTTGCGCGGCTTTATGCGCAAGGCCGGTGGAATGATGGGTTGGGCCTATGTTGCACGGCGAGACTCCCTTCGCTCCTTAGCTAGGCGTAGGCGCTCTGGCTCCGTGTACATTCGCTCCAGCAGCGCAAAGGTGAAGTCGAGAAGATCTTCCGCATCTTCCTTTCCGAGCGTTCCGTCATGAGCGCCATCGTTTCCGTCTTCTTTGATGCACGACGAAAGCTCTTGTAATGCAGTTGGCAACAGACCTTGCTCGAACAGCCATGGCAATCGAAGGCCAAGGTTACGGCGGATTTTCGAATTTAGGCCGTTAGCGTCAGCTTCGGGAAGTAGTGATTTGGTAGCGAGATCAACACACAGTCGGAACATCGTACCCGCCGCATTGAAGCAGCCCACAGCCAAACAGGTTGCACCTTCAGAGAACACAGAAAGGATTTCTGGAGGGAGGTGTTCGGGCGGAGAGATAGCTTTTGCATCCTTAAGGCTTACGTAGTTCTCTACGGTAACTAACTTGTTGGCAGCGACCGGTAGCTTGTTAAGCCCGGACTGACGAATGGCTTTGGATTCATCTATCCCTTTTTCGCTTAGAAGAAAGACTGTCGAGCGACTACAGTGGCGGCAAATGCAGAATGCCTCGTACCAAGACTGCCAGTTGTGCCTGTAACCGACCTGCGTGTGGGCAACCAGATCGAATGTCATTCGACTCGAACCACAACGAGGACAATCGGCAACTAGCTCTGACATTTCATTTCTCCTGCTTCAATGCGTAGACAAGTCATAACGAAAGGCCCAACGTCTGAGTTCAGGGGCGCTGCGCGGCTTTATCGCGCAGCGTCCCCTGGAACGATGGGTTGGGCGCTGATTTACGCCAGAAGACAGCAGTACAACGTAGCGCAAAAGTCGGCTCTGGTAGGGCAGCGACAGCAAGGCACGAGTGGTTAACGTCATGAGTCGCCAAGTTCACTCAGGCGGTTTTTGCTTTCGCGAGCGTAGAAACGCCACGAGCATGATGATCGCTCCCAACAAAAAGGCTGGCGAGAAGAACATCCATGCGAACGGCACAGCCAGACAAATTTGCGTCGGATAGACAGCACAAACTCCAAAACCAAGAACGGTGATCGCTATTGGAGAAAGAAAGATGAGTAAGCCTACGGTTTGAAGAGGATTTTTCATCAGAATTGATGTGCCCGACGTAAATTGAAGGTCGACTCGAAGTTACTCATCTTTTGCTGTCTATGTCACTTTCGGGCGACTTTGCGCGTTGAATCAGCAATTGACAGTCTGATATCGGCAGTGAGCCTTTTTTGTTGAACAGTGCGCGAATCATATTTTCAATATCTTTGAAATCGGCCCGACTCTCTGCCGCATCAATATGCTTTTGATTACGTTGCTTCCATAGCGAAAACGATGCGTCTATCTCAGCTTGCATGGATGGTTGGTCTGCTTTGCATTTTTCAACGTGGACTATTGCAAAGACTACTGCGGCAGCTCGATCACTTTCAATCATTGCCTTGCTAGGTGTTGCAGTCACGCCTAAAAATATTGCTATGAAAAGAACAGTAACGTTTTTCAATTTGATAGCCTCGCCAAATAGGCCCAACGTTAAATATGGCTCCTAATTGACGGGATGCATTCCGTCATTTAGGCCGGATATAAAGTCGTACATTTTGACAATTCTCCAAATGTTCAAACTGTTGACGAATTTTAGTGGGGCCTAAAACGTCGGTAATCCCGTCATTGCTGGAACCAGAGTCGGGGTCACGTTCGGCTACCCGAAATGGATTAGACGATTTATCCGGCATTTCCACAAGGGGCAATCCCTCACGTGCGACGCTTTTCACTCCCCTCTGACCCGCCGAGCGAGGAAGGTTCGCCGGGGGCAGTCCGGTCGCGTTGTCCGACGACGGCCGGGTTTTGGCCGGCTAGTTTAGCGGCCGGCCCGGCGGGCCTTTCGCAGCGAGGGGAGCCCGCAGGGCCGGGGCGGCGGGGCGCGTTTCTTTGGGTACTTTCTTGCCGCGCAGCAAGAAAGTATCTCGCCTGCCGGGGCGAGTCCCGGCTTGTGGGTTAAGGGCACGGCCTGAAAAGTCCCCGAAGGGAAGCTAAGCGCTGGCGCTGGCGATACGGCAATGGACTGAAGGAAGCACTGGATTCCGGCGTTGCCACCCCGCGCAGCGGAATCAAAGGCATGCAGAGCCGTCGGAATGACAGAACCTCAAAACTCGGCGCTGGTGATACGGCGATGCGATCAACGATGCACTGGATTACGGCGTTGCCACCCCGCGCAGCCGAATCCAAGGCATGCAACGTCGCCGGAACGACGGCACGTCAAAAAGTCGGCGTTGGCGACACGGCGAAGGCGCGGCCATGCGGCACGTCAAAAACTCGGCGTTGGCGACACGGCGCCCAAGCCGCCATCCCTCCCCGGTACAATGCCCCTCTTCAGGCCCGCCGCGCCGCGCGGCGGCCACCAGCAACCGGAAAGACCGTGTCATGACCCGCAAGATTCTCGTCACCAGCGCCCTGCCGTATGCCAACGGCGCGATCCATCTCGGCCATCTGGTCGAGTACATCCAGACCGATATCTGGTCGCGCTTCCAGAAGATGCGCGGCCACGAATGCTGGTATGTCTGCGCCGACGACACTCACGGCACGCCGATCATGCTGCGCGCCGAGAAAGAGGGCATCACCCCCGAGGCCCTGATCGAGCGCGTGCATGCCGAGCACTCGCGCGACTTTGCCGGCTTTCATGTGGCCTTCGACAATTACTACACCACGCATTCGGACGAAACGCGGCATTACTCGGAAGACATTTTCGCCAAGCTGAAGACCGCCGGATTGATCGAGGTGCGCTCGATCGAGCAGTATTACGATCCGGTCAAGGAGATGTTCCTGCCTGATCGTTTCATCAAGGGTGAATGTCCGAAGTGCGGCACCAAGGATCAGTATGGCGACGCCTGCGAATCCTGCGGCGCGGCCTATGCGCCGACCGACCTGAAGAATCCCTACTCGGCGGTGTCCGGTGCCAAACCGGTGCTGAAATCTTCCGACCACTATTTTTTCAAGCTCTCCGATCCGCGCTGCCAGAGTTTCCTGCGGCAATGGACCAAAAACGGAGCACGCCTGCAGACCGAGGCATCGAACAAGCTGCAGGAATGGCTGGGCGAGCCGGGCGAGAACAAGCTTACCGATTGGGACATTTCGCGCGATGCGCCTTACTTCGGCTTCGAGATTCCCGGCGACGACGGCAAGAGCACGGGCAAGTTCTTCTATGTCTGGCTCGACGCACCGATCGGCTACATGGGTTCGTTCAAGAATTTTTGCGACAAGACGGGCCTGGATTTCGACGAATACTGGGGCAAGGATTCGCAGGCCGAGCTGTATCACTTCATCGGCAAGGACATTCTCTACTTCCACGCCCTGTTCTGGCCCGCCGAACTGGAGCACGCCGGCTACCGGACGCCGACCAATGTCTTCGCCCACGGCTTTCTCACCGTCGATGGCGCCAAGATGTCCAAGTCGCGCGGCACTTTCATCACCGCCGAGAGTTATCTGCAACAGGGCCTCAATCCCGAATGGCTGCGCTACTACTTCGCCGCCAAGTTGAACGGCACCATGGAGGACATCGACCTCAATCTCGAGGACTTCGCCCAGCGCGTCAATTCGGACCTCGTGGGCAAGTACATCAACATCGCCAGCCGTGCCGCCGGCTTCATCGCCAAGCGCTTCGACGGCAAGCTGCTGCACGCGCATGTCAATGAGCGCTTCCACGCCGACCTGCCCGGCCTTCGCGAGGCCGCCGAGGAGATCGCCGGTTACTACGAAGCGCGCGATTCGGCGCGCGCGCTGCGCCGGGTGATGGCCTTGGCCGACCAGATCAACCAGTACGTGGACAAGAACCAGCCCTGGGTGCTGGCCAAGGACAAGGAAAAAGACGAGCTGCTGCACTATGTGTGCTCGGCATTGATCAACGCCTTCCGCCTGCTGACGATCTATCTGAAGCCGGTGTTGCCCAAGCTGGCGCAACGCGCCGAGGAGTTCCTCAACGTCGCTCCGCTGCACTGGGCGGATGCCGGCCACTTGTTGCCGCCGGCGCATCTGATCAACGCGTACGAGCACTTGATGCAGCGCATCGACCCGAAGCAGATCGAAGCGCTGGTGGCGGCCAATCGCGAGTCCCTGGCGCCGACCCCGGCCGCCGTACCGGCCGCCGTGTCGCCAGCGCCGAGTTCCGCCGCTTCGCATTCGCCGCAGCGCCACGCCCAGCATCAGCAAGCCGCTGAAGACAAGGCGCAGGCCAGCGCGGGCGGGCCGTATATTTCGATCGACGATTTCAGCAAGGTCGAACTGCGTATTGCACGCATTGCCGACGCGCAACATGTCGAGGGCGCCGACAAACTGATCCGCCTGACGCTCGATCTCGGCGAAGGCGAGGGCAAGACGCGCAATGTTTTTGCCGGCATCAAGTCGGCCTACGATCCGGCGCAACTGGTGGGGCGCCTGACCGTGATGGTCGCCAATCTCGCTCCGCGCAAAATGAAGTTCGGCATGAGCGAGGGCATGGTGCTGGCAGCCTCGGATGCCGACGACAAGTCCACCGGCCTGTTCCTGCTCTCACCCGACAGCGGCGCGCAGCCCGGCATGCGGGTCAAGTGACAGGGAAAAACTTGAACCACGGGGAACACGGGGAGCACGGGGATTGTCGGAAGCTTTTGCCGGTTGGTGTCTCGGGCCGAGGGTATTGATGGACGAAACTGCCAATTCGGAGAATTCCCCCGTGCTCCCCGTGTCCCCCGTGGTCAACCCGAGCGTGTCTGGATGACTGTAGTGCGTCACCTGCTGATCAGCGGCCGAGTGCAGGGCGTCGGCTTTCGCTACTCGATGGCGGCGCAGGCGCGTCTGCTGGGCGTTTGCGGCTGGGTGCGGAATCGTCGGGACGGCAGCGTCGAAGCGATGATCGCCGGCGATGCCGGGCAGATCGAGCAGATGCTGGCCTGGTGCCACACCGGCCCCGCGGGGTGCGCTGTCGAGAAAGTCTCGATCCAGCCCGGTCGCGACGAGTTCGCCGGATTCGAGATCAAACCCACCGCCTGAATCGCCGCATCCAGCAAGCGAAGCTCCCACCGCGTGGGAGCCAAACAGTTTGTGCGTCTGTCGAGAATGCGCAAGCGGATACTTGAAGCCGCCGGTATTCCACCCCGGGGTCTTTCAAATCTGAACAAGCAATAGCAAAGAATTACCCCCGTTTTCCGCGCATTCCCTTGCTTAGCACGAGTCGCCTGTTGTTCCATACTTCAGCGCGGATGACTGCTCCTGCCTACTGCACCATCAACGCTCGTAGACGCAGTATCACTGGAAATCAGCCATGCCAATTCGAAGCTCAGAGCCCGTGACGATGTCACTCTTGATTGGAAATGGAGATTTGCAATGAAACTGAATACACAGACAGAAACGACGCAACACGTTTCGGTGATGGCGACCGGTGAAGCCAACCAGGCCGATGCCGACATGCAGATACAGCGGACCATGACCGAGGAAAGACTGCCCTTCACTGTCAAGATAGTGCGCAACGAGGTGGATCTCGACAAAGCCGTATCCATCCGCCACATGGCCTACGAACGCCACATCCCTGAACTCGCGGCAAAACTGGATAGGCCCGAGGCCTACGACAATGAGCCGGGATCGGTGGTGCTGCTGGCGGAATCCAAACTCGATGGTTCGCCCCTGGGCACCATGCGCATACAGACCAATCGCTTTCGTAAACTGGCGCTGGAGGAATCTGTCGAACTGCCGTCCTGGTTGCAAGGCAAGAGCCAGGCCGAAGCCACCCGACTCGGAATATTCAATAGTCGCGTCATGGGGCGATTGGTCAAGACGGCGATATTCAAGGCCTACTATCAATACTGCCTGCTGGACGAAATCGAGTGGATGGTCATCACCGCACGCTCACCGCTGGACCGGCAATACGCGGCCCTGCTATTCGTCGATGCAATTCCTGGCGGCGGCTACATACCGATGAGCCATGTCGGCGGTATCCCGCATCGGGTGATGGCACTCAAGGTTGGCTTGGTAGAGCAAAACTGGCGCAAAGCGGGACATCCGCTTTACAACTTCTTTTTCCATACAAGCCATTCGGATATCGATTTATGCGGCATCGCTGGCCAAGTGGCAACCGGTTCCCATTTTCGCTCCACGACTTCCTTGGGAATTAGCTGAAATTCCGAATATTCGGCAGAGAACCCTTGGATGGGACAAGCCAGGTTGTCGCAGCCGAAGTTCAGACCAGAGACAGCAGCAACGCATTTGATGTTTGGCCGCAGGATCTGGGATGGTTTCGGGTTGGGCCACGACGGCCCATTCTTTATCTAATTCGCGGGGCACCGCTTACCCTGGAAAGAGGACCACATGAAAGCGCTTCTACTGTCACCCATATTCCCAATATCCTTCTGGCACTACAGCGGCTTCCTCAAAATAGCGGGATTGAAAGCCCTGGTGCCGCCGCTTGGTCTCATCACCGTTGCGGCATTGCTCCCCGAGAATTGGGAGTTTCGGCTGCGTGATCGCAACGTGGGGGAGGAAACCGATGACGACTGGAGCTGGTGCGATATCGTGCTGATTTCGGCGATGCGCTGCCAGCAGGCCGACTATCATCAGCTCATTGCCAAGGCCCTGCGGTTGGGGAAAAAAGTTGCCGTCGGCGGACCTTACGCTACGTCCAACCCCAAGGCGTCCATCGATTCAGGCGCGCATTTTGTGGTGTTGGGCGAGGGTGAGAACACTATTCCGCAATTCGCGGCGGCCGTCGAGCGCGGTGACCCGAATGGGACTTTCCGCGCGGAGGGGAAGGTTGACCTGGCCACGAGTCCGATCCCGCGCTTCGATCTGCTCCAAACAGAAGCTTATCTCCACATGCCGGTGCAGACTAACCGGGGCTGCCCTTATTCCTGCGAGTTTTGCGAGATTCCAGTGCTGGACGGCAAGAAAACGCGAACCAAGGGCGTCGCGCAGATACTCGCCGAACTGCAGGCAATCCATGCGCTCGGTTTTCGCGGAACGATATTTTTCACCGACGACAATTTCATCATTCTGAAAAGGCAGGTCAAGGAACTGTTGCGAACCATCGTGCGCTGGAACGACGAACACGGACGTCCTTTCGACTTCCTCACGCAAGCCTCGGTGAATGTGGCCGAAGACGACGAAATGCTCGAACTCATGGGTCAGGCCGGATTTCACGCGCTGTTCCTCGGCATCGAGACACCCGAAGTCGATCTGCTGAAAATGACCAAAAAACAGCACAATGCGCGCCGCCCGCTGCTCGACGCCTGCCGCAAGATCAACGATGCCGGCATCCTCATCCACTGCGGCATGATCCTGGGCTTCGACGGCGAAAAGACCGGCGCCGGCGATCGCATTCAATCCTTCATCGAGGAAACCGCCATTCCGCAGGCCATGCTCGCGGTGCTGCAGGCCGTTCCCAACACGCCGTTGTGGAAGCGCCTGGAAGGCGAGGAACGCTTGATGTTGGTGAGGGATCCGAGCAAGCCTTTCCTGGGAAACGATACGGCGGCGATGCCGAATTTCTCCACGACGCGTCCCGTTGAGGACATCGCCCGTGAATTCATCGAGGCCACCTGGAAGCTTTATGAGCCCAGCCGGTATCTGGGCCGTTGTTTTCGGCAAGTGCGGCGCTTGCGCGTGATTCATCCCTTCCGTCAGAATGTTCGCGGGCCATTCCGGGTCACAGCGCATCTGATTCCCCGGCTGTTGTGGCGTCAGGGTGTCATGACCGAGGGTGTGCGGTTGCAGTTCTGGGCGCAGCTCGTCGCAATTG
The DNA here is from genome assembly GCA_021738065.1 of Burkholderiaceae bacterium. Lineage (GTDB taxonomy): Bacteria > Pseudomonadota > Gammaproteobacteria > Burkholderiales > Rhodocyclaceae > Sulfuritalea. The sequence goes on from JAIPCT010000006.1 coordinate 64,003, forward strand.
TGCTGACCAAACCGCAACTGCTCAGGCTGTATTTCGACCTGTGCGGCGCGGGCGAGCATTTTTTTGGCTTCCGCAAACTCGTTCGCGAACGCATCACCAGGGAAGTGGGCGGCGACTTGCGCCTCAATTTGCAGATGGGTATCCCGTAGCACGCCTCCCCAACGAAGCAATGCAGCGAGGCGAAGTTGCGATATCGCGTCGCCCGGCCTGCCAGGAGCTCGCCCGCCCGAATTGGTTTTCGGCGCCCTCGCAATTGAAAATGGGGATCAACGCCGAAACGCCATTGGCAAGGGAGGCTCCCGCTCATGCTCCCTTCTGTGTTGATCTCTGGGCGAGAACGGAAAAATAGGCAGTAGAATCGCGGCTGAAAACGGCCGGAGTAGTACAGCCAGTGTTCTGGAAAACATACAGCCAACAAGCGTCTGAATCGGTCATCGGTGTAGCGGTCGATACCCTGCTGTATCGCCTATCCGTGTATGGCGTGCCGCTGCTCATCGCCGCGGCCTCTTTGCTGGCGTATTTGCTGCTGCCTGATCAGTATGAGCACGGAGGCGCCAGTCGGATGGAGTTCCGGGTTGTCGAGCAAGGTACGGCTATGCTTACGCCGGAACAAGCTCTGGAACGCTTGGCCGGGCAGTCGGCAAGTTCAGGCACAAGCACCCAACGTTCCGAGGCGCCATTCTGGTTCAGCTTTGCGCTGCCGGCCAGTGACCGGTCGGCGGTCGTCGAACTGCCCTCCCGCCATGCAATGAACGCCGCCTGTTGGCGCGCCGCCGATCTGCAACTTCTGGGCGCCGCGGATCGACTCGGGGCTGAAGGCGCGATGCGCGTCTCGAGAACCGGCTTTGCGATGGCGCTCGAGCCTTTGCAGACACCGACCACTGTGCTGTGCCGGGCCAGCCACACCGGCCCGGGGCACATCACGGTCAATCTCTGGCCGACAGAACCGTTCGAGCGGTCGGAACTCAAGTTTCATCGCAACTCGGGCCTGCTCGACGGCGGCTTGATTGTGCTTGCGATGTTCGTGTTGCTGACGGCCGTGGTCAACCGTGAGTGGCTCTACGTGCTGTTTGCCGCCTGGCTGGTCGCCAATCTGCGTCTGGCTGCGCTGTCGGCCGGCTGGGATACGCAGTGGCTGGAGCGCAGTCTGCCACCGGACTGGTTGATACCAGTTCGGAAAATAGCCATGTCTGCGTACTACATGCTGACCATCATGTTGTTCAGCCGGCTTTTTGCCGAAGAACTGAAGCGCATACGATTCATTCTGCTGCTGCGTTTTGCTCAATGGTCATGCCTGCCTTTGTTGCTTGCCGCTGCAACCCTTTCCTATGGAAGCTTCCTCCCAATTCTGTGGTCCTTTACCGCCTACACCGTGGTGGTAATTATCTTTCTTTTGATCCGTATCCTGATCGTAACGCGGTCCAAAGTTGCACTCTGGTACGGTGCTGGCATTACAGTCGCGCTGGTCGCCAGTCTGAATGAAGTCATCGCCGCCGCGCTGGGATTTCGCACCCTGATCGGCAATGTCAACAGCGTGACGGCGGCACTGGCTTCCAGCCTGCTTGCGGCGCTGGCGATTGCAGAACAGATGCGCCAGGAACGGCATGGACGTAAACAAGCGCAAAGCGAATTGGCCAACACCTACCAGGCCATTCCGATCGGGCTATTTTCGCTGGATGAAGCCGGTCGGATTGTGCAGAGCAACCCGGCCTACCAACTCATGCTGGAAAACAAAGCCGGCGAGCCGGGCCTTTGGCGGGATGGCTTCGAAACGGGCGCCTGGGAGCGTTTGCAGGCGCAGACAGACAATCCGGACGGCGAGGATATCGAAATCAAGAGCCTCGCCGATGCGAATGGAAAGCAGCGCAGCTTCCTGGTCAAGGCGACCCGGGTCAACGAGCGGATCGAGGGCTCCTTGCAGGACATCACGCTGCGCGTCGAAGCAACGGCACGACTGCGCTTTTTGGCCGACCACGATCCCCTGACCGGCGTATTCAACCGGCGCGGCATCGGCAAGGCTTTCGACGATGCCAATTCCGCGCTCACCGGCAGCACGACGATGGCCCTGGCCTACGTCGATCTTGATCGATTCAAACTGATCAACGATTTGTTCGGGCACATTGCCGGCGACATGGTGCTACGCCATGTCTGTCAGCGCATCGCGGAGCGGTTGATGGCGGGGGAGGTACTCGGCCGTGTCGGCGGCGATGAGTTCGTGATCGTGTTTCAGGGCGGGGCAATCCACGATGCGGCTGAAGCATGCCGTGCCATCGTTGCCGAAATTTCCACCGTGCCCTTTATCGAAGGCAGCCGTGCATTCCAGGTGAAATGCTCGATCGGCCTGGTCGAGCTCAATCGCGGTACTGGAGTGGACGATGCCGTGTCGCTTGCCGACCGGGCCTGCCGTGAAGCCAAAACCGGGCATGACGGAAATCTGGTGATCTATCAGCAGGACATGCCGGTGTTCGCCGAGCGTCGCGAGGAGTTGCAACTGATTCAGCGCCTCGACTTGCCCCAGCCCGAGGGTTTGTTCCTGGTGATGCAGCCGATCATGTCGCTGCGCGATCCGTATGGTTCGCTCAATTTCGAAGTCCTGCTGCGCATGCGCGACAAGCACAATCAGATCCTGCCGGCCTGGAAGATCATCACCGCCGCCGAGCGCAATGGCCGCATCGCAACCATCGACAAATGGGTGCTGACCACCACGCTGGAATGGCTGCGAACCCACGCCGGGCATCTGAAGAATTCGAGCTATGTGTCGATCAACCTCAGCGGCGGATCGCTCAACGACGAAAAATTCATCGGCGATGCGTTTTCGATTCTGGCGCGTTACGGAAAAACCGTGGAACGGATTTGCATCGAAATCACCGAGAGCGTGGCGCTTCACGATCTGTCAAATACCCGGCAGTTCATCGACGGCATCCGAAAATACGGTGCGAAGCTTGCGCTGGACGATTTTGGCGCCGGTTACACGTCGTTTTCCTATCTCAGAAGCCTGCCAGCGGATGCCGTCAAGATCGACGGCGCATACGTCAAGGATTTGCTCGCCCATCCTGCCAATCAGGCGATTGTGCAAGCCATCGTCGACCTCACCCGCAATCTGGGCATGGTCAGCATCGCCGAGTGGGTCGAGGACGTCCCCACGCTTGAAGCCTTGGCGGAGATGGGTGTCGACTACGTGCAGGGCTATATCGTTTCGCGGCCGATGGCCCCGGAGCGGATACTGCTGACGGCATCCGCCGGAGATTGCATTCAGGACGAGCACACCAGCCGGTTTGTTCGCGACGAACTGGCGAAGATCCGGGAGCGGGCCGCCCAGCCCGGCAACGATCGCTTTCATTGACGCGGCGCCAAGCCCGCGACGACACCCGGATAGTCCACCCTGAACCAGCGCGCAATTCCGCAGGCCTTGCCTTCGCGTGTTTGATCGCGGGTCGGGCAGGTCCACATGAAAACAGAAAACCAGGCAGCCGGGCAGCCGTGTCGGGCCCGCAGTTTTTACAGCCTCGGCGCCATGTCATAATCGCCCGATGTCTCGCCTGCCTCGCGATATTCTGATCGGTTTCCTGTTGATATGCGCCGCCGCCTGGGGCCTGATGGGGACGCGCGGCCTGCGTTTTGCCGACCAGTCGCTCTACGATGCCCAGGTGAACTGGTTGCGCGCCAACAAGCCGACGCCGCTGGTTCACGATGTCGTCGTCATCGGCCTGGACGAAGCCGCTTACGAATCCATCCCCGAGCCCACGGCGCTCTGGCACAACCATTTTGGCGCCTTGCTGGCCGGGCTTTCATCCGCCCAGCCGGCCGTGGTCGGCCTGGCCATGCCGCTGCCAGTGCGCTCTTACGACTTTCTGGTCAAGGATATCGATTCGATATTGATCTCGGGTATCTACCGCTTGCGCGGTGCGGCGCCCCTGGTCGTGGGCCAGCCGCTCGGCGTCGGCAACCGGCTGCGCCCGATCGCGCCGAACCTGCTGGAAGCCATTGGCGAGGACGCGGTGGCATCGCTGGCGATCTGCGAAGACAGCGACGGCACGGTGCGCCGCATCAACCAGCGCCGCTGCCGTTCCGAGGACAAGCAGGTTCCCCTGGCGCTGGCCATGGCCAAGCATCTGGGTCGCGAGGGATCGCTTTCCGGAATGATCGACTACAGCGTCGGCGGCGCCATCGAATACACCCCCGTCGGCACGGTGCTGGACTGGATACATCGCGGCGAGGAAGAAAAACTGCGCGCGCTGGTCCAGGGCCGCGCCGTGGTGGTGGCCAATCTGCTGCCCACCGAACCGCGTCATCGGTTGCCGGTGCAACTGGCCGCCTGGGAACCGGGCAGCCGCACCGAACCGGGCGCCATCGTGCATATTCAGGCGCTGCGCTCGCTGCTCGGGCGCGGTCTGATCGAACGGGCTCCGGAAAATCTCTCGCTGTTTCTGGCCGGGCTGGCCGCGCTGCTCTGGTTTGGCCGCAGCGGTTGGCTCAAGGCCACGGTGCTGGCCGTGGGCATCGCCGCATTGATTGCCGGTTCCACCTTCCTGCTATGGCACGGCAGCTATCTGCGCCTGGCAAATATTGTCGTCATCATGCTGCTGGCCTACTTTGCGCGACAGGCATGGGATGCCGTTTTGCGCTTTCGTGAAAAGCGGACCTTGCGCACGATGTTTGCCGGTCACGTCAGCCCGCAGGTGATGCGCGCTCTGCTCGGCGGCGAGCTGCAACTGGAAAAGAACGGCCAGCGCCGCGACGTGACCTTGCTCTTTGTCGGCATTCGCGGCTTTGCCGCGCGCGCCGAACAGTCCTCACCCGAGGCCATGATCGGCCTGCTCAATCGCTTTCATGCCGCCGCCGCGCTGGCCATACAGAACAGCGGCGGCGCCGTGGACAAATACGTCGGCGATGGCCTGATGGCCACATTCGGTCTGCCGCAAGCTCTGCCCGCGCCGCAGCGCAATGCGCTGGAAGCAGCGCAGAATCTGCTGCTGCGCATCGACGCACTGAATGCCGAACTCGAGGCGGAAGGCGTCGAAACTCTCAAGGTCGGCATCGGCATTCATAGCGGCGACGTGCTGGCCGGTTACGTCGGCTCGCGCCAGCGCCGCGAGTTTTCGGTCATCGGCAACGCTGTCGGCATCGCCAGCCAGCTCGAAGCCATGACCAAAAAATACGCATACCCGGTGGTTTGCTCGCACGCGGTGGCGGCCGCCGTGGGTTTCGCCGGCGGACTGGTCGATCTCGGCGCGTCGGCGGACACGCCGGACGCGCCCCACCTCTGGGGCTGGACGCCG
>JAIPCT010000077.1 GCA_021738065.1 Burkholderiaceae bacterium
TACGGCGTTCGCCGTATCACCAGCGCCGAGTTTCACGACTTGCCGTCGGTTGCCGCGCCGGTGTGCATCCGGATCTGTCCGACAAACAGCATGGCGGTCAGCGTGGCGCCGATCGCCAGGTAGCCGACCTTGTCGTAGCCGACGATCTGGCCTGTCGCATCGGCGGCGATCATCGCGCCCCCCGCGTAGGAGGCGATGCCCGAGGCGAGCTGCTGCACCGCGCCGTTCATCGAGAGGAAGGTGCCGCGCAGGCGCGATTGCACGGCCGAGGTGACGATCGCCATCGCCGGCACCATGCGCCCCGAGACGAAAACAAAAAACGCCGTCGAGCAGACGATCATCAGCCACAGCGGCACTGGCACCAGATGCGTCTGGACGAACAGCGGCACGATGGAACACAGCGCCATCACGCGATACGTCCAGATCTTGCCGCGCGCGTCGGCAATGCGTCCGATCAGCCGCGCGGTGAAAAAGGTGGTGGCGCCGCCGACGAAATAAATCAGGGGAATGTCTTCCTGGCGGATGCCGACGTTCGCCGTGACATAAATCGTGATGTAGGGAATCACGGTGAACCCGGAGAACATGATCAGGGCCATGAAGACCAGTGCCTTGAGATGGTTGGCGTCGCGCACCACCGCCAGCATCGCCGCCAACGGATGCTCGCGCTCGCTTTCGCTGATGATCGCGCTCGGCAGATGGCCGCGCAAGGCCGGCAGCATTTTCCAGCCCAGCAACAGAAAACCGCAGGACAGCACGGCGATGAAAATGAAGGGAAAGCGCCAGCCGAAATAATTGGCGAGATACAGAGAGAGCGGCACGCCGGCCACGGTGGACAGCGAGAACGCCGACATGATGGTGCCGCTGGCGCGGCCGCGGCGCTCGAAGGGGATCAGGTCGCCGACCATGGTCTGCACCATCGAACCCAGTACGCCGCCAAATCCGCCGGCCAGGCAGCGCGCCAGCAACAGCGTGCCGTAGCTCGGCGCCAGGCCGCAGGCCAGGGTGGCCACGATGAACAGCCCGAACATGGTCAGCAGCATGCGCTTGCGTTCGAAGCGGTCGACAAACATCGCGGCGAGCACTCCGGTGAAGGCGGCGGTGAAGGTGTAGGCGGAAACCAGCAGGCCGAATTCGTGGGTGCCGACGCCGAGTTCGCGCATCAGGATCGGACCCAGCGGCATCATGATCATGAAGTCGAGGATGTGCACGAACTGTATCCCGGCCAGGGTGATCAGCAGCGCGCGCTCGCGCGCGGGGGTCAGGGGTTCGGGAAGGTGATCCATGATGAATTGGTCGGCAGGTTTCTGGGGCGGCTGGAAAGTCGGCGCTGGCAGCACGGCGAAAATGCACTTGTCGTGGCCGTGAACCCTTGGGCGCACCCGCCTGGCGGACGGGCGGCTCGGATGTTGGCCAATGCGTCGCCAGTTTACGCCCGGCGCGCGACAGGTCGACCGATTCGGCGTGAACTATTCGTTTTCCATTCGGCCCTTGCCGGCGGCAAATTCCGCCGCCGCTCGTCATCGCGCCTGGCGCAGGCTCCTGCCCGCGGCGCATATACTCAGGCTTCGCGACCCGCCTCGGGAGTACGCAATGATGGAACTGCGCAAGGCCGCCGCGCGCGGTGTTGCAGATTTTGGCTGGCTCGATTCGCGCCACAGCTTTTCCTTCGGCAACTACCATGATCCGCAGCAAGTCGGGTTCTCCGACCTGCGGGTGATCAACGACGACAGGGTGCAGCCCGGCCAGGGTTTCGGCACCCATCCGCACCGGGACATGGAGATTCTCTCCTACGTGCTCGATGGCGCGCTGGAGCACAAGGATTCAATGGGCACGGGTTCGGTAATCCGCCCCGGCGACGTGCAGATGATGAGCGCGGGAAGCGGCATCAGCCACAGCGAGTTCAATCATTCGGCACAGCAGCCGGTGCATTTCCTGCAAATTTGGATCGTCCCGGACCGGGTCGGCGTGGCACCGCGCTATCAACAGAAACATTTTGCAGCGGTCGAAAAGCGTGGCCGCATGCGCCTGATCATTTCACCGAACGGTGCCGAGGGTTCGCTGAACGTGTACCAGGACGCGCGGGTCCATGCCGGGCTGTTTAACGGCGCGGAACGGGCCGAACTCACTTTGCCGTCGCAGCGCCAGGCTTATGTGCACGTGGCGCGCGGCACGCTGCAGCTCAATGGCATCACGCTGCAGGCTGGCGACGGCGTCCGCATGCGCGAAGAGACATTGCTGTGCTTCGACAGTGGGCAGGAGGCCGAAGTGCTGCTGTTTGACTTAAGGCCAGTTGAGGTTCGCGCAGGCTGAAAGCCGCGGCGAAGCGCAGAATGATTTTTTTGAATAGACTGGAAAGCCCAGAATGAAAGTTCGCCTACTTGCCTTTTGCGGCAGTGCCCGCAAGGAATCCCATAGCCGGCGCCTGCTCGCCGCCGCCGTTACGGCAGCCCGCGCCTCGGGTGCTGCCGTGACCGAGCTGGAGCTGTGTTCCGACCTGCTGCCGATGTATGACGGCGATCTCGAGGCAGCGCACGGCCTGCCGGCTGCCGCGCTCGAGCTGAAGGCCTTGTTTGCCGATCATGACGGCTTTCTGATCGCCTCTCCCGAATACAACGGCTTCTTCCCGCCATTGCTGAAGAACACGCTCGACTGGGTATCCCGACCGGCGCCGGATATGCCCGCGCCTTATGCCGGCAAGAGCGCGGGGCTGCTGGCCGCCTCGCCCGGTGCCCTCGGCGGCGTTCGTTGCCTGCCCCATTTGCGCCTGCTGCTGTCAAATCTCGGCGTTACCGTAAGCCCCGCGCAACTGGCTTTGGGCCGTGCCGATCAAGCCTTTGCCGGCGACGGCAGCCTGATTGACGCCGGCCAGCAAAAAATGCTCGACACGCTGGTCGCCGATCTGATCCGCCTGACGGCGGCAATCAAGACCTAGGCGCGGGGCAGGCACGAACGCTCGCTGCGTCGGGCTGCCTCAGCTCAATTGTCGGCGCAGTTCGGATAGATAGCTCAGCCCGGCAATGGCGCGGCTGCCATACCACGACAGCATTTCGCCATCGACACGAGTCACCGCGCGTTGTGTCAGTGCGCGCAACTCGGCGGCGTCGCCATCACCAAACGCATAGGGTTCCGAGGGCAGTAGCACGCGCTCGATATCGGCCAGCCAGGGTTCATCCCAGGAGAACTCCGGAAAGCGCACCGTGGCCTGCGCCGGCAGCGTGTCCCAGCCAGCGGCACCGAGCATGGCGGCGATGTAGGTATCGCGTCGCACGGTCATCCAGGGCTCGCGCCAGATTGGATAAAGCACGGTTTGGCGCGGCAGTGCGGCGCAGGCGGTGGCGAGTTCCCGGCGCGCTGCGACGAAGGCCGCCGCAAGTTTTGAAGCTTCCGCCGCGCGGCCAAAAATGCCGCCCAGCAGCGCATACAGATCGAGATTGTCATCCACGGTTTTCGGATGCACGACAATGACATGCGGCACCAAAGCCATCAGGGTTTCCACCGCTTCACGCCGGTTCTCGTCCATGTCGGCAATCACATGGGTGGGCGCCAGCGCTTGCACCACGTCGAGCTTGACGTCCTTGGTGCCGCCCACTTTGGGTATCGAGCGCAGTGTTTCCCGGGGATGAACGCAAAACCCCGTGCGCCCGACCAGGCAATCCGCCAGCCCGAGATCGCAGATGAGTTCGGTCAGGCTGGGCACCAGGCTGACAATCCGTGGCCGACTGTCAAACCGCTGATGCGAGCGGCCCAGGGCGTCGGTCAGCGTCACCACGGCCTCAGGCGGCAGCACGGCTTTCGACGCGCTCGACGCGGCCAGGCCAGCGCCGGTGTGGGTGGCAAACGCTCGCCATGGATAAGGCGCAAGATCTTGGATTCGGCCGCGGGCGAGAAGTCAGCCACGCGGCGCGCGTTAGCGAGCGTTGGCGCCCGGCTTGCCGCGATGCACGGCGCGGACACGCTCAATCAACTGGTCGACCGTCGCCAGCAGTTCCGCGTGCGGACCTTGCGTCGGCACCAGAAACTGGCCATGCACCATCAACGCCGGGACGCCGTTCATTCCGCTGGCAAGCGTCAGCCTGCGCGCCTGCTGGACCCGGCTTTGCACGCCGAAGGAGGCGCGCGTCGCGCTGAATTTCTGGGCATCAACGCCTTTGCCCGACAGCCATTCGAGCAGGACCATTTCGTTGTCGAGACGCTTGCGCTCGACATGGATCGCCTTGAACACTTCGTCGTGCAACGCGTCCAGCAGGTCCATGGCTTCCAGCGAGTAGTACAGGCTGGCGCCTGGCGTCCACTGGTTGTTGGGAAAAATTGCCGGGACGCGGCGAAAGCTGACGTCGCCCGGCAGCTTCTTCAGCCAGCTCGCGAGTGCCGGTTCGAAATCGAAGCAATGCGGACAGCCGTACCAGAAGAATTCGGTGACCTCGATCCTGGTATTGTCCGCCGTCAGCGGCGGATTGATCAGCAGGTAATCCTTGCCCTGCTTGAGCTCGGCCGCACCGGCGGCGAAGCCCAGGCTCAGGCAGGCCAGGGTCAGGAAAGTTGCCAGCAGGGCACGCCATGGATTCATGCCCACCCCTAGGGTTTGACCACCGTGCCCTGCACGCCGGCTTGCGCCAAGCGTGCTCGCGCCTGGTTCAATTCATTGGAGTCGCGGTAGGGGCCGAGGCGTACCCGGTACAGAGTGCCTTTTTCCGGGATGGCCACTTCCTGTACGCTGGCTTCGAGTCCGCTGAGGGCAAGCTGGGCCTTGAGGTTGTCGGCGTCGGCGGCTTTCTGGAAGGCGCCCACCTGGATGAGCAGGGCTTCTTTCGGCGCGGCCTTGGGCTCGCTATCCGGCGCAACCGAAACCGCGGGCGCCGGCGTGGCCGGGGCGGCGGCGCCTGGCACGGCGGGCTGCTTGCCTTCAAGCAGGCCGTAGAACTCGAAACGTTGCTGGCCGGCCGGTTTTTCGCCCGGTTTGCCAGGCAGCGGCAGGGGCGCTTGCGTACCATTGGCGGCGCTGGCTGCTTTCGGGTCGGTTTTCGGCGCGCCTTCGTACTTGTCTTGAAACGGCAGGGTCGCCTTGTTGAGGTACAAGGTCACGCCAAACGAAATCACGACGCCGAGCACGAGGCCGATGAAAACACCGAGCAGCGTGCCGCCGCCGTGTTTTTTTTGCGATGCCCGAGGGCGCCGTTCGCCAGCCGAGGTTTTGTCGAATTTGCCCATGTCACATGCTCACCGGTTGCGAGACTCCCAGCAGGGAAAGCCCGTTTTGCAGCACTTGTCGGGTGGCCAGCGCGAGGGCGAGGCGCGCCTCGCGGGTCGCCGCATCGTCCACCAGCAGGCGCTCCGCGTTGTACCAGCTGTGGAAATCGCCGGCCAGATCCTTGAGGTAAAAGGCCAGCGCGTGCGGCGCGTAGTCGCGTGCCGCGATCTGGATCAGCTCGGGGAACTCGGCCAGGCGCGCACACAGCGCGAACTCACTGTCGCGCTGCAGGGGCGACAGATCGACCTGACCCAGCGCAGCGGCTGCGCCGTCCCACTGCGCCAGCACCGAGCAGATTCGGGCATGGGCGTACTGCACGTAGTACACGGGGTTGTCGTTGCTTTGCGATTTCGCCAGATCGAGATCGAAATCCAGTGCCTGGTCGCACTTGCGCAGCATGTAGAAGAAGCGGCAGGCATCGTTGCCCACTTCGTCGCGCAACTGGCGCAGCGTCACGTAGTCGCCCGAGCGGGTGGACATCGACACCTTGTGCCCCTCGCGGAACAGGCTGACAAACTGCACCAGCGTTACTTCGAGCCGGTCGGCATTCGCCCCGGACGCGCTGAGCGCGCCCTTGACCCGCTGAATGTAGCCGTGATGATCGGCGCCCCAGACATCGATCACCTTGTCGAAGCCGCGCTCGAACTTGTTCAGGTGGTAGGCGATGTCCGATGCAAAGTAAGTGTACAGGCCGTTGTCACGCTGGACGACGCGATCCTTTTCATCGCCAAAGGCGGTCGACTTGAACCACTTGGCGCCATCCTGTAGATAGATGTGTCCGGAGTTTTCCAGGGCCGCGACGGCGCGCGCCACCATGCCGGTGTCGTAAAGGCTGCGCTCGGAGAACCAGACGTCGAAATGCACGCCGAACTCTTCAAGATCGGCGCGGCAATCCGTCAGCTGCTCGTTCAGCACGTGGGCATGAACGTAGGACCAGTCCTCGCCCAGCAGATCCTTGCCGGCGAGGATCAGGCTGTCAAGGCGGGCATCGGCGTCGTCGGTTTCAGGCAGGCCGGCCACCACCGCCTCCGCCGGATGCACGTAGCGGTCGCCGTGCGCCTGCTTGATCTGCTCGGCCATCTCGCGCACATAGCCGCCCTGATAGGCGTTGGGCGGAAAGGGTACCGGTTCGTCGAACAGTTCGAGATAGCGCAGCCAGGCCGAAACGGCGAGGATGTCCATCTGCCGTCCGGCGTCATTGACGTAGTACTCGCGCGTCACTTCGTTGCCGGCGAAGGCCAGCAGCGAGGCCAGGCTTGCGCCAAACGCCGCGCCGCGGCCGTGGCCGACATGCAGCGGGCCGGTCGGATTGGCGGAAACGAATTCGACCTGCAGGCGGCGCAGCGCCTTGCCGTTGCGTGCCGCGCCGCGACCAAAGCCGGGACCGGCGGCAAGCACGGCGGCCACCACGGCGGTTCTGGCCGCGGGGGTCAGGGTGAAGTTGATGAATCCGGCCCCGGCGATCTCGACTTTTGCCACTGCCGTCGAGGCGGGCAACTCGTGCACCAGGCGCTCCGCGATCTGGCGCGGGCTGGTTTTCAGGCTGCGTGCCAGTTGCATCGCCAGGTTACAGGCGAAGTCGCCGTGGCTCGCCTGTTTGGGGCGCTCAAGAAGGATTTCAGCAAGGCCGTGTTCGGGCGCCACGCTATTGAGGGCGGTGCGGATCATGCCCGTCAGATGCTGGCGGACGTCCAAGGCAGTGCGGGCGGGGGCGCTGGGTGCGGCCATGTCAGGAGTACGAAGTCTTTCGCTAAGTCGTGAATTATACTTGCCGTTTTGCTTGCAGCCGTCGGGTTAAGCGTCGCTAAGGTCAGCGTTCGCCCGCACGGAAGTTTCGAATATTTATATGGCTGGCGCGCTTAACGTCGATAATGCCGGCGCCCGCCTCTACCGTAAACGATTTTCTCCCAACCGGTTCTCTCAGTGCGCATCTTCCGCCTCATCCGCATCGCCCGCGTTGCTTACCTTTACGGGCTGGACAGTCTGATCCTCGAGCACGAACTCGAGCCGGGCTTGCGGACGCGTGCGCTGTATGCGGCGCAGCGTTTGATGTTTTGGCGCAATATCGATGCGCCACGGGCGGTGCGCTTGCGCCAGGCACTGGAGGATTTGGGGCCGATTTTTGTCAAGTTCGGCCAGTTGCTGTCGACCCGCCGCGATCTGATCCCGCTCGACATCGCCGACGAGCTGGCGAAGTTGCAGGATCGCGTGCCGCCGTTTTCCTCCGAGTTGGCCATCGCCGAATTGGAGAAGGCCTACGGCCGGCCCGTGGATCAGGTCTTTGCCAGCTTTGACAGAAAGCCGGTCGCCTCGGCATCGGTCGCCCAGGTGCATTTCGCCGTGCTGCAGGAAAAGGACGGCAGCCACGAAGTCGCGGTGAAGATTCTGCGCCCCGGCATCCAGCCGGTGATCGAGCATGACATCGCGCTGCTGCAGGTCGCCGCCAGCCTGCTGGAGACGCTGTGGGCCGACGGCCGGCGGCTCAAGCCGCGCGAAGTGGTTGCCGAGTTCGACAAATACCTGCACTACGAACTCGATCTGATGCGCGAGGCAGCCAACTGTTCGCAACTGCGGCGCAATTTCGCCGAGTCGAATCTGCTGATCCTGCCCGAAGTGCATTGGGACTGGTGCACCACCAGCGTGATGGTGATGGAGCGCATGCACGGCACGACGATTTCGAGGATCGCCGAGTTGCGTGAAAAAGGCGTGGATATCCCGCGACTGGCGCGGGCCGGCGTCGAGATTTTCTTCACCCAGGTTTTCCGCGACGGCTTTTTTCACGCCGACATGCATCCCGGCAATATCTTTGTCGCCACCGATGGTCCAAACAAGGGCAGTTACATCGCGCTCGATTTCGGCATCGTCGGCACCTTGTCGGATTCCGACAAGAACTACCTGGCGCAAAACTTTCTCGCCTTCTTCCGCCGTGACTACAAGCGCGTTGCCGAAGTGCATATCGAATCCGGCTGGGCGCCGAAGGGGACTCGCGTCGACGAATTCGAGGCGGCGATCCGCTCGGTCTGCGAACCCTTCTTTGACCGGCCACTGAAGGAAATCTCGCTCGGGCGCGTGCTGTTGCGCCTGTTCCAGACCTCGCGCCAGTTCAATGTGGAAGTGCAGCCGCAACTCGTGCTGCTGCAGAAAACCCTGCTCAATGTGGAAGGCCTCGGTCGCGAGCTCGATCCGGAACTCGACCTGTGGCAGACCGCCTTGCCATACCTGGAACGCTGGATGAGCGAGCAACTGGGCTGGCTGGCGCTGGAGAACAACATCAAGCGCGAGGCTTCGAACTGGGCGCAGTTGCTGCCCACCCTGCCGCGACTGGTGCATCAGGCGCTGAACGCCACCATTTCGCCGGCACGGAATCTCGAAATCGAGCGCATGGCCGGCGAATTGCGAGGCATGCGTCACCTGCTCTGGTTTGCCTTGAGCGTTGCCGGCATTGCCCTGACCATTGCCCTGTTGCAGTAGTCGCTGGCGATTCAACTCGCTACAATTGCCGCGAAATTAAAAATGCTTCGCCACGATCAAGGTCGGGAGCTCGGCGCAAGGCAAATTTTCGCTTGAACGATTTTCCGGTGTTCGCCTCGGTGCTCATCGTTCCGGTCCCGGCCCAGTCAAATCAATCACTAAGCGACCAAGTCATGACAAATCCTGCAAAGAATTTCGAGCGAAGCGAGCTGACCTGTAGCCCCGCCCTGGGGCGGGGATGGGGGTGGGGGGCTTTCAATTCGCTTTTCCGGCCAAGCGGCAAGAGCCTACATCGAAGCCTTCCCTGTTGGGTTCCGGCTTGGCCGGCTTAGGGAAATAAAGGATTCCTGATGCTGCTCTGGTTTGTCGTTCTCTATCTCATGGTGTCGGTCGGCATCGGCCTGTTTGCCGCCACCCGCGTTCATAACGCTCGCGACTTCGCCATCGCCGGCCGCCGCCTGCCGCTGCCGGTGGTCACCGCCACGGTGTTCGCCACCTGGTTCGGCGCCGAAGCGGTGTTCGGCGTTTCCGCCACCTTCGTTCAGGAAGGCCTCGGCGGCGTCGTTGCCGACCCCTTCGGCTCCGCGATGTGCCTGATCATCGCCGGCGTGCTGTTCTCGCGCTATCTTTACAAGCTCAACATCATCACCTTGGGCGACTTCTACCGCATGCGCTACAACCGCACGGTCGAGGTCATCACCACCGTCTGCATCGTATTGTCCTACCTGGGCTGGGTCGCGGCGCAGATCAAGGCGCTGGGTCTGATCTTTTTCGTCGTTACTGACGGCGCCGTGTCGCAGGAAGCCGGCATGATCCTCGGCGCGGCCATCGTCCTCAGCTACACGATTTTCGGCGGCATGTTTTCGGTGGCCATCCTCGATTTCGTGCAGATGACGGTGTCCATGGGCGGCCTGCTGTTCATTGCCTGGACGGTCAGCGGAAAAGTCGGCGGTGGCGCCACGGCGGTGGTAAGCCACGCCGCGGCGGCCGGCAAGCTGGACTTCTTCCCGGCGCCCGACCCGTGGTTGTGGCTGACCTTCATCGGCACCTGGATGACCATGATGCTCGGCTCGATCCCGCAGCAGGACGTATTCCAGCGCATCACTTCGGCTAAAAGCGCGAATATCGCGCTCTGGGGTTCGGTAGCCGGCGCCTCGATCTATTTCTGCTTCACCTTCGTGCCGATGTTCATCGCCTATTCGGCAACGCTGATCGACCCGGAACTGTTCAGCGAGCTGCTGAAAACCGATTCCCAACTGGTGCTGCCCACCCTGGTGCTGCAGCACACGCCGATCCTGGCTCAGGTGCTGTTCTTCGGCGCCGTACTCTCGGCGATCATGAGTTGCTCGTCGGCAACCCTGCTGGCGCCCTCGGTGAGTTTTGCCGAGAACGTGGTCAAGGGCTTTTATCCGAACATGAACGATCGCCAGTTCCTGCGCGTGATGCGCCTGTGCCTGGTCGGCTTCACCTGCATGGTGCTGGTCTTCGCGCTTCGATCGACGGCGACGATTTTCGAAATGGTGGAGAACGCCTACAAGGTCACTCTGGCCGGTGCCTTCGTGCCGCTGATCGCCGGCATCTTCTGGCGCAAGGCGACGACCCAGGGCGCGCTGGCGGCGACCCTGGGCGGCTTGATCTCCTGGGTGCTGATCGAGGTGCTGATTGGCGAGGCGAGCCTGGTACCGCCGCAACTGATCGGCCTCGGCGTTTCCATCCTCGGCATGGTGGGAGGTTCGCTGTTGCCACAGTGGGTCGGCCACCACGCGCCGGGCCACGACCCGCACGAGTTTCTGCATCATCGTGCCGCCGCGCAAACGCATCATGCGGAGCCGGAGCACCGGCACTAAGTCGATCACCCGGTATTCGGCATGGCGGAAAAGGCGTCACTTTACGAACTTCTCGGTCTCGACGGCGAGGCCTCGAGCGAGGATATCCGGCTCGCCTTCGACAGGTGCCGGCTGGCGCTGGCACAGGAGCCGGATCTCGACGACAGGCGCAATCGGCTCAGCTTCTTGCAGCACGCCCATGATGTGCTGAGCGATCCGCGCCGCCGCGCGGCCTATGATCAGCAAAGTCGCGACAAGGCCTCCATTCGGGTGCATCAGTCCGCACCTTCGCGCTCAACGTGGCCGGGGTTGGTCTTGCTGGCGCTCGTCGTCGCGGCCTACCCGGCCTGGCAATTTCTGGCAACGACCGATAAACGTGAAACGGAGGCGCCGGCGCCGGAACCACCGACATCCCTCCAGCCTCCGGCGAGCGAGCATGACGCGCAGGTCAGCAGCGAGGAAATCGCTGCCTTGCTGCAAGCTCCCGGCGCGAGTCCGCTTGCCGAAAACGCGGGGCCAACGATACCGGCAGTCCCCCAGCCGGCGACTCCGACCCTGGTTTTCAAGGGTCCCGAGGCGGGCGCCGTGGCCGGATTTGCCGAGTCGACCTACATGATCATCGGCGCGGCAGGGCTGGGCACCGGCGTGGTCGTCGGCGAGCCCGACAAGTTGCTGACCAACTGCCACGTAATTGCACCGAACGTGTTGAAGGGGCCGATGTACGCGATCAACCCGGCGACGCGGGTGAAAACGCGGATTACCGCGGCCGCCTTCCTGATCCGCGAAGACGCCTGCGTCGTCCATGCGCCCGGCCTCAACGGCAAGCCGATCGCGATGGGAAATTCGGCGCAGCTGGCACGCGGTGCGCGCATTTTCAACATCGGTTTCGCCAACGGCCAGATCAGCGCTTCCTCGGGCCAGTTGCTGGGCATCATCAACCGTGTCGGCCAGGATTATCTGGCGACCACTAATCGCTGCGATCATGGCGTGTCCGGCGGGCCGCTGGTCGACGCGGAGGGACGCCTGGTGGGCCTGACCTCCGGCGGCACGCGGGATCGAAGAATCTGTTTGTCCCTTACGTCCGAAACCGCCCGTACGGTGCTGACGCAAACGCTGATCGCGATCGATGCATTTCCGCCCAACTACATGAGCAATCTCGAACGTCGCTGGTAGCTGTTTCACGGCGGCCCTTGTCCCCTCCCGGCGAAGCCGGCAGAATCGACGCCTGTGGCATACGGCGCACGCACCCATCTGACGCTCTACCTGACCATCGGCTACGTGCTGCTGATCATCTATGCCAGTCTGTACCCGCTGCTGGGCTGGCGTGACAGCGGCGGCGATCCGCTGGCGTTTCTCGGCGCGACCTGGCCCCGCTATTACACAGGATTCGACCTGGCGACCAATGCGCTGGCCTATCTGCCTTTTGGCTTCCTCTGCGCAGCCAGTCTGAGGCGCAGGCTCAGACCTGTGTCTGCGTGCCTCGCGGCAATTCTGCTCGGCAGCGGTCTGAGCTTTGCCATGGAGCTCATACAAAACTACCTGCCCAGTCGCGTGCCGTCCAATCTCGACCTGGCCTGCAACGCCGCAGGCGCCTTGTGCGGCGGCCTGCTCGGTGCGCGCCTGAGCACGCGCGCCCTCGATGAGGGACGCCTGGCGTGCTGGCGCCGGAATCTGATGCGCCGCGCCCACGGTGTGGATATGGGGGTGCTGCTGGTTGCCGCCTGGCTGATCAGCCAGTTGTCGCCGGAAGCCCTGCTTTTCGGCAACGGCGATTTGCGGCGGATGCTCGACCTGTCGCCGGCGCAGCACTTCAAGCCGGAGCTCTTCGCCAGCCTTGAAACCTTCGCCGCTGCCGCCGGATTGCTGGCGGCCGGGCTGATCATTACGCTCTTGCTGCGCCGCCATGCCCGCCTGCTGACGGCGGGCGTGTTGCTGGTGGCGATATCGATCAAGGCGTTCAGCTACGCGCTGCTGATGGGGCCGGCGGCGCTGCTGGCCTGGGTCACGCCGGGCAACAGCGCCGGCATGGCCATCGGTTTCGGCCTGTGGTGGAGTGCGTCCTTCTTGTCGTTTTCCTTGCAGCGCGCAGTGGCTGCGCTGGCATTGCTGCTGGCCACCGTGATGGTGAACCTCGGCCCCGAGAATCCCTACCTGCTGGAAGCGATGAACACATGGAATCCGGGGCAGTTTCTCAACTTCAACGGTCTGACACGATTGATCTCGTCGCTGTGGCCGTTTGTCGCCCTGCCGTGGCTGATGATCTACCGTCCGGAAAGCGATACTTCGGTGTAGGCTAAGCTCAACCTTCCCGACGTCGGGCCTAGCCGCAGAGACTGAAACCATGAACGCCATTACCGATCTGACATCGCTACGCGATGCGCTGCGCAGCTTCTGCAGCGCACGCGATTGGCATCAGTATCACACGCCAAAAAACCTTGTCATGGCCTTGAGTGTCGAGGCTGCTGAGCTGGTTGAGCATTTCCAGTGGGCGACAGCAGAAGAAAGCCTGAATCTGACGCCGCAAAAGCGTGGCGAAGTCGCCGATGAAATTGCCGACGTACTGATCTATCTGACCGAACTGGCGGATGTGCTCGGCATCGATCCGATTTCCGCGGCGCGCACAAAGATCGCCAAGAACGCGCTCAAGTATCCGCCCCCCTGACAATGAATTGTTTGCGAAAGCCGGCCCCATGAGTTATTTCAAGCACCATGTGTTTTTTTGCACCAACCAGCGCGCGGAAGGCGAGGCCTGCTGTAATAACCACGGCGCTGGCGACATGCGGGCCTACGCCAAGGACAAGCTCAAGTCGCTGGGCAAGAAGCTGCCGGGCAAGGTGCGGATCAATGCCGCCGGTTGTCTCGATCGCTGCGAGCAGGGACCCGTTCTGGTGATCTATCCGGAAGCCGTCTGGTACACCTATGTGGACCAGGAGGATGTCGACGAGATCATTGAGCAGCATCTGGTTCAAGGCCGCGTCGTCGAACGTCTCAAGATCTGAGTCATGTCGCGCCACGAACGCTTCCTGGTCGATGGGCCGGACGGCAAGATCGAGGTGTTTGTCGAGGGTCACGAGAGCCCGCAGGGCATCGCCCTGATTGCCCACCCGCATCCGCTGTTCGGCGGCACCGCCGACAACAAGGTGGTGACCACGCTGGCGCGCGCCTTTCGTGAGCAGGGTTGCATTACTTTGCGGCCGCATTTTCGCGGCGTCGGCGGCTCCGAGGGCGAACACGATCACGGTGACGCTGAGACCGAAGACCTGCTCGCATTGCACGCCTGGGCCCGCGAGATATATGCAGGGTTGTTGTTAAATTCGGGCGCACCCTTGCCGGTCTATCTGGCCGGATTTTCCTTTGGCGCCTATGTCACCACGCGCCTCGCCAAGCGCCTCGCCGAAGCCGGCGATCCGGCGAAATGGCTAGTGCTGGTGGGTACCGCGGCCGGGTTTGTCGAGGGCGCGCGGACCTACGAAACTCAGGCGGTGGCCGCCGATACGCTGGTCATTCACGGTTCGCAGGACGAAACCGTTCGCCTTGAAAATGTTCTGGCGTGGGCGGAGCCCTTGGACCTGTCGGTTACCGTCGTGCCCGGCGCCGACCATTTCTTTCATCGTCGCCTGCATCTGCTGCGCGACATCATCCAGCGCGCCTGGGCCGGCGTTCATCCGTGAGCCCGCTCGTCGTATCGGCGTTGCGCAAGTCCTACGACGGTCGCGAAGTTGTCGCCGGGCTCGATTTCGAACTGAAGCGCGGTGAGTGCTATGGCCTGCTCGGCCCCAACGGCGCGGGCAAGACCACCACGCTGCGCTGCTGTCTGGGGCTGACGGTGGCTGATTCCGGCGAAATCATGCTGGTCGGCGAACCAGTGCCGGCGCGGGCGCGCGAAGCGCGCATGAAAATCGGCGTGGTGCCGCAGTTCGACAACCTCGATCCCGATTTCACCGCCGCCGAAAACCTGGTCGTGTATGGCCGTTACTTCGGCATGACGGATGCCGAGATTCGTCCCCTGATTCCAGGGCTGCTCGAATTTGCCGGCCTGGCCGGCAAGGCCAAGGACAACATCCGGACCTTGTCGGGTGGCATGAAGCGACGCCTGACGCTGGCGCGCGCACTGGTGAACGATCCCGAACTGTTGCTGCTTGACGAACCCACCACCGGACTCGATCCACAGGCACGCCACCTTATTTGGGAAAGGCTGAAGCGCCTGCTGGCACAAGGCAAGACCATTCTGCTTACGACGCATTTCATGGATGAGGCGGAACGCCTCTGCCAGCGTCTGGCGATAATCGACGATGGCCGCATGGTCGGTGAAGGCGCACCGCGCGCGCTGATCCGCGAGCATATCGAGGCCCAGGTGGTCGAGGTGTATGGCGAGGATGCACCGGGTTGGGCGGCGCGCGAAGCCAACGCATACTCGCGCCGGGTTGAAGTCAGCGGCGAGACGGCTTTCTGCTATGTCGAGGATGCCGCGCCCTTGCTGGCGCATCTGGCCGAGCAAACCAGTCTGCGTACGCTGCATCGGCCGGCCAACGTCGAGGACGTTTTTCTCAAACTGACGGGCAGGGAACTGCGCGACTGAAGTTTCCGCGCCGCGGGTCTATGGTGCGAGCGCGCAGGTGAATTGCACCGGGGCCGCGCGGCAGGGGAAAACTCGGCGCCGGCGCTACGGCGACGCCATGGCCGCTCAGGCCGCCGGAGCGGCGACCGGGGCGGCTTTCGTGCCGTCGCTGACGGCCACGCGGTTGCGCCCCTCCTCCTTCGCGCGATACAGGGCGGCGTCCGCGGCGCCGACCAGATTCGCCTGCACGCCATCCAGAGACACCGAGACCGTAGCCACGCCGACGCTGACCGTGACATGGTCGGCGATCTGGGATTGCGCATGCGGTATGGCCAGCTTCTCGACCGCGGCGCGAATCCGTTCGGCAACGATGCAGGCACCCGGCAGATCCGTGGCAGGCATGAGCACGGCGAACTCCTCGCCGCCATAGCGGGCGACGGCATCGCTGGAGCGCTGGGTCACTTCGTGCATGGCGGC
>JAIPCT010000141.1 GCA_021738065.1 Burkholderiaceae bacterium
ATGGTGATGCCGGGCGACAACATCGCGATGACGATCAGGCTGATCGCACCGATCGCGATGGAAGAAGGGCTGCGTTTCGCCATTCGCGAAGGCGGTCGTACCGTCGGCGCCGGCGTTGTCGCTACCGTCATCGAATAACGACGCGCTGCTTTTGCATGTGGGCGGCACTTTGTCAAGGTGTCGCCCTGTAGTCTCTGCTGCAGGGGTGTAGCTCAATTGGCAGAGCGGCGGTCTCCAAAACCGCAGGTTGGGGGTTCGATTCCCTCCGCCCCTGCCACTGAATAGAAGCATTTGCGCATCAACTGATTATTTATGGCCGATAAACTGAAGTTCTTGCTGGCGCTGATGTTGGTGGCGGCTGGTTTGACTGGTTTCTACATCCTCGGTGAGCAACCGATGATTTTGCGTGTGCTGATGGTGCTCGCAGGTTTGGGCGCGGGTATTGCGGTAGCGTGGTTTACCGATCCGGGTCGGCGGTTCTTCGAGTTCAGTCGGGAAGCGGTTGTAGAGACAAAAAAGGTTGTTTGGCCGTCGCGCAAGGAAACCATGCAGACGACAGGCATCGTGTTCGCCTTCGTGTTGGTGATGGCGATCATACTGTGGATGACTGACAAGGGCCTCGAGTGGGTGCTCTACGACCTGGTCCTGGGCTGGAAAAAATCATGACTAAACGCTGGTATGTCGTTCACGCCTATTCTGGTTTTGAAAAATCAGTGCAGCGCGCCTTGGTCGAGCGGATTGCTCGTGCCGGGATGCAGGACAAGTTTGCTCAGGTTCTGGTGCCGGTTGAAGAAGTGGTTGAAATGAAAAACGGCCAGAAAAGTATTTCGGAGAGGAAGTTCTTTCCCGGATATGTCCTGGTCGAGATGGATATGGACGATGACTCATGGCATCTGGTCAAGAGCACGCCAAAGGTGACTGGATTCGTCGGTGGAACACTGACCAAACCCACGCCGATTACCGAAAAAGAAGTTGCCAAGATCATGCAGCAGGTTCAGGACGGGGTCGAAAAGCCTCGCCCCAAAGTGCTGTTCGAGGTTGGCGAGATGGTTCGCATCAAGGAAGGCCCGTTTACCGACTTCAATGGCAACGTCGAGGAAGTCAATTACGAAAAGAGTCGTTTGCGTGTCTCGGTGACAATTTTCGGTCGCGCGACGCCGGTTGAGTTGGAGTTTGCCCAGGTCGAAAAGGCCTGACGCGGCCTGAAAAGGCTGGTTTGTTTTCCGGCCGTGCCGCAGCGGCCATGCAGTTCGAAGGTTTGCGGCAACGAGGAGCGTCAGTAGATTGTCGTAAAAGGCAATCGAAATCGCGTTAAGACTCACCAAAGACAGGAGCCAATCGTGGCAAAGAAGATTATTGGTTACATCAAGCTGCAAGTGCCGGCAGGCAAGGCGAATCCCTCGCCTCCCATTGGTCCGGCACTGGGCCAGCGCGGCCTCAATATCATGGAGTTCTGCAAGGCCTTCAACGCCCAGACGCAAAGCTTGGAGCCAGGCCTGCCGATCCCGGTGGTGATTACCGCATTCGCGGACAAGAGCTTTACCTTCGTGATGAAGACGCCGCCAGCGACCATTCTGATCAAGAAGGCAGCCGGTGTTCAGAAGGGTTCGCCGAAGCCGCATACCGACAAGGTTGGTACGATCACCAAGGCGCAGGCTGAAGATATCGCCAAAGCCAAGATGGCGGATTTGACTGCTGCAGATCTCGAAGCCGCAGTGCGCACCATCGCGGGTTCCGCCCGCAGCATGGGCATTGTCGTGGAGGGTCTCTGATCATGGCGAAATCATCCAAGCGGGCCCAGGCTGTACTGGCCAAGGTCGACCGCAACAAAGCCTATCCGGTCAGCGATGCCTTGAGTCTGGTGAAGGAGTGCGCGACTGCCAAATTCGACGAGTCGATCGATGTTTCGGTCAATCTGGGTATTGACGCCAAGAAGTCGGACCAATTGGTACGTGGTTCCGTCGTGCTGCCATCCGGAACCGGCAAGACCGTTCGTGTCGCCGTATTTGCCCAGGGCGACAAAGCCGAAGCGGCTCGTGCCGCCGGCGCCGATGTGGTTGGATTCGATGACCTCGCCGCCGATGTCAAGGCTGGCAACATGAACTTCGACATCGTGATTGCGACGCCGGATGCCATGAAGGTCGTTGGTGCTCTGGGCCAGATTCTCGGTCCGCGTGGCTTGATGCCCAATCCGAAGGTTGGCACGGTGACCATGGACGTCACGACTGCGGTGAAGAATGCCAAGGCTGGACAGGTGCAGTACCGTACCGACAAAGCCGGCATCATCCATTGCACCATCGGCCGTGCTTCGTTCAGCGTAGACGCCCTAAAGCTGAATCTTTCCGCTCTGATCGACGCGCTGCAGAAAGCCAAGCCGGCGGCGTCCAAGGGGCACTATCTGAGGAAAGTGTCGCTGTCCAGCACCATGGGCGCAGGCGTTCGGGTCGATCAGGCCAGTCTGTCGGCGCAAGCTTAAAAGAACTTTGGGCTGCTGCATCGCTCGCGCAGTTCGGTGAGAGGTGCGGCAGGTTATCAAAGACCGCAGGTGTCCGCGAGGACTTAAAAGTTGGCGACGAAGCATTGTCGCAATTGCCGGCGTAGATGGCGTTACCCGATGACAGGAATCACCGATTTCTGAATGAAGGTCGCCGTATCGCCAGCGCCGAGTTTTCGGCGTTGGGGTTTGACAAGGAGTTGACCGTGAGTCTCAATCTTGATGACAAGAAGACGGTAGTTGCCGAAGTATCCGCAGAAGTTGCGAGTGCCCAGTCGATCATCGTCGCAGAGTACCGTGGTCTCGGAGTGGTTGATCTCACCGCGCTGCGTGCCAACGCACGTAAGTCCGGTGTTTACCTGCGTGTAGTCAAAAATACCCTGGTTCGTCGCGCCCTTGCCGGCACGCCGTTCGAAGGTCTGTCTGCGCAGCTTGTTGGTCCCCTGATCTACGGAATTTCCAAGGATCCGGTGGCTGCTGCCAAGCTGCTCAACGACTTTGCCAAGGGCAATGACAAGCTCAGCATCAAGCTCGGCGCTATGCCCAACTACGTCATGGACGCGGTTGGAGTCAAAGCGCTGGCGACGATGCCTAGCCGCGAGGAGTTGCTGTCCAAGCTTCTCGGCACCATGCAGGCGCCAATCACACAGTTTGTCCGCACCCTCAACGAAATCCCGACGAAGTTTGTCCGGGGTCTCGCTGCGGTGCGCGATGCCAAAGAGACTGCGTAATCGTTTTTCATTGATTCAAACATTCATTCAGGAGTCGCAATCATGGCTGTAAGCAAAGCTGAAATACTCGATGCCATCGCTGGCATGACCGTTCTCGATCTTTCCGAACTGATCAAGGAAATGGAAGAGAAGTTTGGCGTATCCGCCGCAGCTGCTGCTGTTGCGGTAGCCGCCCCCGCTGCTGGCGGTGCCGCCGCTGCAGAAGAGCAGACCGAATTCACCGTGATGTTGCTGGCCGCGGGCGAAAAGAAAGTCGAAGCTATCAAGGTGGTTCGCGCTGCCACGGGACTTGGCCTCAAGGAAGCCAAGGATCTGGTTGATGGCGCACCGAAGGCTGTCAAGGAAGGTGTATCCAAGGCTGACGCCGACGCCCTCAAGAAGCAGCTTGAGGATGCAGGCGCCAAAGTCGAGATCAAGTAATCGCGATTCGATCGCGGGTTGGCGGCGAAGCCGCCAACCCGCTTTCGTGCTTGTAGAAACAGAAGTGCTGTACTAGTTGAGTTTCACCCCTTTGTATCTGATCCGGGGGTTACACGAGAGTGCTGGACCATTGTGATTCAGCCCTGTCTTATGACCTTCGACGTCTGAATCCTGAACGGAGCAACCATGGCGTATTCCTATACCGAAAAAAAGCGTATTCGCAAGAGCTTTGCCAAGCGGGCCAACGTCCTCGACGTCCCCTTTCTTCTGGCAACGCAGATCGAGTCCTATACGCGCTTCCTGCAAGCCGAGGTGCCACCGGCACAGCGCCGCAATGAAGGACTCCAGGCCGCGTTCACGTCGATTTTCCCGATTGTTGCGCATTCGGGGAATGCCCGTCTTCATTTCGTGGAATTCATGCTCGGCGAGCCGACCTTCGATGTCAAGGAATGCCAGCAACGTGGCCTGACGTTCGCCAGTCCGCTGCGCGCCAAGGTTCGCCTTGAGTTGCTGGACCGCGATACCAAGGCGGTAAAGGAAGTCAAGGAAGACCAGCCGCTTTACATGGGCGAAATCCCATTGATGACGACGACCGGATCATTCGTGATCAACGGCACGGAGCGAGTCATCGTTTCCCAGTTGCATCGGTCCCCGGGCGTGTTCTTCGAGCATGACAAGGGCAAGACCCACAGCTCCGGAAAACTGCTGTTTTCGGCTCGCATCATTCCCTATCGCGGTTCCTGGTTGGACTTTGAGTTTGATCCGAAGGACATTCTTTTCTTCCGCATCGATCGTCGTCGCAAAATGCCGGTAACCATTCTGCTCAAGTCGATTGGCATGACGCATGAGCAGATTCTGGCTACCTTCTTTGATTCGGATACCTTCAATTTTTCCAAGAAGGGTATTCTGTTTGAGGTGGTGCCTGAGCGCTTGCGCGGCGAAGTGGCGAAGTTCGACATCCTCGACAAGGCTGGAAAGATCATTGTCGCGAAGGACAAGCGGATCACCGTCAAGCACATTCGGGAAATGGCCGAGGCCGGCATCAAAAAGATAGTGGTGCCTGATGAGTTCATGATCGGTCGAATCATCGCCCACAACATCGTGAATGCAGAGACCGGCGAAGTTCTGGCCAACGCCAATGACGAGATTACCGAGGAATTGCTGGCCAAACTCGTGGACGGCGGCATCGAGCAAGTTCAGACGCTTTATATCAATGACCTGGATCGCGGTGCCTACATATCGTCGACGCTCCGCATAGATGAGACGGCGGACCAGTGGGCCTCGCGCGTGGCGATCTACAGAATGATGCGCCCGGGTGAGCCGCCGACGGAAGACGCCGTCGAGAATCTCTTCCACGGCTTGTTCTACTCGGAAGAGCGCTACGATCTATCGGCGGTCGGCCGCATGAAATTCAATCGCCGTGTCGGCCGCGACGAAATCGAAGGTGCCGGTACGCTGTCCAATGAGGATATCGTCGATGTCGTTCGCATTCTGGTCGAGCTGCGCAATGGGCGCGGCGAGGTCGACGATATCGATCACCTGGGCAATCGTCGCGTTCGCTCTGTCGGCGAACTTGCGGAGAACCAGTTTCGCGCTGGCCTGGTGCGCGTCGAGCGTGCCGTCAAGGAGCGACTGAATCAGGCGGAAAGCGATAACCTGATGCCTCATGACTTGATCAATGCCAAACCCATCTCGGCCGCGATCAAGGAGTTCTTCGGCTCCAGTCAACTCTCGCAGTTCATGGACCAGACCAACCCGTTGTCCGAGATCACGCATAAACGTCGCGTCTCGGCTCTGGGGCCTGGCGGCCTTACGCGCGAACGTGCCGGCTTTGAGGTGCGCGACGTGCACCCGACGCACTACGGCCGCGTGTGTCCGATTGAGACGCCAGAAGGCCCGAATATCGGCCTTATAAACTCACTGGCACTGTATGCCCGGACCAATGAATACGGCTTCATGGAAACACCCTACCGCAGAGTGGACAGCGGCAGTGTTACCAATGATATCGAGTATCTATCTGCTATCGAGGAAGGCAAGTTCGTCATTGCCCAGGCAAACGCCCAACTCGACAAGAAGGGCAAGCTAACGGACGCATTGGTTTCCTGCCGCTTCAAGGGCGAGTTTGAACTGAAGGAGCCAGCCGAGGTTCAGTACATGGACGTGGCACCAAGCCAGATTGTTTCCGTCGCGGCCTCGCTGATTCCATTCCTTGAACACGACGACGCGAACCGTGCCCTGATGGGCGCAAACATGCAGCGGCAGGCAGTACCCTGTCTGCGTCCGGAGAAAGCCTTTGTCGGTACCGGCATCGAGCGTACCGTGGCTGTCGACTCCGGTACGGCAGTACAAGCCTTGCGCGGCGGCGTCGTTGATTACGTCGATGCGAATCGCATTGTGGTACGCGTTAACGACGCCGAAACGGTGGCTGGTGAAGTTGGTGTCGATATCTACAATCTGATCAAGTACACGCGTTCCAATCAAAATACCAACATCAATCAGCGACCAATCGTGAAGGTCGGCGATCTGATTTCCAAGGGTGACGTGGTTGCCGATGGCGCTTCCACCGATCTGGGTGAATTGGCGTTGGGTCAGAATATGCTGGTCGCGTTCATGCCGTGGAATGGCTACAATTTCGAGGATTCGATCCTGATATCGGAGCGGGTCGTGTCGAATGATCGGTTTACCTCGATCCACATCGAGGAACTGACGGTCGTTGCACGTGACACCAAGCTGGGTGCTGAGGAAATTTCGCGCGATATCGCGACTCTTGGCGAATCGCAACTCGGTCGTCTTGACGAGTCGGGCATTGTTTACATTGGCGCCGAGGTCGAGGCTGGCGATGTGCTGGTCGGCAAGGTAACGCCGAAAGGCGAGACCCAGCTCACGCCTGAGGAGAAGCTGCTGCGAGCGATCTTTGGTGAGAAAGCCTCTGATGTAAAGGACACTTCATTGCGGGTTCCGTCCGGCATGATTGGAACTGTCATCGATGTTCAGGTGTTTACTCGTGAAGGCATCGAGCGCGACAAGCGCGCCCAGGCGATCATCGACGATATGCTGAAAAGCTACAAGCAGGATCTTGCCGATCAAATGCGCATTGTCGAGCGCGACACTTTCTCCCGAATCGAAAAAGTTCTGACCAACAAGATTGCCAACAAAGGTCCTAAGAAGCTGCTCAAAGGCACCAAGATCACCAAGGCCTATCTGGAAACGGTTGAGCACTATCATTGGTTCGACATCTCACTTGCCGACGAAGTGGGTCAGCAGCAACTTGAGAACCTGCGCGACAGCCTCGAACAGACACGCAAGGACTTTGATGTCGCTTTTGAAGCAAAGCGGAAAAAGCTGACACAGGGCGACGAACTGCCGCCGGGCGTGCAGAAAATGGTCAAGGTATATCTTGCGGTCAAGCGGCGATTGCAGCCGGGCGACAAGATGGCTGGCCGCCACGGCAACAAGGGGGTGGTCTCCAAGATTGTTCCTATCGAGGACATGCCCCATATGGCTGACGGAACGCCAATGGATATCGTGCTCAACCCCTTGGGCGTTCCATCGCGAATGAATATTGGCCAGATTCTGGAGACCCATCTCGGTTGGGCCGCCAAAGGACTCGGCCAGAAGATTGGTGAGCTGCTACGCAAGCAGGCAGCCGCTGCGGAAATTCGCAAGCTGATGAACAAGATCTACAACGGCTCGGGTCGGAGTGAGGATATTGACGGTCTGAGCGAGAAAGAAGTATTCGAGCTCGCGGAAAACCTGCAGGGCGGCGTGCCTTTCGCCACGCCGGTGTTCGATGGCGCCAATGAATCTGAAATCAAGGCGATGCTTGAGCTTGCCGGACTTCCCAGCAATGGTCAGGTCGATCTGTTCGATGGGCGCACGGGTGAGATTTTCGAGCGGCAGGTAACCGTCGGATTCATGCACGTACTCAAACTGCACCATCTGGTAGACGACAAAATGCACGCACGGTCAACCGGTCCCTACAGTCTTGTCACCCAGCAGCCGCTCGGTGGAAAGGCTCAATTCGGCGGCCAGCGTTTCGGCGAAATGGAAGTTTGGGCGCTGGAAGCCTACGGTGCTGCTTACGTCTTGCAGGAAATGCTCACTGTCAAGTCGGACGACGTCAACGGCCGTACAAAAGTTTACGAAAACATCGTCAAGGGCGAGCACAGGATCGATGCCGGCATGCCGGAATCCTTCAACGTGCTGGTCAAGGAAATTCGCTCGCTGGCGATCGACATCGATCTCGAGCGCTACTGACCCGATAGCTGCTCACTGGAGACAAATTTATGAAGAGCCTGTTTGCAGACCTTTTCAAACAAAACCTGGCGGCCGAAGAGGAATTCGACGCCATTACCATCGGCCTCGCTTCGCCAGACAAAATTCGGTCCTGGTCTTACGGCGAAGTGAAAAAGCCGGAAACCATCAACTACCGCACATTCAAACCGGAACGAGAAGGTCTGTTTTGCGCAAAGATATTTGGTCCGGTCAAGGATTACGAATGCCTCTGCGGCAAATACAAGAGACTGAAGCACCGCGGCGTCATATGCGAAAAATGCGGTGTTGAAGTCACCCAGTCAAAAGTGCGTCGCGAGCGCATGGGCCACATCGAACTGGCTTCCCCTACAGCACATATATGGTTCTTGAAGAGCCTGCCGAGCCGACTCGGAATGGTGCTCGACATGACGTTGCGTGACATCGAGCGCGTGCTGTACTTTGAAGCCTTTGTCGTGGTTGACCCCGGCATGACCCCGCTCAACAGGGCTCAATTACTCACTGAAGATGACTATCTGGCAAAGGTTGAGGAATACGGAGACGATTTCACTGCCGTGATGGGGGCGGAGGGTGTGCGTGACCTGTTGCGCACGCTTGATCTCAATCGCCAAGTCGAAATCTTGCACCAGGAGCTGGAGACAACAGGATCTGAAGCGAAAAGCAAGAAAATCTCCAAGCGTCTCAAGGTACTCGAGGGGTTTCAGCAATCCGGGATCAAGCCCGAGTGGATGATTCTTGAAGTCCTGCCTGTTCTGCCGCCCGATTTGCGCCCGCTGGTTCCGCTGGACGGCGGGCGATTTGCGACGTCAGACCTGAACGACCTGTATCGTCGCGTCATAAACCGGAACAACAGGCTCAAGCGACTGCTCGAGCTCAAGGCGCCCGACATCATTGTGCGCAACGAAAAGCGCATGTTGCAGGAAGCTGTCGACTCATTGCTTGACAATGGGCGTCGCGGCAAGGCAATGACAGGAGCCAATAAGCGTCCGCTGAAATCGCTGGCCGACATGATCAAAGGCAAGGGTGGTCGCTTCCGCCAGAATTTGCTGGGAAAGCGCGTGGACTACTCCGGTCGTTCGGTCATCGTTGTTGGTCCGCAACTCAAGTTGCACCAGTGTGGCTTGCCCAAGAAAATGGCTCTCGAGCTGTTCAAGCCTTTCATTTTCGAGCGTCTCGAAAAAATGGGCATTGCAAGCACCATCAAGGCTGCAAAAAAGGAAGTTGAAGCTGAAACACCGGTGGTATGGGACATTCTTGAAGAGGTCATTCGCGAGCACCCGGTGATGCTGAATCGGGCACCGACTCTGCACCGTCTCGGAATACAGGCCTTTGAACCGACGTTGATCGAAGGCAAGGCGATCCAGTTGCATCCTCTGGTTTGCGTGGCATTCAACGCCGACTTCGACGGCGACCAAATGGCCGTGCACATTCCGCTCTCACTTGAGGCGCAGATGGAAGCCCGCACCCTGATGCTGGCATCGAACAATGTGCTGTCTCCTGCCAACGGTCAGCCGATCATCGTGCCGTCTCAAGACGTTGTATTGGGTCTCTACTACGCCACACGCGAAAATGTTACCTCCCGCGGCAACGGAATGATGTTCTCGGATATTGCCGAAGTCACCCGCGCGATTGACTCGCGCCAGATCGATTTGCATGCGCGTATCACAGTACGAATCCGTGAGTACGAGTTGGACGCTGACGATCAATGGCAGGAGAAAATTTCGCGCTACTCGACAACAGCGGGTCGTGCATTGCTCTCGGAAATTCTGCCGCGAGGCCTGCCGTTCAAGGTTCTTGACAAGCCGCTAAAGAAGAAAGAAATCTCCAAGCTGATTGACGAGAGCTTTCGTCGTTGCGGGCTCAAGGAGACAGTGGTCTTTGCCGATCAGTTGATGCAAGCCGGATTCCGTCTGGCGACCCGTGCCGGCATCTCGATCTGTGTCGACGACATGCTGGTGCCGAAGCAGAAGCACAGCCTGATTGCTGCCGCGGAAGCGGAAGTCAAGGAAATTGAAAAGCAATACACTTCAGGACTGGTTACGGTTGGTGAACGCTACAACAAAGTGGTTGATATCTGGGGGCGTGCCGGTGATCAGGTGGCCAAGGCCATGATGGATCAACTCGCTCATCAAACCGTTACGGGTGCAGACGGTAAGCAGGTCACTCAGGAATCCTTCAACTCCATTTACATGATGGCGGACTCCGGGGCGCGCGGCTCGGCTGCACAGATCCGTCAGCTTGCCGGCATGCGCGGCCTGATGGCCAAGCCTGATGGTTCGATCATTGAAACTCCGATCACCTCCAACTTCCGCGAAGGCCTCAATGTTCTTCAGTACTTCATTTCAACCCATGGCGCGCGCAAGGGTCTGGCGGATACGGCACTGAAGACAGCCAACTCGGGGTATCTGACCCGTCGTCTGGTGGACGTTACGCAAGATCTGGTGGTAATCGAAGACGATTGCGGCACTCAGAACGGTTTTGCCATGAAGGCCCTGGTCGAAGGCGGCGAAGTGATCGAGCCACTGCGGGAGCGTATTCTGGGTCGGGTCACTACCAACGACGTGATTCATCCAGAAACACAGGATGTTCTGTTCGGTACTGGCTATCTGCTCGATGAAGATGCTGTCGATGCGATTGAATCGCTTGATATCGACGAAGTTCGAGTACGCAGCCCGCTGTCCTGTGAAACCCGCTATGGCTTGTGTGCGAAGTGCTATGGCCGGGATTTGGGACGCGGTTCCTTGGTCAATGCCGGCGAGGCTGTTGGTGTGATTGCCGCCCAGTCAATCGGCGAGCCGGGAACTCAGCTGACGATGCGTACTTTCCACGTTGGTGGCGCGGCGTCGCGTTCCGCAGCTCAGAGCAGCATCGAAGCCAAGAGTTCCGGAGTGATTCAGTTCTCCGCGACAATGCGTTACGTCACAAATCCGAAGGGCGAGAAAATCATTATCTCGCGCTCTGGAGAGGTAATGATTACCGACGACAATGGTCGCGAGCGCGAGCGGCACAAGGTGCCCTACGGAGCAACTTTGCAGGCTGACGACGGCAAGCCTGTCAAGGCTGGGGCGCAGTTGGCCATGTGGGATCCACATACGCGTCCAATCGTTACTGAGTATGCTGGCACGGTCAAATTCGAGAATGTCGAAAAGAACGCGACCGTCGCCGAGCAGATGGACGAGGTTACCGGGTTGTCCACACTCGTTGTCATTGATCCCAAGCGCGGCGCCAAAGCAGCCAAAGGAGTTCGCCCTCAGGTCAAGCTAATCGATGAGTCAGGCCAGGAAGTCAAGATTCACGGTACCGACCACGTTGTGACCATCACTTTCCAGGTGGGCTCGCTGATTACAGTGAAAGACGGTCAGCCAGTCGCAGTCGGAGATATTCTGGCGCGTATTCCGCAAGAGTCATCCAAGACGCGTGATATTACCGGTGGTTTGCCTCGCGTCGCTGAGCTTTTCGAAGCGCGAATACCCAAAGATGCGGGAACTCTCGCTGAGGTTACGGGTACCGTTTCCTTCGGCAAGGATACCAAGGGCAAGCAGCGTCTGGTGATCACTGAACCGGATGGTACGGCGCATGAGTATCTGATTACCAAGGACAAGCATGTCATGGCCCACGACGGACAGGTCGTCAACAAGGGCGAAGTCATTGTTGACGGCCCCGCCGATCCTCATGACATCCTCCGCTTGAAAGGTGTTGAGGAACTGGCGCGCTACATTATTGACGAAGTTCAGGACGTGTATCGCTTGCAGGGCGTGAAGATCAACGACAAACATATCGAGGTGATCGTGCGCCAGATGTTGCGCCGGGTGGTGATCACCCAGCCGGGAGATTCAGGCTTCATCAAGGAAGAGCAGGTTGAGCGCGCGGCGGTGCTGGACGAAAACGATAGACTGATCGCTGCAGACAAGACGCCGGCAATGTATGACTTCATGCTGCACGGCATCACCAAAGCCAGTTTGTCGACTGACTCCTTCATCTCGGCCGCATCCTTCCAGGAAACCACACGAGTACTGACCGAAGCAGCAATTATGGGCAAGCGCGATGAATTGCGTGGACTGAAGGAGAATGTCATTGTTGGACGCCTTATTCCCGCTGGCACCGGAATGGCCTATCACCGTACGCGTCGGAAACATTCAAAAGGTGATGCTGAAGCACAGAACCTCTTCGATCTGCCGGTCGCCGCCGAAGACATCCCGATTGCCGCGGAAGACGCGCAAGCAGGTTGACGCTGGCTGGAGAGCACCCTATAATCCGGCCTCTTTGCCCTAGGCGGGGGCCGATTTTTTAATTTGCAGCGTTGTTTACACGCAGCATTCAGGACATATACATGCCTACAATTAACCAACTCGTGCGTAAGGGCCGTCAAGCGCCGCAGTCTAAAAGCAAGGTGCCGGCCCTCGGCAACAGCCCGGCGCGGCGCGGCGTTTGTACCCGTGTTTACACAACAACACCGAAGAAGCCAAATTCCGCGCTGCGGAAAGTCGCCAAGGTTCGATTGACCAATGGATTCGAGGTCATTTCCTACATTGGCGGTGAAGGCCACAATCTTCAGGAACACTCGGTGGTGCTCATTCGCGGCGGTCGAGTCAAGGATCTGCCCGGTGTGCGCTACCACATAGTGCGTGGCAGCCTTGATACCCAGGGTGTCAAGGATCGCAAGCAAAGCCGTTCAAAGTACGGCGCCAAGCGGCCTAAAGCTGCCTGAACCGGGACCTAAGGAGAAACCATGCCCCGTCGTCGTGAAGTCCCAAAACGTGACATTCTGCCCGATCCGAAATTTGGCAGCGTTGATCTTTCCAAGTTTGTCAACGTCCTGATGGCTAGCGGAAAGAAGTCCGTCGCCGAGCGGATCATTTATGGCGCCTTTTCGCAAATACAGTCGAAGAGCGGGAAAGACCCCTTGGAAGTCTTTACTCTGGCCTTGAGCAACGTCAAGCCTCTGGTTGAGGTCAAGAGTCGTCGGGTTGGTGGCGCCAATTATCAGGTTCCTGTCGAGGTACGGCCGTCGCGGCGCATGGCTCTGTCGATGCGCTGGCTTCGCGAAGCAGCAAGGAAGCGATCCGAGAAGTCGATGGGTCAGCGCCTTGCAGCTGAATTGCTTGAAGCGTCCGAAGGGCGCGGAGCGGCGATGAAAAAGCGTGAAGAAGTGCACCGCATGGCTGAAGCCAACAAGGCCTTCTCGCACTTCCGTTTCTAGTTTCCACCAAGTAGCATCGCGTCTCGTCGGATGTCCGGCGAATTTTGAATTAGTCCGCCGCCCTGTCGCTTCGTGAAATGAGGCGTCATGGCGGTTTGGTTTAGTAGATAAGGCAGGGAAATCAAGTGGCCCGCAAGACTCCTATCGAGCGCTATCGCAACATTGGCATATCGGCGCATATCGACGCCGGCAAGACCACGACCACCGAGCGTATATTGTTCTACACTGGGGTCAATCACAAGATCGGCGAGGTCCATGATGGCGCGGCCACTATGGACTGGATGGAGCAGGAGCAGGAGCGGGGGATCACGATTACCTCGGCTGCGACGACCTGTTTCTGGAAAGGAATGGGGCAGAACTTCCCAGAGCATCGCGTCAATATTATTGACACCCCCGGGCACGTCGATTTCACCATCGAAGTAGAGCGCTCAATGCGGGTACTTGATGGTGCATGCATGGTCTATTGCGCAGTGGGCGGCGTCCAGCCGCAGTCTGAAACTGTCTGGCGCCAGGCTAATCGTTACGGAGTGCCGCGCTTGGCCTTTGTAAACAAGATGGACCGTCAGGGCGCCGATTTCTTCAAGGTGCACGATCAGATGCGGATGCGGCTCAAAGCCAATCCAATTCCGTTGCAGATACCAATAGGCGCCGAGGAAAAGTTTGAGGGCGTTGTAGATCTGGTAAAGATGAAATCCATCATCTGGGATGAGGCGGGTCAGGGGATCAAGTTTGAGTATGGAGAGATTCCGGAACACCTCAAAGCCACAGCCAATGAGTGGCGCGAAAAAATGCTCGAGGCAGCGGCAGAGGCCTCCGAGGAATTGATGAACAAATACCTCGACAGTGGCGATCTGACCGAAGAGGAACTAAAGGCCGGTTTGCGCGCCCGCACATTGAACGCCGAAATCGTGCCAATGTTGTGCGGGTCCGCTTTCAAGAATAAGGGCGTCCAGGCAATGTTGGATGCGGTAATCGAGTACTTGCCGGCCCCGACAGATGTCAAGCCGGTCGAGGGTATTCTTGAGAACGAGCAAACGGCGGTGCGCAAGCCGAATGATACTGATCCGTTTGCCGCTTTGGCCTTCAAGATTATGACTGACCCCTATGTTGGTCAGTTGACTTTTTTCCGGGTGTACTCGGGCACGATCAAGACCGGTGACACGATTTTCAATCCAATCAAAGGCCGCAAGGAGCGCCTTGGGCGAATTCTTCAGATGCACGCAAACCAGCGTGAGGAAATCAAGGAAGTTTTCGCAGGTGATATTGCGGCGGCGGTTGGTTTGAAAGAGGCCACCACGGGCGAGACCCTATGTGACCCTGGGCATATCATCACCCTTGAGCGCATGGTGTTTCCTGAGCCGGTTATCCACGTTGCCGTCGAACCGAAGACAAAGGTTGATCAGGAAAAAATGGGTATTGCGCTTAATCGTCTGGCGCAAGAAGATCCCTCGTTCCGAGTTCGGACAGATGAAGAATCGGGTCAGACTATTATTTCTGGCATGGGCGAACTTCACCTGGAAATTCTTGTTGATCGCATGCGTCGCGAGTTTGGAGTTGAAGCAAACGTAGGCGCTCCGCAAGTTGCCTATCGTGAAGCCGTTCGCAAGTCAGTGGAGCAGGAAGGCAAGTTTGTCAAGCAGTCGGGTGGTCGTGGTCAATACGGTCATGTCTGGATCAAGCTTGAGCCGAATGAGGCTGGCAAGGGTTTTGAGTTTGTCGATATGATCAAAGGCGGGTCCGTACCGCGAGAATTTATTCCCGCCGTCGAGAAAGGTCTCCGGGACACACTACCGAATGGCGTTTTGGCAGGGTTCCCTGTGGTAGATGTGAAAGTGACATTGTTCGATGGCTCCTACCATGATGTCGATTCCAACGAAAATGCCTTCAAGATGGCTGCCTCCATGGCGTTCAAGGACGCAATGCGCAAAGCCAGCCCTGTCTTGTTGGAACCAATGATGGCGGTCGAAGTCGAGACGCCAGAAGACTATATGGGCAATGTAATGGGCGATCTTTCTGGCCGTCGCGGCATCGTTCATGGTATGGAAGATCAGGTCGGTGGCATCAAACTGATCAAGGCAGAGGTACCGCTGGCGGAAATGTTTGGATACTCCACACAACTGCGTTCATTGTCACAGGGTCGCGCAACGTATTCGATGGAGTTCAAGCACTATACCGAGGCACCGAAGAATGTCGCCGAGGCAGTCATCAACAAGAAGTGATCGTCAAACAACCGTTCTTTAAGGAAAGCAGACATGGCAAAAGCGAAATTTGAGCGGACGAAGCCGCACGTGAACGTGGGGACAATTGGACACGTTGACCATGGTAAGACGACATTGACGGCGGCGATCACGACGGTGCTGTCGGCGAAGTTTGGTGGTGAAGCGAAAGG
>JAIPCT010000078.1 GCA_021738065.1 Burkholderiaceae bacterium
GAGCACATCCTGACCGAAGCGAATCGAAATATGCCAGCAGTCGGAAATCTCGCCATCACGATCGCTGCGCGACACTTCCGTTTCGCTGGTCTCGGTCAGGCTGCCCGCCGCGCCGGCCTTGGCCTCTGCATTGCCGCCGAGGAAGGGGCGCAAGGCTGCGGCAATCAGTTCGCCCGCTTGTGTCAGATCCGCATCCGGCGCACCACCTTCCGTCTGCACGACATTGAGCAGGGCACCAATATGATCGCAACCCTTGAGCAAGGCCGAGATCATGTCGCCGCTGACTTCGATCTCGCCGTTGCGCAACCGGTCGAGCACATTCTCAAGAATATGGGTGAAACTCTCGACCGCAGGAATCTCGACAACGCCGGCGCCACCCTTGATGGTGTGGGCTGCACGAAAGACGCTGTTGATGGTTTCCGGGTCGCGGTCGCCTTGCTCAAGCTGCAGCAGTCCGGCCTCCATGGCTTCCAGTTGTTCGCGAGCTTCGACCGTGAATACGCTGAGTATTTCGTCCATGTTCAACCCCGGTTCAATGGTGTTCGCCGGCGGGAATCACCAGCGGGTCGCCAAAAAAGGCCCCCATGTTGAAAAACTCGATCAGCTCCCGTACCGCGGGACTGTGGCCGACGATGCGCAAGGCGTGTCCGAGCTGCTGGCTCTCGCGTTTGGCCATGGCCAGTAGTTGAAGGCCGGATGTATCGATCTCACCGACATGCGAGAGATCCAGTTCAAGCAGGGTGCTGGCGCGTATGCCATCGATCAGATGTGTTTTGGTTTCGGCGGCGTGGTAGATGGTCAGATCCCCATCGACGGTGAGACGAACAGCACCTTCTGCAATGGTCTGGCGGCTAATGTCCAAGATGTTCTCCGGCTAGAACAGTTCGATTTTTGAACTCGCCTTGTCCACCGAGGCGCCAATATTTGTTGCTTTGCGATGCGTTTCCCGCTGCGAATCCATTACATAGTTGCTGTAGATCTGATCGAGGTGGTCAGAAAGCGGGCGCAGCTCGAAGTTCGAATCTTCGTAGGAATCCAGCCGGCTGGCGAGGCGCTTGGCGTGACTGTCGAGATGATTCAGCGCGTCAATCACCTGCTCGATCTGTTGCCGGGTGACGTCCTGAAACTGCACGCTGGCCAAGGCTGACATGAACATTCCGGAAAGCGTCTGACTGCTTTCGGCGATGGTGGACATCACATCGGCCTCGTGATCGGTCACTTCCTTGTAGCTTTTTCCCAGATCGTCCAATTGAAGGGCAAAACTTTCCAGCGCCTCGCGTTCGGCATTCGCCTTGTCCTGGGAGAGCTTGTCGGCGAACTGCGATTCGATGGAATTGGCCACCGTCTGAATGCCGCTGCTGATTTGTCCGACCGCTTTGTCCGTTTCGCCCGAAAGTTTGCGCACTTCGTCTGCCACGACGGCGAAACCGCGCCCGGCCTCGCCGGCTCGCGCCGCCTCGATAGCGGCATTCAGCGCCAGCAAATTCGTCTGTCCTGAAATCCGCTTGATCAGTTCGACCAGGGTACTGAGCGATCTGGCTTCACCAACCACCTGCGTAATCCGCTCCCTGTCTTCCTCGGCTGTCACCACGCGCTCGCGTATGTAGCTTTCCAGTGTCGATATCAGGACCTGATTGCGTTCGATGCGATCTTCCGAAGCCGTTCGAAGTTTGTCCGATTCGCTGGCACTGGATTCAACATAGGCTCCGAAGCGCGAGATGATTTCGTCGATGCTTTGCAGGCGGCTGGCAATGTCGAAAGCGGCGGTTTCGGTTGTCGCCACCACCCCTTGCAGCTGGCCGCGAACCACATCGTTGAATCCGTCGACACCGCGCAGGGCGCCCGACACTTGTTCGGCGGCGGCAACAGCCATGCCCGCCCGCTTGACGGCTTCATTCTGAGTGCGCCCTTCGCCAGCCATCCATTCCTGATACGTCTTGGTCAGGATCATGCGCTGTCCGCCAAAGGCGATCAGCACCAGCAGAGTTGCCGCCAGAGCATTGCCGACGGCTTGGGACAGACCGACGGCGGGAAGGAAGGCACGGTGAAACGCGTCATCGAAGATCAGGACGCCGATTGCCGCGCCAAAAGCGATTCCCAGCGCCATGAACACGCTTTGCCGCAATCCGAGTTGGGTATTCATTATTTGATCACGAGTTTGATGGTGTTGATCAACTCGTCGGCCGTGGCGGGCTTGACCAGCCAGCCCGATGCCCCCGCGGCCTTTGCCTCCTGACGCTTCGATTGCTGCGATTCGGTAGTCAGAAAGAGGATCGGCATGAACTTGTAGCTTGGCAGCGTTCGCACTTCCTTGATGAACTCGATCCCGTTCATGCCCGGCATGTTGAGATCCGTGATCAGCAGATCGACCTTTACGCCGGATTTGAATTTGGCCAGGCCCTCAGCGGCGTTGCTGGCTTTTTCCACCGCATAGCCAGCCTTGATGAGAATGTTCGATATGGATAAAAGTATCGTTGCTGAATCATCCACCAGCATGATTGTGCTCATTGCTCATTTCCTCGTAGATAGTGCCGCAAGCCGATGTACATTTCCGGAAGTGCGGTGCCGGGCAATTGTTCGTATTCCATGGGTAGGGATACTCTCAAAGCAACATGGATTTGTTTATCCGTGAATTACGCGACAATCTGCGGAATCTACGTAGCCGGCCGCCAATGTGCTTTACGTCGGTCGCTCGCCGCGACGGCTGCTTGCCGTTGCAACGAAACCGGTTTGCGGCTGAATTCGCTTGCTGCGACCGGGTTCTCGTCGAGCAGGGTATCGCCCGCGGGTTCTGCAAGCCACTGTGCATCCTGCCATGTCGGCGGAGGAATCATTTGAGAATGGCTTCGTCGCTCGGCAGCAACGTCGCCCCGGATTGTTGTTTGCCGTTATGATTGCGCCGTTGCATCAGGCAACATGCAACACGCCCGAGCGGGAGGTCGCCCGGCGAGTCAATCCGAAAGAACAACATGCTCCTGATCGTTGGTTACGTAGTTATTCTGGCGGCATCGCTTGGCACCTATGCGGTCCACGGCAGCCTGGCGGCTTTGTGGGTGCCATTGGAATATCTGGCCATCTTCGGACTGGCGACCGGCGGTTTCGTCGCCGGCAACGGCATCAAGACGATCAAGGCCACGCTGAAGGCGCTGCCCAAGGTATTCAAGGGTTCGCATCTCAACAAGGTCTTGTACATGGACCTGCTGGCGATGCTGTTCGAGATCCTTGCCAAAGTACGCAAAGAAGGCCTGATGTCCATTGAGAACGATATCGAGAATCCGGACGAAAGCCCGGTGTTCGGCAAGTACCCAAATATCCTGAAGGACCATCATGTCATGGAGTTCATTTGCGACTATTTGCGCATGATGGTGGGCGGCAATCTCAACGCCTTTGAGATCGAAAATCTGATGGATATCGAAATCGAAACGCACCATCAGGAGGCGCACGTCCCGGTCCATGCCGTATCGAAACTGGCGGATGCCACGCCGGCCTTCGGCATCGTGGTCGCGGTTATGGGCGTGGTGAACGTCATGGGTTCGGTCGGCGCCCCGCCGGCGGTACTTGGCAAGATGATCGGCGGCGCGCTGGTCGGCACTTTTCTCGGCATCCTGCTGGCCTATGGCTTCATCTCTCCGCTCGCCGGGCAAATGGAGCAGAAGGTCGAGGAAGAAGGCAAGATTTATCAGGTGATCAAGACTGTGCTGCTCGCCAGCATGAATGGTTATGCACCGCAGGTTGCGGTTGAATTCGGCCGCAAGGTACTGTACTCGGGCGACCGGCCCAACTTCATCGAACTCGAAGAAGACCTGAAAGCGCGCAAGGGCAAGTGATTGATATGCCCGAAGCGAGTCAGCCTGCGCCATGAGCGACGATAGCCAACAACCGATAGTCGTCAAACGCATCAAGAAGGGCGGCGGCGCCGCTCACGGCGGTGCCTGGAAAATCGCTTACGCCGACTTCGTCACGGCGATGATGGCCTTCTTCATGCTCATGTGGCTGCTGGGTTCCACCACGCAAGGCGACCTCGAAGGTATTGCCGACTACTTCCAGAATCCGCTGAAAGTATCCATGGCCGGCGGTTCGGGCTCTGGCGATTCCTCGTCGGTGATCCAGGGCGGTGGCAAGGATCTGACGGCGACTGTCGGGCAGGTCAAATCGGGTGATATCGAGGCGCCGAAGAAAAACCTCAACCTGCAAAAACTGAAACTCGAATTCGAAAGAATCGAGCGGGCAAAACTTGCCGGTCTGAAATCCGATCTCGAGGCCATGATTGATGGCAGCCCGACGCTGCAGCAGTTCAAGAATCAGTTGCTGCTCGATCTCACCAGCGAAGGCCTGCGTATCCAGATTGTCGATGAAAAGAATCGACCGATGTTCGATTCGGCCAGTTCGGAAGTGAAGCCCTATACCCGCGTCATTCTGCGAGAAATCGGCAAGATGCTGAACCAGGTCGAAAACCATGTCGGCTTGTCCGGCCACACCGATGCCCAACCCTTTGGCGGCGGTTTGCGTGAGTTCAGCAACTGGGAGTTGTCCACCAATCGCGCCAATGCTTCGCGCCGCGAGCTCGTCGCCGGCGGCATGCGCGACGACAAGGTGATGCGCGTGGTGGGACTCGCTTCGACAGTGCTGTTCGACAAAAAGGATGCCTACAATCCGATCAATCGCCGCATCAGCATCGTCATCATGAACAAGCGAACCGAAGAGGCTATTTTGGCTGACGGCAAGATTGGCGACATGGAGAATCAAGGCTCCGACGGCTTGACGGCGCCCGCCGCCGCGCCCCGCTGATCCGCCTTTGGCGACATGGGTGAGTCGCCAGGCCGTTCCTGCCCGCTAAGTTACCGGCATGGCCCGCAGGCGATCGCCGCAAGTCCGGCGGCGGATGTCGAAACCCTGTATGTGATCGGCGGTCTCTACGGCAATCAGCCGGCGCTCGACGCGATCTTGGCTTTGGCTGCAGGCGAGCCCGGGCCGGTGAGGCTGTGCTTCAACGGTGATTTCAACTGGTTCAATATCGATGACCAGGGTTTTCTGGCCGTCAATCGCGCGGTGCTGGCGCATGACGCTATGCTCGGCAACGTCGAAGCCGAACTGCTGACGCCCGGAAGCGAGGCCGGATGCGGTTGTGCCTACCCGGAAAACGTGGACGCCGATGTCGTCGAAAGATCGAATCGCATTCATGCCCGGCTCAAGGCGACGGCGCTCAAACACTCCGAGATCATCGATGGCCTGCGCCCGCTCCCGATGGTGCGGCGTTATCACATCGGCACCCTGGCCATCGGCGTCGTGCATGGCGACGCGCAGTCCCTGGCCGGATGGGGATTCGATGTGGCTGCGCTCGATGATGAAAACAATCGCGCCGAGATCGACGAGAGTTTCAGATTGGCCGAAGTCGATGTGTTTGCCAGCACGCATACCTGTCAGCCGGTGCTGCGCGATTATCCGATCGACAGCCGCGGCCGGCTGGTCATCAACAACGGCGCGGCGGGAATGCCAAATTTCCGTGGCGATCGGCGCGGCTTGATCACGCGCATCGGCTGTCTGCCGGCGATCTGTGAAACAGCCTATGGCAAACAGATCGACCGCGTTCATATCGATGCCATTCCGGTCGGCTACGATCATGACCGCTGGGAAAGTCAGTTTTTACGCAACTGGCCGGCGGGAAGCGCCGCCTGGGCATCGTATTTCGAGCGGATACATGAAGGGCCGTACTACCGCCATGAACAGGCTTGTATCGACATCAACGAATCCCCGCCCGGCGGGATCTCGTGATCTTGTCGGATTGGTCAGTCATTATCCGAAACGCTTTTGGCAATAGGGGAAGGGGATACCGGCCATGCATCTGAACATAGCGCACAAGATTTTCGGCACGGCGACCGTCGTGCTGGCTTTGATGACCGTCGTCGCCGTGTATTCCCTGCATCTCGCCGGCAGAATCAGCGACGAACTCGATACGGTGGTCGGCAAACATCTCATCTTGAGTCACGCGCTCGCACGGATGAACATCCAGGTGCTTGAGCAGGAAGGTCTGATGCAACGTTTGTTTGACCCGACGCAAGACAACCCCAAGACCCGTGCGCGAATCGAGACCTTGAGCAATGAAATCGACGATACTTTTTTGCAGATCCGCACGCGTCTCCGTACCAGGGAACAGTCCACCCATCTGCACCAGGTAAGCCAGTCGCTGGAACTGTCACTGGACACTGTCGAACGCGAATATCGGGAGTTTCAAACCCAGTTGCAAACGCTGCTCACTCATCACAATGCAAGCGACAAAGCTTCATTTGTGAAGGTGTTGCCCACACTTCTGGTTGAAGAAGATGACATTGACAACGAGATTATTACATCGAGACTTCAGATTGAAGCGCTGACAGATGCAGCGGTGTTGCGTGCCGACGGCGACGAGAAGTTTCTGCTGTCGATCAACGCCGGCCTGACGGCGCTTGCCGCGGCGCTGGGGCTAGGTTTCGCGGCCATTGTGACTAATGCCCTGGTGCGCAACGTGCGCAACCTTGTCGTGGGCGCCAAGGCGGTGGAGGCGGGCGACCTGGACACCGAAGTCGCGGTTATGACGCAGGATGAAATCGGTACGCTGACCGGATCATTCAACGGCATGGTCGGCGGTTTGCGAATGAAGGAAAGGATCAGGGACACCTTCGGCAAGTACATGGATCCACGCATCGTCGGCAATCTGCTGGAACACCCCGAATTCACGGAACCCGGCGGCGAGCGACGGGAGATGACGATCATGTTCATCGACTTGAAAGGCTTCACCTCGATCGCCGAAAGGCTGGCGCCGGATGCCCTGGTGCGCATGGTGAACGGTTTCTTTACGCGCATGACGCATGCCATTTCAATCAATGCGGGGGTGGTCGACAAATTCATTGGCGACGCGGTGATGGCCTACTGGGGGCCGCCATTCTGTGGTCCAGGCGAACACGCCGAACTCGCCTGCAAGGCGGCGCTGGCGGCGCTCGACCAGCTGGATCGGCTGCGCGCCGACGTGGCGGCGGAACTTGGCACCGATGTTGCAGGGCTGGAATTCGATGTCGATCTGCGTATCGGCATTGCCACGGGCGAGGTGATTGTCGGCAGCGTCGGTTCACCGGCGCAGAAGAACTTCACCGTGATGGGCGATCCGGTCAACCTTGCCTCGCGACTGGAAGGGGCGAGCAAGGCCTACGGAACCCGTATTCTGCTGTCGGAACGCACGCAAGTCGTGGCGGGGAGGGCCGTCAATACCCGTGAAATCGATCTGATCCGGGTCAAGGGCAAGCTTGCACCGACTCGCATCTTCGAGCTGCTTCCCCTGCCGGGCGAAGGAACGGATCGCTTCGCCCTGGGGCTTGCCGCCTATCGAAGTCAGAATTGGGACCTCGCCGAGAAAGCGTTTGCCGAATGCCAGACATTCTGCCCTGAAGACCCGCCATCGCGCGTTTACCTGGATCGAATCGCACAGTTGCGTGCCACACCACCGGTTCCAGGCTGGGATGGCGTGTGGGTATTCGAGACCAAGTAGGCGACGATCAAACCTCCGGTCCGCGCCGGTAGCGCCTCGACCCATGGCGCAGCCTTGAAAGTCGGCGCTGGCGAGACGGCGAACTTCTGCCGGATTTCGGTTTGTTGAGCGGCAAAACAACAATTCCAGGCGTTATGCTTCGGGTCGCCTCGCCGAGCCGTTCTAAATCACAGGAGAAACACACGTGTCCGCATTGCTGCCCCAACCCGATCCTCAGGGATTGCTCGAATATTCGGTGGTTTATACCGATCGCGCGCTGAACCACATGTCGCAGCGCTTTCAGGGCGTGATGAAAGACATCTCGCGATTGTTAAAAAAAGTCTACAACGCGAAATCCACGGTCATCGTACCGGGCAGCGGCACCTTCGGCATGGAAGCCGTGGCACGCCAGTTCGCCGCCGACAAGAAGTGCCTGATCATCCGCAACGGCTGGTTCAGTTTTCGCTGGACCCAGATTCTCGATATGGGCCGGATTCCTTCGGAAAGCATCGTCCTCAAGGCGCGCCAGACCGGGACGGACAACACTTCCCCTTTTGCGCCGCCGCCGATCGACAAAGTCGTCGCCGCGATCCGTGAGCAGAAACCGGACATCGTGTTTGCCCCGCACGTCGAAACCAGTTCCGGCATCATCCTGCCCGATGACTACCTGCGCGCCGTCGGCGCCGCGGTGCGTTCGGTCGACGGTCTGTTCGTGCTCGATTGCATCGCTTCCGGCGCGCTCTGGGTGGATATGGTCGCCAACGAGGTCGATGTCCTGATCAGCGCACCGCAAAAAGGCTGGAGCGGCGTGCCCTGCTGTGCGCTGGTCGCGCTCGGCGAACGCGCCCGCGAGCGAATCGACGCCACCAGCAGCAGCAGTTTTGCCTGCGATCTGAAAAAGTGGCTGCAAATCATGGAAGCCTTCGAAAACGGTGGTCACGCCTATCACGCGACCATGCCCACCGATGCGCTCGCCAGCCTGCGCGACGTCATGCTGGAGGCCGAAAGCTATGGCTTCGACGCGGTTTGCGAGGAACAGCGGGAACTCGGCCGCCGGGTAC
Organism: Burkholderiaceae bacterium; assembly: GCA_021738065.1. Classification (GTDB taxonomy): domain Bacteria; phylum Pseudomonadota; class Gammaproteobacteria; order Burkholderiales; family Rhodocyclaceae; genus Sulfuritalea. The sequence goes on from JAIPCT010000078.1 coordinate 8,560, forward strand.
GCGAACTGCTGGTCAAAAAAGGCTTTCCCAGCGTCGCCGCCGAGGGTTTCCAGGCGCCCGGCGTGGTGGTCAGCTATACCAGTGATCCGGATATCCGCTCGGGCAAGAAGTTTCTCGCCGGCGGCGTGCAGATTGCCGCAGGCGTACCGCTGCAGTGCGACGAACCGGCCGATTTCAGCAGTTTTCGCATCGGCTTGTTCGGTCTCGACAAGCTACACAATCGCGAGCGAAGCCTGGAAAGCCTGGCCGCCGCCCTGGACAAACTGGGCTGAAACCGGCTGCTGCCTGGGAGTTCGACAGCGGAAACCCATCGGGCAGGGGCAACCGCAACTGCCCGGAGCGCATTTTGAGCCATTTCAGGTGGCAATCATTCGGACTGTAAGGAATCGCGGTTTGCGCCGACTCTTTGCACAGCAGGCTCGAATTGTCAGAGCGTCTGCGGCAAACCAGGCATCCAAACCATACAGAATGAAGGAGAACCACCATGAACAAGACTTTGACCGCTACTACCCTCGCCATCGCGCTCGGCGCTGCCCTGACCACCGTTTCCGTCGGCACCTATGCTGCCTCCCATGGCGGCGCCGCCAAAGGCGAGCCGATGGCCATGGAAAAAGAGCACTGCTATGGCGTTGCTCTCAAGGGCAAGAATGACTGCAAGGCGGGCGCCGGCACCTCATGCGCCGGCACGTCGAAGATGGATCACCAGAGCAATGCCTGGTCGGCGGTGCCCAAGGGAAGCTGCGAGAAAACCGCATCGAAGACCTCGCCGACCGGCTTCGGTCAGCTCATGGAGTTCAAGGCAAAGATGGCTGGCTGAATCGTGCCAGGGAGCGGAACGCCGACCATGACTGCACGTGATTCCGCCATTCCCCTGGCCGGCGGCGCCGCCGCCGCCAGGGGCCTGACGCTTCGCGGCGGGGTCGGGCTCAAACCGGAGCATTTTCGGGAGATTCTTGAGACTCGCCCCGATATCGGTTTTTTCGAGATTCACGCCGAGAACTACATGGTGGCCGGTGGCCCCTTCCATGAGTATCTGGGCCGGATCCGCCAATGCCATGCCCTGTCGATTCACGGTGTGGGTCTCTCGATCGGCGGCGAATCGCCTCTCGATCTCGCCCACCTTGACCGGCTGGCGCACTTGCTGGATCGCTACCAGCCCGAATCGTTCTCCGAGCATCTGGCCTGGGCCAGCCACGGCGAAGCCTTTCTCAACGATCTGCTGCCGCTTCCCTATCACGCGGCGACGCTGGACCGCGTTTGCGAGCACGTCGATCAGGTGCAGAACCACCTGAAGCGAAACCTGCTGCTGGAGAATCCGGCGACGTATGTCGAGTTTGCCGACTCGAGCATGACGGAAACCGCCTTCATCACCGAGATTGTTCAACGCAGCGGCTGCCATCTGCTGCTCGACGTCAATAATGTCCATGTTTCCTGCATCAATCATCATCGCGATCCCCACGATTACATCCGCGCGCTGCCGCTGGAAGCGGTGCGCCAGATTCATCTGGCCGGCTTCGCCAGCGATGTCGACGCGGCAGGCGATACCCTGCTGATCGACAGCCACGGCGCACCCGTGGCGCAGGCGGTCTGGGATCTCTACGCCTTCACGCTCGATTTGCTCGGACCGATGCCGACCCTGATCGAGCGCGACAACGATATCCCGGCATTTCCGGTTTTGCTTGCCGAGGCACAGCGGGCGGAACGCATGATGTGCGCCGCCGGCGCCGCAATCCCGCGCGACAGGGTGGCGGCATGAGTGCTCATCAAATATTTAGCGACGCCTTGCTCACGGATGGGGCTGCCTGCCCGCCCGGCCTGACGACCTGGAATCAGTCGGACCCGGAACGGCGGTTTGCGGTGTATCGCAACAACGTGATTGTTTCGCTGATCGACGCGCTGGCCGACAGCTTTCCGGTGACGCAGGAACTGGTCGGCGAGGAGTTCTTTCGGGCCATGGCGCGTGTGTTTGCGCGCGCCCATCCACCGCGCACGCCGGTGCTGGCCTGCTATGGCGAGCTGTTTCCGGGTTTTATCGAAGCCTTTCCGCCCGCCGCCAGCCTCGCCTATCTGGCGGACGTGGCACGGCTGGAAATGTTGCGCGTGCAAGCCTTTCATGCGGCCGACGCCGAAGCGCTCGGTGTCGATCGCATCGCTGCCTTGCTGGCCGACGAAACGCAACTGGGCGAATGCCGTTTCAGCCTGCAGCCCTCGCTCGGCATGCTGCGATCCGGATATGCCGTGGCTTCCTTGTGGGCAGCCCATCAGGCGCAGGATTGCGCAGCCGCCCTCGGCGAAGTCGATCCGCTGACCGCGGAGACAGCGCTTGTGCTGCGGGTCGGGCTCGAGGTCGAAATATTCCGCATTTCGACCGGCGCGGCATGTTTCATCGACCAGCTGCTGCAAGGCCTGGCCTTTGGACCGGCCGCGGAGCAGGGCCTCGCCGCGGATGCCGAATTCGATCTGGCTTCCACCCTGGGCCTGTTGATCCAGGGCGGCGCGCTATGCGCCGTGACGACTCACAGGAGTACGACATCATGACAAGCATCTCGACCATCACCACCGCGTCTGCCGATGCCGTGGGCATCGTAGGCCTGGTTCACAAGCTGATCGGTTTGACTGCCCGTATTCCGGATTCCCTGATCGCCTTCGTCGGCCGTTTTTCCATTGCGGCGGTTTTCTGGAAATCGGGCCAGACCAAGATCGAGGGCCTGGCCATCGATATCGTCAGCGGAACTTTTGATATCGGCATGCCGCGCTTGTCCGATTCGGTGATTTATCTGTTTCGCGAAGAGTACCGCCTGCCGCTGCTTGCGCCGGAACTGGCGGCCCCGATGGCGGCATTCGCCGAACACCTGTTTCCTTTGCTGATCCTGATCGGATTGGCGACCCGCTTCTCGGCCATCGCCCTGCTGGTGATGACCATGACCATCCAGTTGCTGGTGTATCCCGATGCCTATCCCACTCACGGCGTTTGGGCGACGGTGCTGGTTTTCCTGATCGCAAAAGGGCCGGGCGTGTTGTCAGTCGATCACCTGATCGCCAGACGTTTTGCAGCCAAGGCATAGCCAAGGCGCAGCGGCCCCATACCCGCCTTTCGCCTCCTCGGACTACAAGCCGAAACTGCCGCACCAGGCGCCATCGACGTGGTCGATACTGACGCGCTTGGGTGCGATCTGGCGTACGGCCTTGCTGTCTATTTCAATTTCGGGCTGGCGACCGAGGCGCTCGGCGACCTCGAAGCTGCATGCCGTCGAAGTGACCGGACGAAAGTACAAGTGCAGTTTCGAGTGCGCGGCGGCGGTAGGCTTGCCTCTCGAGTCTTCGCGGAAATGGACAAATTTTTTCACCAGACAGGAAAAATACAGTTCAAGCTCGACATAAAGCGGCGTTTTGCGCTGGGCAAGCTCCCGGTCAGCCGCCGGGGTCCATTCAACCAGAACGTTTTTGCCGTTGATGATGACGCTTGCCTGGCTGTTATCTTTGTTCATCCAGGAAAACCCAACTGAACCACAGAGGCACAGAGAACACAGAGGAAAAGCAAAACGGTGGGCCGCGAGGGCGGATCACCCAAAAGATGAGAGATATTCAATCCATGCGGCCTTGATTCATCGCCTTTCTCTGTGCCTCTGTGTCTCTGTGGTGAGGTTTTTAGGTTCATCGGGATGACTCCGGTTTACTGTGTGAGTACGGTTCGGACCACACGGCGATTGATTGCGTTCCCGGAGAACTGTAAGTATTCGGGAGCGCTCGGCGACTCTACAGCATCAATCGGGCCGTCAATAAGGCCGTTTTTCAGGAGAATTCGTGTCGCTTAAAAAAGTACTGCTGGTTCTGGTGCTCGCCGTCGTCGTCGGACTTTATGTCGCATTGGACCTGGGGCAGTATCTCAGCCTGGAGGGATTGAAAGCCAGCCAGGCGACCATCGATGCCTGGCGTGTCGACAATCCCGGCCTGGCGATTGCGGTGTACTTCGCGGTCTATGTCGCGGTGACGGCGTTGTCATTGCCGGGTGCGGCAATCATGACCCTGGCCGGCGGCGCGATTTTCGGCCTGTGGTGGGGCACGCTGATTGTTTCCTTCGCCTCCAGCATTGGCGCCACACTGGCCTTTCTGGTGTCGCGCTTTCTCTTACGCGACTGGGTGGCGCAACGTTTCGGTCAGCGCATGTCGGCGATCGGTCGTGGCGTCGAAAAAGACGGCGGTTTCTATCTGCTCACGCTTCGCCTGATACCTCAGGTTCCCTTTTGGGCGGTCAACCTGCTGATGGGTGTAACGCCGATGCGCGCCTGGACCTTCTACTGGGTTAGCCAGCTCGGCATGCTGGCCGGAACTATCGTGTTTGTTAATGCGGGGACTCAGTTGGCGAGTGTAGCGGGCGTCAAGGACGTCTTCTCGCTCGAACTGATTGGATCGTTCCTTCTGCTTAGCATTTTCCCGTTGATCGCCAAGAAAATAGTCGACGTCATCAGGGCACGCAAGGTCTATGCTCGCTGGACGAAGCCGCAGCGCTTCGATCGCAACCTGATCGTCATCGGTGGGGGCAGCGCCGGTCTGGTCACCGCTTACATTGCCGCGGCGGTCAAGGCCAAGGTGACGCTGATCGAGAAGCACAAAATGGGTGGCGATTGCCTCAACACCGGCTGCGTGCCCTCCAAGGCACTGATCCGCTCGGCCAAACTGCTGTCGCACATATCGCGGGCAAAGGAGTTCGGTTGCCGTAGTGCCAGCGCCGACTTTTCCTTTGCCGAGGTCATGGAGCGGGTGCAACGCGTGGTGCGCAGCGTGGAGCCACACGATTCGGTGGCCCGTTACACCGAACTGGGCGTGGAAGTCATCGAAGGGACGGCACAGATCGTTTCACCCTGGGAGGTTGAGGTCACGCGTCACAACGGCGCCAGCGAGTGCTTGAGCACGCGCAGCATCGTCATCGCGGCCGGCGCGCGGCCTTTCGTGCCGCCGATCCCGGGAATTGAAGACGTCGGCTACCTGACTTCAGATACTGTCTGGGATCTCCGCGAACTGCCCAAGCGCCTGATTGTCCTTGGCGGCGGGCCGATCGGCTGCGAACTCACCCAGGCCTTCGCCCGTCTCGGTGCGGCGTCGGGTAGCACCGTAACCCAGGTCGAAATGGCGCCGCGCATCATGATCCGCGAAGATCCCGAGGTGTCCGAAATGGTGGCGGCACGCTTTCGCGCCGAGGGCATCGCGGTGCTGCTCAATCACAAGGCGAAAGAGTTCCGGATCGAGAATGGGGAGCAAATCCTGATTGCCGAACACCAAGGACGCGACGTGCGCATTCCCTTCGATGTGGTGCTGGTGGCCGTGGGCCGCATCGCCAATGTCCAGGGCTACGGTCTGGAAACGCTCGACATTCCGGCAACGCGCACCGTCGACACCAACGAATTCCTGCAGACCAACTACCCCAATATCTATGCCGCGGGCGATGTCGCCGGGCCTTACCAGTTCACCCACACTGCCGCGCATCAGGCCTGGTATGCGGCGGTGAATTCCTTGTTCGATCCGTTCAAGAAATTCAAGGCGGATTACCGGGTGATTCCCTGGGCCACTTTCGTCGAACCGGAGGTTGCGCGCGTCGGGCTCAACGAACAGGAGGCGGCCGAGCAGGGCGTCGCGTATGAAGTCAGCCGCTACGACATCGATGATTTGGACCGCGCCATCGCCGACGGCGAAGCCCACGGTTTCATAAAGGTGCTGACGGTCCCCGGCAAGGACCGGATACTGGGCGTTACCATCGTCGGCGAGCACGCCGGAGACCTGATCGCCGAATACGTGCTGGCGATGAAACAGGGCATCGGCCTCAACAAGATTCTCGGCACCATCCACATCTATCCGACACTCGCCGAAGCCAACAAGTTTGTCGCCGGGGTCTGGAAGAAAGCCCACGCCCCGGCTGGCTTGCTGGCCTGGGTCGCACGTTTTCATGCCTGGCGGCGGGGCGCCTGAATGTCCGTCCGTGCGACTTTTCCCATTGTCCGTATCGTGACGTTGGCACTGGCCTTCATGCCTGCGCTGGCCGCTGCGGAAACCCTCAAGGTGGGGGATTTCGACGCGGCACAGGAGGGTCTTCCGGCGCCCTGGCGGGTGGAGCAGATCGACAAGAAAGTAGCGCCGACCCGCTACCGGCTGCGCGCCTGGGATGGCGTCAGCGCGGTGGAAGCTCATGCCGTCAACAGCATGGCGCTGCTGGCGCGGCCGCTGACGGTCGATCTGGCCAGAACGCCGATCCTGTGCTGGCGCTGGCGCGTCGAATCGACGATCGCCACGGCCGACATGACGAAGAAATCCGGTGATGATTTTGCCGCGCGGCTCTATCTGAGTTTTGACATGCCGGCGGACAAGCTCGGCTTGCTGACTCGTGCCAGCCTCGGCATTGCCCGTTCGATTTATGGCGATCAGGTGCCGGATGCGGCGGTGAACTATGTCTGGGACAACCGCCAAGCTGTCGGCACGGTGCAGGACAACGCCTACACCGATCGGGCACGGATGTTCGTGCTGCGCTCGGGCGATGCACTGGCCGGCAAATGGGTCAATGAGCGGCGCAATGTCGCCGAGGATTTCCAGCGCGCCTTCGGCCATGCGCCGGCCCGGTTGCACGGACTGGCGCTGGCCAGCGACACCGACAATACCGGCGCGGAAGCGCGCGCAGGATTTGCCGAAATACGCTTTGTCGATACCACGACAGCGTGTCCCGATTCGTGAACTCATCTGACCCATCTGCTGCGTTCGGCCGCG
>JAIPCT010000079.1 GCA_021738065.1 Burkholderiaceae bacterium
TCGAGATACGATAGTCAGCAGTACTGCCTGTGTGACAGAAAGCGCAAGCGGCAGATAGATGCGGAATGTGGTGCCGCTCCCGGTGATCGATTGGATATCGATGCGGCCGCCCAGGCTGGCGGTTTCGCTTTCCACCACGTCCATGCCGACGCCGCGTCCGGCCAGTGCCGTGACTGACTCGGCGGTAGAGAATCCCGGCTGCAAAATGAGCTGCGTCAGCCTCGCCGTGTCGGCGATCTCGTCTTCCTTGAGCATGCCGCGTTCGATGCCGCGCTGGCGGATACGATCGAAGTCGAGTCCGGCACCATCATCATTGATGATGATCACAATTTCATTGCCTTCCTGTGCCAGCGAAAGCGTGATCTGACCGATAGCCTGCTTGCCGGCAGCGCCGCGCGCGGCAGGCGCTTCAAGCCCGTGGGCAACGCTGTTGCGCAGCATGTGCTCGAGCGGTCCGGCCATCTTGTCCAGCACCGAGCGGTCAAGCTCGGTCTGGCCGTGGCGAATATCGAGGTTGCAACGCTTGCCGGTGTCTTTGGCCGCCTGGCGCACGACTCGATGCAGTCGCTCGGCGAGGCTTTCGAACGGGACCATGCGCACGCCCATCAGTCGCTGCGAGAGTTCGCGGCTCAGCCGTGCCTGGGCGGTTACCGCCGCGTTGGCGAGATCGAGATTGCGCATCAACGTCTGCTGCACCGTGGCGACGTCGTTCACGCTTTCCGCCATCATCCGCGTGACTTCCTGGAAGCGGGTAAAGCGGTCGAATTCGAGCGGATCGAATTCCTGTGCCCGCTCACTTGCCAGGGCTTGCTGCGACTGCATCTGCGACTCGGCCTGAATCTCGACTTCGCGCAGTTGCTTGCGCAGGCGGATCACGTTTTCCGTCAGGTCGAGCAAAGAAACTTTCAAACCCAGCAGTTCGCCTTCGATTCTGCCCCGGGCGATGGCGACTTCACCGGCTTCGTTCACCAGTTGGTCAACCAGGTCTGCGCGCACCCGCAGGTGGGCTTTCTGGGCGGGAGCGAAGGGCGCCGCCAGTTCGCCGCCTGCGATATGTGGTGCGCCGGTTTCCAAACCGGGGTGGGGTTCCGGGCTCGCCAGAGTTTCGACCGTGACATCGGGCGCAGTCGAAGCCTCAGCGGACGGTGCCGGCGCGCCATGGGCGGCTGGATCACGCAAATGCTCGATCAGCATCGCAGCCCGGTCAAACGAGACCTCAAGCCCGTCGAAGGTGCTCGGTTGCACCAGGTTCAAGGCCGCTGCCAGATCGATGCGGTCTTCCATGGAGTGCAGCAACTCGCCGCAGCCCATGGCTCCGGCCATCCGTGCGCTGCCTTTGAGCGTATGCAGGGCGCGCTGCAGTGCGCGCGGAATCTCGGCATTGCTCGGCGTCGCACGCCATTCACGCAGGGCTGAGCCGATCTCGCGGATCAATTCAACGCTTTCCTCAAGGAACAGCGGCAATATCTGTGCATCGATCTCGTCTTCGATACGGGTCGAGCGGCGTTCCGCCGTGCTGATGCTCACTTCCGGCAGCGCCCCCGCGGGGACTTCATCCAGCGGCATCGCGGTGTCTTCGATGGATTCGGCTTCGATTTCCGCAAGCGGTTCCGCTGCGAATTCCGCGGCAACCTCAGCCGGCTTCATGGCGTTGAGCTCTGCCGCGAGATCGGCCTCGTCTCGTGGCATGCGTCGTTCGGCAACGGCGCCGATCATTCCCTCAAGGGCGCCGGCGCATCGCGCGAAGACGAAGCGTTGCGCATCCGTGGGGCAGGCATCGACCAGCGAGAAACGCACCAGCGCATCTTCCAGAGCGCGGGCCAGTTTGGAGATCGGACTAAAGCCAGCCGCCGCGGAAATGCTGGCGGTCGTATGGGCGGCACGGATGACTTCATCGCCAGGCACGGCTTCCCGGCCGAGATCGGCTTGCAGTGCCGCGACGTGACCGCGGGTTTCCTCTATGTAGAGATGGTAGAGCGCAGGTGCGACTTCGACCTCGCCGACACGGATCGCGGGCGGTGCAGGAAAGGAAACAACGTCGGCCGAGGGCAGGGAGTCCGCGATGCTTTGCTCCGCTATTTCGACCTCGGGCGTTTCGACCTCGGGCGTTTCGACTTCCGGTGTTTCGACTTCTGGGGTTTCGACTTCGGGGGTTTCGACTTCTGGGGTTTCGACTTCGGGTGTTTCGACTTCGGGTGTTTCGACTTCGGGTGTTTCGACTTCGGGTGCGGCAGCCACAAAACTCGGCGCTGGCTCCACGGCGGCTTCGGCTTCGGCATCCTCGGCGCCGCCCAGGTGTTCGCAACGATGGATCAGTTCGGCAGCATCGAACTGCGTGCTGCCGCCAGACTCCAGTTGCCTGACCCAATCCATGAATGTTTCGGCCGCCAGGTCGAGCATTTCCAACAAAGCCGGCGTTGCGTCGCGTACTTCATGCAACCAGCCATTCATCACTTGTTCCACCGCCCAGGCGACTTCACCCAGATCGGCGAGACCTACCATGCGACCACTGCCCTTCAAGGTATGGAAGCTTCGGCGCAGGGTAACGAGCGATGCCTGGTCGCCGGGTGTGGCGTGGATCAGGGGCAAATGCGCGTTGATGGTTGCGAGAACTTCGTTGGCTTCTTCGAGAAAAATCGAAAGAAGTTCTGCATCAAGATCTTCCTCGCTGGCATCGACAAGCCGTGTGGCTTCAGCCGAAGGCGCGGGCGTCTCGATGGGCGGGGGCGGGGCAGCGGGTGCGGCTTCCGGTGGCAGCTCGAGACCTTCGACTTCGAAGTCGGCGAGCGAATCCCCCGCTATCTCCTCCGCTTCCTGCTCGGCTTCGGCTAAGGACTCTGTGCTCGCGGAGTCCGGCGTCGCGGCTTCGCCGGGCGCGGACGAGTCGACGACATCGATCTCCTGGCGCTCGACTTTTGGTATCGGCGGCGGCTCAAGCAAGGCGTCGATATCGGCATCACCGCCCTGCAACTGCGCGACAAAAAAGCCCAGAGCCGAAAGCTTTTTCGCCACGTCTTCAAATTCACCGGCGTGTGCCGTGAAGCCGGGCTCGGCGAAACGCTCGATCGCCAGCGCACATTCCGTCAATACTGCGTTGGCGCGGTTTTGACCAAGCACGAGCAGCGCGCCCTGAATCTGGCGAATGGGTTGCTTGAGCGCGGCCAGCGTCGAATGGCGCGAGGGGTCGCGGAAAAAGGCGTCCAGAGTCTGCTCGATGGCACCCAGGTTGGAATGAATTTCGCGAGCTACCGACTCATGCAACAAGCGCTCCTGGGCGCGGCGTGACATGGCATCGAGATGAGGCAGGTCCAGCATGCCAAGTTCTTCGCCTCTGCCGACCGCTTCCAGCCGGCTGACGACGGCGTCGGTGGAACGGGTGAAATCGTCATCCAGCGACTGGAAATTTTCCAGAACTGATTCGGCAAGCAGCAGTGCCGTGGCCATTTCAAGAGCAAGAGCGTCGTTGTGGCGCGTCGGGTCCCGGTGCAAGCTGTCGGTGTGTTCAAGTATTGCGGCAGTCAAGCGAACATAGTCGGGCTGTCCGGTCGCCTTGCCCTCCTCGGCGATGAGCGCCGTACGTTCGTGGAACGGGGGCAGTGCGGCGACCGTACCGGCACACAACCGGTTCCAGTCATCCTTGGCGGCGGTCAGCAGTTCCCGCAGGCGACGCAGATGGGGCAACAGCCTCTCGGTTTCCGAAGGCGATGCTCTGGGCACCATGCCATCCAGGCGATAGGCGGCGCGAACGACTGTTAACGCGGCCCCTCCGGCAGTGGCGCAGGCAGCAAGATAGAGGGCTTCGCGCAAGGATTGCTCATTGATCTCGGTCTGGCCTTCAATGAGCTTGCGGATATGGCCGCCGATGCGCATGGCGAACCGCTTTGCTTCAGTCGCATCGGGCAGGCCGTCGGCGGCGAGTGCGTCGAGCACGCCGAGCGCGATCCACCAGTAGGCGCGTGCGGCTGGTGTGTTGCGGGTCGATTCGATCATCGACACCGAGATTTTCATCTCCGCGATGCCCTTGGGATCATGCTTGATCCATTTCAGCAGGCCGCGTTCGAAGCCCATGCGCGCGGCTTTGAGGCGCGTCGCCAGCGCAGCCGGTGCGAGTGCCGCGGCTTCCTTTTCGCGCTTGGGCGGGCGCTGGGAAAGATCGGGGAAAAACAATTCGAGTGTTCCCGATGCCTCCTGGCCACGGGCGGCGGCCATCGCCCGATAGGGCGCGGACAGTTTCAGCGGTTGGTCTGGATGGCCGGCCATCAGGTCGTCGAGATAGCCGCGCAAGGCACTGATCCCCGCCTGACCGGCGGCGATGGCGGCATCGCGGTTCGCTACCGTGCCCTCTTTCAGCTCCGCCAACAGCTTTTCTATCGCATCGGAAAACTCGGTAATACCGTCCAGTCCGACAATGGCAAGTGCGCCGTGGGCCTGGTGCATGCTCGCGCCGGCTTTCTGCAGACCGTCGCCAGCAGGATCCGCGACACCGGCAATGAGGCCCTGTCCTGCGCGTTCCAGTGCAAGATCGATTTCTCCCTTGACCCAAGACAGAGGACCAATATCCAGATCCATGCTCATACGAGACAGTTTTCCAGGCTGTGATTCATGTCTTGCTCCGTCACACCTTGAAGCCCGAGACCGAGCCTTTCAGTTCAACGGCAAGTTCGGCAAGTTCGCCAATCGAGACAGCGGTTTCCTTGGTGCTGGATGTGGTTTGGCCGGTAATGCGGAGAATTTCCTGCATCGAATCGGCCACTTTGGTGGCGATGTCGGCTTGCGTCTGCGTGTCGCTGGAAATGGCTTCAATCAATCGCGCGAGATCCTGCGACACGCTGGAAATCTCATTGAGCGCTTGTCCCGCCGCGTCGGACAGCGCGGCGCCTTCCACCACGCCCTGGGTCGAGTGTTCCATGGCTGCCACCGCGTCGTGCGTATCGGTCTGAATGGTTTTGACAATGGCGGCAATCTGCTTGGTGGCTTCACCCGAGCGTTCGGCCAGACGCTGCACCTCCTCCGCCACCACCGAGAAACCTCGTCCGGCCTCGCCGGCAGAAGCCGCCTGGATGGCTGCGTTCAATGCCAGCACGTTGGTTTGTTCGGTAATGTCGGAAATCAGTTCGACGATTTCGCCGATCTCCTGCGAGGATTCGCCAAGGCGCTTGATTCGTTTCGAGGTTTCCTGGATCTGGGTGCGGATTTCATTCATGCCCGAGATCGAGTTCGACACAGCAGCGGAGCCCTTCTGCGCCGCGTCCAGCGAGGCTCGCGCGACGCGGGCCGATTCCATGGCAGAGGAAGATACGGTTTTCATGGAGTCGGCCATTTCAAGAACTGCCGCGTTCGCCCCCTGGATCTCGGCCGACTGCACCTTGGTCGCTGAAATGAGTTCGTTGGAGGTGGTTTGGGCGGCGCCTGAGGCGCGTGTCACGCGGTCGGCAGCGTCGTTGATGCGGCGCACCAGCACGGACAGTTCCTCAATGGTGTAGTTCACCGAGTCGGCAATGGCGCCGGTCATATCCTCGGAGACGGTGGCGCGCACGGTCAGGTCGCCGTCGGCCAAATCGCCCATCTCGTTCATCAGCAGCAAAATCGCGCTCTGGCCGGCGTCCTTTTCCGCTTCCGCAATACGTCGCTGGCGTTCCGCGTCCGCCGCGCGTTGCGCGGCATCGTCGGCGAGGGCTTTGATCAACAGAACCAGCATTGCCAGCGCGAGCGATGCGCAGATGACCGTGACCGCGGTCAGCGCATGCACCGCCGCCGCATCAACTCTATAGGCCGCTTTCAATTGTTCAGTCAATTCTTCCAGCTTGCGCCAGTCCGCGAGCATCTTGGGCAGACTGCCACGCGTGGCGGACAAACCCTTGATGTCCGTGGTGGCGGCTTTGGCCGCAGGTTGCATGGACTTCAGGCTGATCGCCAACTGGGAACCCGCGGGAGCCAGTTCCAGCGCTGCGGCCAAGTCTTCATTCAATTGCCCGACAAGGCGCTCGTCAATACCCGGCGCCCAGGCCAACTGGGTGACCGCACGCTGCACGCGCCCGGTGAGCAGAGGCAGTTTGCCGCCGCTCATTTCGGCATTTTCGGCCATTACCAGGCCGTATTGCAGGGATTCCCGTGCCAGGTTGCCCGTCGCGATAAATGTGGCCTCCTGCGCCAGGACCTTGGCAATGGGTGTGGCCTGATCGTTCCATGCAGCGCGCAAGGCGTCGAGTGCGGGCTTCACCGATTCACCCGTGGCAGGCAGCTGGGTGTTCTCGACGTCGCCGCCGTTGGCCAGAATCTCAAGCTGTTGAAGGAACGTTGCATTGGCTTCGCGCAGTTCCTTGAAGGCGGGCCTGTCGCCTTGCAGTGCGTTTTGTACGGCGCGCGGAATTCGCTGGGTCAACGTCGAAATCTGGCCTATCACCGAGAGATAAGCCGTTTCGCGGGCCGAGGTTTGCGCCTGCAGGGCGACAATGCCAACCGCAATCAGCGCGCTGACGGCAAACAGGGCGCCGAGCAGCTTGACTTGAACGGCGAAGGCGAGATGACCAATCAGTGGCAAGCCCGTGCGCCGCCGCCGATCGCTTGCACCTGATGCCGAAACCGTCTTAGAAGCGGAAGTGATATCGGTGGCCATGGTGGAATCTTTCTTGAATTATCAAAGGGCGATGTCGAGGTATTCGGGATCGGCAAGCAGGGCTGGAATTCGCAGTTGAGTCCAGCTCAGGTTTTGCGCATCGATGAATCGGCCTCCCTGCCAGGAAGCCGTTTCGGCAGACACATGCTCGTCAGCTGTCGCTTCGGCGTGCATCTGTTTCAGGGGACGCAGTCCCAGTGCGCGCCGCACCAGCAGAGCGGTGTTGATGCCATGGGCGGCGCCGATCAGCAGCAGGCGGGAATGCGTGTTGCACGGCGTCGCACTGCCGCCTCGCCACGCAGCAAAATCCACCACGCTATAAAGTACGCCACGAATATTGGCGATTCCTGCGAACCATGGCTTGGTCAGCGGTGCCAAGGTCAGCGTGGGCAGCGGTACGACCTCGCCTGAGTCGGCAAGGTCTATCAGCCAATGACTGCCGCCGGGCAGATCGTCGCTGCCCGACTCGACGCCCAGCAAAGACAACTCACCCTCGCCGCGCTGCGCCGATACCAGACGGTCGGAGAGATTCTGCTGGAATTCTCGAAGGCTGATGCGCTCTGCCATTTATACGCTTACCCGAGCGCCGCGATCTTGGCCAGCAGCGCCGGTCCATCCACCGGCTTGGTGACGTAGTCGTGGGCTCCCTGGCGCATGCCCCAGACCCGGTCCGTCTCCTGATTCTTGCTGGTGCACATGATCACCGGAATGTTTTTGGTCGCCTCGTCCTTGGACAGGGCGCGCGTGGCCTGGAAACCATTGGTACCCGGCATCACGACATCCATGAGCACGAGGTCGGGCATGAGTTGTTTGGCGCGCTCGATACCTTCGTCACCGCTATCGGCGGTGCTGATTTCGTAGCCGGCGCTGGCAAGCATCTCGCTCAGAATATGGCGTTCGGTGGGGGAGTCGTCGACAATCAGAATGGTTTTGATGGGCATGTTGGTGTGCTCTCACATGAATAGAAAACGAAAAATCAGGTACGTGCCGCGTGCGTGGCGACGGTTTGGATCAGGCTGTCTTTGGTGAAAGGTTTGGTCAGGTACTCGTCGGAGCCGACCATGCGACCGCGCGCGCGGTCGAAAAGGCCGTCCTTGGAGGAAAGCATGATCACCGGCGTGCTCGAGAACTTCGAGTTCTTCTTGATCAGGGCGCAGGTCTGGTAGCCATCGAGGCGCGGCATCAGGATGTCGCAGAACACCACGTTCGGCTGGTGATCATTGATCTTGGCCAAAGCATCAAAGCCGTCTTCGGCCAGCACAACCTGTGCGCCAGCCTGAAGCAGAAAAATTTCCGCTGTTTTGCGGATGGTGTTCGAGTCATCGATCACCATCACTTTGATGCCGGAAAGGCGGGGTGTCTCGCTCACATTATTCCACGATATGTTCAGACTTGAATCTGGCACGCGCAGGAGATGCGAAACGCAGCATCGGAGCCATCTTGTCTCCTCCGTGCTTTTCTTCCTCCCCGCGCCCTTTGCGTACTTTCTTGATGAAGCCGGACGTCGTCAGCCCGCATCATACTTAAGTTTCCACCATTTCAAAGTCTTCCTTGCGCGCGCCGCATTCAGGACAGGTCCAGTTGGGAGGGATTTCGCTCCATCGGGTACCTGCCGGCAGGCCTTCGTCAGGCAGCCCCGCAGCCTCGTCGTAGAGGAAGCCGCAGATCAGACACATCCATTTGGAATAGGGCGCCGGAGCAGTCATTGCAAGGCCGTAGGTTAGAATTGCGCGATACTAACCCAAGCTGCTCGTTGTCCGATATACCGGGACCGGGTCAGGAAATTCATGAACGCTGCCCCTGTTGTCAGATCGTCCGCGCCGACCCCGCCCATCGTGCTCACGTTTGCCGCCGCCGACCCCACCGGCGGTGCCGGATTGCAAGCCGATATCCTGACCCTGGCAAGTCTTGGCTGCCATCCGCTTTCGGTTGTGACGGCGATCACCGTGCAGGATACGGCGGGCGTGGAGGGCGTGCTGCCGATCGACGCCGAGTGGGTGGCCGACCAGGCCCGGGCCCTGCTTGAGGACATGCCGGTAGCAGCGTTCAAGCTCGGCATGCTGGGCAGTGTCGAGGTGATTGCCGCCATTGCCGAAGTGATTTCCGACTATCCCGGAATCCCGGTGGTGCTCGATCCCGTGCTGGCTTCCGGGCGGGGTGACCAGTTTGCCGATGAGGAAATGATCGAGGCCATGATCGGTTTGCTGCTGCCGCAGACCACATTGCTGACACCCAACAGTCTTGAAGCCCGCCGACTCGCCCAGCAAATCGGCGAGGGCGCCGAGTATGGCCACCACGAACCGGACCTGGCGGAATGCGCTCACCGGCTGATCAAGGCCGGCTGCGAATATGTGCTGCTCACCGGTACCCACGAGGCGACGCCGCAGGTGATCAATACCCTCTACGGCAGTCACGGTGTGGTGCGATCCGATCGATGGGAGCGCTTGCCGGGCAGTTATCACGGTTCGGGCTGCACCCTTGCCTCGGCCATTGCGGCGCATTTTTCCACGGGTGTGAATGTTGCCGAAGCGGTTTTCGGCGCTCAGGAATATGCCTGGCGCACACTGGCTGCCGGCTTTCGCCCGGGCATGGGACAATTCATTCCTGATCGTTTGTTCTGGTCGCGGGACGAAGAAGAGTCCGATGAATCCTGACATGAAGCTTAGCGGCCTTTGCGCCGTAACCCTTGACGACCCGCTGCTGCCGCGACTGTCGGCGCTGGTCAAGGCGGCGCTCGACGGCGGCGCGCCGTATGTTCAGTATCGCAACAAGTCGGCCACGAGCGCCTTGCGTCGCGCGCAAGCGGCCGAGATGCTGCGTATCTGTCGTGCCGCGGGCGCGAAGCTGATCATCAATGACGATGTCTGGCTGGCGGTGGAAATTGGCGCCGACGGCGCGCACATCGGGCGCGACGATGCGCCGGGCGGTTCGCTGGACGCAGCGCGCGACGCCCTGGGCCCGAAGCGCATTCTTGGCGTGTCCTGCTATAACGAGATCGCGCTGGGCGAACAAGCCGCCGCCGCGGGCGCCGACTATCTGGCCTTCGGCAGTGTTTTTCCCTCGCGCACCAAACCCGGCGCCGTGAGGGCGCCGCTGGAACTGCTGGGAGAAGCCCGTCGTCGATTCGGGCTGCCCGTGGCGGCCATCGGCGGCATTACGCTCGACAATGCGCAACAGGTGATCGACGCCGGCGCGGACATGATCGCCGTGGTGAGCGACTTGTTCGATGCGATGGATATCAAGAAGCGGGCGGAAACCTATCAGCGCTTGTTCGCGCCGGGAAGCCGCGGCAGCCGGGGAAAGCCGGCGAACTGATCGGCACCGGTACAGCTTGCCCATTCATGACATTCGTGACAACCAGGACTCTCTCATGACCCGCAATGAAGACCTCTTTCTTCGCGCCCAGAAAACCATTCCCGGCGGCGTGAATTCTCCGGTACGCGCATTTCGTTCCGTCGGCGGCACGCCGCCGTTTTTTCGCGCGGCGAAGGTGCCCGGGTGTGGGATGCCGACGGCAAGGCCTATCTGGATTACGTCGGCTCCTGGGGTCCGCTGATCCTCGGGCATGCCGATCCGGACACGGTGCGCGCGGTGCAGGAAGCGGCGGCGAAAGGGCTTTCCTTCGGCGCACCGACCGAGGGCGAGGTGGAACTTGCCGAGCTGCTGGTGCAGCGCATACCGAGCATGGACATGGTGCGCCTGGTGTCCTCCGGCACCGAGGCCACCATGAGCGCGATCCGTCTCGCTCGCGGCTTTACCGGGCGCGATGCGATCGTCAAGTTCGAGGGCTGTTACCACGGTCACGGCGACAGCTTGCTGGTGAAGGCTGGATCGGGCCTTCTGACCTTCGGCAATCCCTCTTCGGCGGGCGTGCCGGCCGATCTGGCCCAGCACACCCTGGTGCTCGACTACAACGATGCGCAAGGCCTGGCGGACGCGTTTGCCACGCATGGCCAATCCATTGCCTGCGTGATCGTCGAGCCGGTCGCCGGCAACATGAATCTGATTGCGCCCAAACCCGAGTTTCTCGCCGCCATGCGCGAGCTATGCACGCAGCACGGCGCGGTGCTGATTTTCGACGAAGTGATGACCGGCTTTCGCGTTGGCCCGGGTTCGGCGCAAGGCTTGTATGGCATCACGCCGGACTTGTCGACGTTTGGCAAGGTGGTCGGCGGCGGCATGCCGCTGGGCGCCTTCGGCGGGCGGCGCGACATCATGGAAAAAATCGCGCCGCTGGGGCCGGTGTATCAGGCCGGTACGCTCTCGGGCAATCCGTTGTCCGTGGCGGCAGGTTTGGTGACATTGAAAAAAATCGCCGCGCCGGGATTCTACGAGGCGCTGAAGGCCAGGACCGCTGCCTTGACCAGCGGCCTCACGGCAGCCGCCAAGCGGCATGGCGTGCAGTTTTGCGGGCAGTCGATCGGTGGCATGTTCGGCCTCTACTTCGCCGCGACGCCGCCCAGATCCCTTGCCGAGGTCATGGCCAGCGACAAGGACGCGTTCAACCGTTTCTTCCACGCCATGCTCGATGCCGGGTTCTATCTGGCCCCGTCGGCCTTCGAGGCCGGCTTTGTCTCCGCCGCACATACGGACGCCGATATCGCGGCGACGGTGGCCGCCGCCGAGGCGATTTTCGCCAGGGATTGAATGGCCGTCCGCCGCCATTGCCGCGAAAGTCGGCGCCGGTGATACGGCGCGAGGACGCCCCATGCCGGTTCTGACGCCCTCCGCTGCCTGGGCGGTGCTGCTGGTGGCCGGCGTCTGCGAAGTCGGCTGGGCCATCGGTCTCAAATACACCGAAGGTTTCACTCGTCTCACACCCAGCCTGTGGACTCTGAGCGCGATGGCGGTTTCGGTGCTGCTGCTGGGCTGGTCGCTGAAAACCCTGCCGGTGGGCACCGCCTATGCGGTATGGACCGGCATCGGCGCGGTGGGTACGGCGCTGCTCGGCATGGCGCTGTTCAATGAATCGCGCGAGGTCGCACGGCTGGTGTCGATCGCACTGATCGTCGCCGGCATCGTCGGCTTGAAGCTGGTGACGAAGTAGAGGCTAGAGCAGAAAAATCGTCGCCAGGCCGAGGAAGATCAGGAAGCCGCCGGAATCGGTCACCGCCGTAATCATCACCGACGCGCCCATGGCCGGGTCGCGGCCGAGCTTTTGCAGCGTCATGGGAATCAGCACGCCAACACTGGCGGCCACCAGCATGTTGAGCGTCATGGCGGCGGTCATCACCGCGCCGAGACGCGCGTCGTCGTAGAGCCACCAGGCAACCAGCCCAAGCAGCCCGCCCCACAGCAAGCCGTTGATCAGCGCCACGCCGAACTCTTTCTTCAGCAAGCGTCGCTCGGCATCGGGTTCCACCAGCCCCATGGCGATGGCACGCACGATCATGGTGATGGTCTGATTGCCGGCATTGCCGCCGATGCCGGCGACGATGGGCATCAGGGCGGCGAGCGCCACCAGTTTTTCGATAGAGCCTTCAAAGGCGCCGATCACCCGGCTGGCGATGAAGGCGGTGACGAGATTGATCGCCAGCCAGGCCCAACGGTTTTTCACCGAGTCGATGATGGGCGCAAAAATGTCTTCTTCTTCGATCAGGCCGGCCTGCGCCAGCTGTTCGGCTTCGGCGTCCTCTCGTATGTAGTCGACCACCGCATTGACCGTGACGCGACCGACCAGCTTGTTGTGCATGTCGACCACCGGCGCCGAAATCAGGTCGTAGCGCTCGAAGGCCTGGGCCGCGATTTCCGCCTTGTCGGAGGCTTCGAGGGTCAGGATATCCGTCTGCATCACGGCGGCCACCTCGGTCTCCGGCGCATTGACCAGCAGCACGTTCAAGGGCAGCACGCCGCGCAGGTGCTCATCGCGGTCGACGACAAAAAGCTGGTCGGTGTGGTCAGGAAGTTCGTCGAAGCGGCGCAGATAGCGCAGCACGACATCGAGGGCGACGTCCTCGCGCACGGTGACCATGTCGAAATCCATCAGCGCGCCGACCGCGTCCTCTGCATAGGACATCGCGGCGCGCAGTTCATCGCGTTCCTCCGGCGGCAGGGAACGAAAGACGTCGGCCAGAACGCCGTCGGGCAGGTCGGGCGCAAGGTCGGCCAGTTCGTCGGTGTCGAGCTGCTCGGCCGCCGCCACCAGTTCCGCGGGCGCCATGCTTTCGATGAGCGATTCGCGCACTGCGTCGGAGACTTCGAGCAGGACATCGCCATCGCATTCCGCCTTGACCAGATCCCAGACCAGCAGACGCTCATCGCGTGGCAATGCTTCAAGAATGTAGGCAATGTCGGCCGAGTGAAGCCCTTCGAGCTTCCGCTGCAACTCGGTAAGGTGCTGCTTGTGCACCAGGTTTTCGACCAGATCATGACGCGGCATGTCCTGCCGGTGCACCAGGTGTTCCACGCGTTTCTGCCGCGCGAGCAAGACCTGGACCTCGCGCAGGGAATCCTGCACGTCATCCTGGTGGTGTGGCTCGTCGCGTTCGGGAGGGGTGTCGGCCGGCGTGTTCATGACGGATCTCGGAGAGGCCCGTCATTGTAGCCGCTGAGGTTTGGCGCGACGGGCTTCGTTAAGCGCGACGGGCGCTCGTCGAGCAATGTGAGCAGTCTGGCAAGCTCCCCCGCGAAAAGGCGGAAGGATAGGGCCTTCACTGCTTGCCGGGTTTGCCTGATTTCGTTGTTCGGAGCGCCGCAACCCGCCGCAAATATGTCAGGGAGGAACCTCGGCGTGGGGCATGCGACCCAGAATCAACTCAGCGCGGCCGTTGATGTAGGCCGAGTAGGGATTGCGTTCGTAGCGGCGCGGCGCCGGCAGCATCACGGCGAGACGTGCGGCCTGTTCGGCGTCAAGCCGGGTTGCGGAAGTGCCGAAATATCGGCGGGCGGCGGCTTCGGCACCGAATATGCCATCGCCCCATTCGACGACGTTGAGATAGACCTCAAGAATGCGCCGTTTGTCCCAGAGCAGTTCGATCCAGACCGTGATGATGGCTTCCTCGCCTTTGCGCAACATGGATTTGGTCGGCGACAGCAAGAGATTCTTGGCCAGTTGCTGGGAGATGGTCGAGCCGCCGGCGACGACCTTGCCTTTTTTCTGGTTCTTCTCGATGGCCTTCTGAATGCCTTCCCAGTCGAAGCCTTCATGGTCGATGAACTTGTCGTCCTCGGCGGCGATCACGGCGCGCTTGAGGTGCACAGAGATTTTTTCGTAGGCCACCCACTGGCGTTTGAGCTCGGCCTTCGGGTTCTTCCGCCGCGCTTCGTCGAGGCGCTGGTTTTGAAAGCTGGTGCTTTGCGGATTCACCCATTTCCACCAGACCACCCAGCCCATATACCAGCCCTGCCAGAGCAGCAGTACGGCGGCCACTGCCGTCAGTCCGAGTTTCAGCCAGTGCGGGGCAGGGCTCATTTTTTCAGTGCTGCGAGTACCGGCGCCGTGTTCGGCCGCACGCCGCGCCAGATGAAGAAGGCCTCGGCGGCCTGCTCGACCAGCATGCCGAGGCCATCGGCCACCCGCGCGCCGGCCTCGCGTGCCTGGATCATGAACGCGGTTTCGCGGCCATAGACCATGTCATAGGCGACGCAGCGCGGCGCAAACAGGAAACTCGGCAGTGGCAGCACGGCGCCGCTGAGTCCCGCCGACGTGGCATTGATGACCAGGTCGAATTGCCGCTCGACAAGTGCGGGGAAACCCATGCCGTCCGGTTTGACGCCGAGCGCGCAGCCCGGCAGGCGAGCGAACTCGAGCGCGAGGCGCGCGGCGGTTTCCTCGGTGCGATTGGCGATCACCAGCTCGGCCGGATTTTCCAGCAGCAGCGGCAAAATCACGCCGCGCGCGGCACCTCCCGCGCCCAACAGCAGGACGCGGCGTCCGCCAGGATCGCAGCCGAGATTGTGTTTCAGGTCGCGCACCAATCCGGCACCGTCGGTGTTGTCGCCGAGCACCACGCCACTGTCGAAACTCAGGGTATTCACCGCGCCTGCGGCTTGCGCGCGGGGCGTGCACTGAGTCGCAATGCGGAACGCCTCTTCCTTGAACGGTACGGTGACATTGGCGCCACGCGCCTTGCCCGCACCCGTGGCGACAAAGCTATCCACTGCCGCGGCGAACCCATCTTTCGGCGCAAGAATCGCCTGATAGCTGATGTCCTGCCCGCATTGCGCCGCGAACAGGGCATGGATGCGCGGCGACCGGCTATGCCCGACCGGATTCCCAAAAACGGCGTAACGATCAGTCATCACGAGATTGGCGAGGAAGGGTGATTCGGCATCGGACTCCGTTTTCAGCGCAGGCTAACATGAGCGTAGCGAATGTTAAGCGCAGCGGCCGCAGCTAAAAACGGCGTAGCGGTCAGTCATGGTGAAAGTTGGGTGCGATGGCTTGAGAGAGTGGACACACAGATAACGTCGGACCGTTTTCAGCGCAGGCTAACACGAGCGCAGCGAGCGTTA
>JAIPCT010000080.1 GCA_021738065.1 Burkholderiaceae bacterium
GCCAGCTTCAGCGGTCGGCCTTCCAGCGCCTGCAGGAAGCGCGAGAGGCGACCCTCGACATCGGCAAATGAAACACCATCCTGCGAGCGCAAAGCGCTGGCCTGGTGCGCGACGGTGAATTCGTGCATGGCCTTGCGCGCGGCGGCGAGGCCGTTGCGATCATAGGCAGCCAGTCCGGCCCGCGCCCACTCGTCGAGTTGCCGGTCGAGACCCGCCGCCTGCTGCGCCGCAAGCGAGGCCACCAGCCACCCCAGATCGTCCGAGGTCTGCGCCGCAACGCCGGCCCAGTGCAACACCCGCTCCTGCAACTCGCGCGGCAAGGCTTCAAGCAAGGCCGCGGGTTCTTCTGCGGTACGCTGGCGCAGCGACAGCAGCAGCAGCTCGTCGAGCCGCGCCTCGAGTTCGTGCGCGAATAACTTGCGTTCGGTCATGATGGGAGAGTCTTAGAACCTTTCACCACAGAGACACAGAGAAAGGCGAGAATCTGCCGGTGTTCTTCTTGAGTGCCAATTCTGATCCGGTTTCATGATTAGCCATCAAGTTCAGCTCGTCTCACCGGCGAAAGCCGGTGTCCAGTGCAGCGCTCCACTGGATTCCGGCTTTTGCCGGAATGACGAGGAAATATAAACGATATGTGCGCAAATCAATGACCGGCTGAACTTTGTAGCTAATCAAGTCCGGTTTTGATTTTCCTCTGTGTCTCTGTGTCTCTGTGGTGAATGCGTCTGCTTCAAAACACCGCACGGATCAGGTCGTCCAGCGCATCACGCGTATCGGGTTCATCGGCCAATGGGCGGGCGATGGCGGCGGTGCAGGCGATGTCGGGGGCCATGCCGCTGGAAATCATTTGCGCTGCATGCACCAGCAAGCGCGTTCCGGCGCCTTCGTCCAGCCCGGCACCCTTGAGCTTGCGCGTCAGGTTGCCCAGCTTGACCAGTTTCTTCGCCGTGTCGTCGTCTACCCCGCCTTCGTGGGCGACGATGCGCGCTTCGGTTTCAGCGTCCGGGTAATCGAAATCCAGTGCCACGAAGCGCTGACGCGTGCTCGGCTTCATTTCCTTAAGCACGCTTTGATAGCCGGGATTGTAGGAAATCACCAACATGAAGTCGGGTGGCGCCTCGATGTACTCGCCGTGTTTCTCGACCGGCAAGGCACGGCGCGAATCGGTCAGCGGATGAATCACGACCGTGGTGTCCTTGCGCGCTTCGACGATCTCGTCGAGATAGCAGATGGCGCCGGCGCGCACGGCGGCGGTGAGCGGCCCGTCCATCCAGACGGTTTCATCGCCGACGATCAGGTAGCGGCCGACCAGGTCGGCGGTAGTCAAATCGTCATGGCAGGCCACCGTGACCAGCGGCCGCTTCAGGCGCCAGGCCATGTGCTCGACAAAGCGTGTCTTGCCGCAACCGGTGGGGCCCTTGAGCATCATCGGCAGGCCGCTTTTCGCGGCGGATTCGAAAACCGTCAGCTCGTCGCCCGTGGCGTGGTAATAGGGTTCCGTTTCCTGGCGCACAAGCGGTGTGGCGAGTGCACGCACATCGACACGGCCAGCGGGTCTGGAAGTATTCATCTCGACACCTAATTGGGTTTGCGCTGCCTGGCTTCGTCGGCCAAGCGTTTGCGCAACTCACGCAGGCGGGCATCGACTTGCGACTGTTCGTAGAAATTTCCGTCACCCGCCTTCTGCGCCAGCTCGAACTGTTCCACCGCCGCGGGTATCTGCGCCCGCAAGACATAGGCTTCCGCCTGCGCCCGATGCTGCTGCAGGCGCTTTCCCAGCTTGGCATAGGTCTTCGCCTGCAACTCGTGCATGCGGGCGTCAGTGGTGTAGGCCAGCAACTCTTCTTCGGTCACCTTGATTGCATCCTGCGGCAAACCGGCTTCCAGCAGGGACTCGACCAGGGCATAGGCGATGGCTCGCTCCTGCGGGAACAGCCGCTGCGCCGCACGCAGAATCGTCACCGCACCAGCCGCGTCGCCCTGCTTCAGGCGCAATTGCGCGGCGAGTGTTTCGATCATCGGCGAGACCGCCTTCAGCCGGCGCAGCGCGCTCATTTCACGCTCCGCCGCCGGAATCGCGCCGCCGCGCAGATGCGCCTGGCTCAGACCGTAGCGCATCGCCACTTCGCTGCCGGCGAAGCTGCGGTCCTTGAGCCGGGTCTCGAAGTCCACCACCGCTTCACGCGGCGTGCCTTCCTGGGCGCGCAGTTTGGCACGCACCAACTGGAAATCGAGCGAGTCGGCGGCCTGCCTGTAGGGCCGCCCCTGGATCCGGTTGCCCATGTCGGCCAGGCGCTCCGTGGTCAGCGGATGGGTGCGCAAATAGCCTGGTGCGTTGTTCTCGTAGAGGCGCCCGAATTTCTGCAAACGCTCAAAGAAACTGCTCATGCCACGAATATCGAAATCCGAGCGCTCCAGCAGGCCGAGACCGAGGCGATCCGCCTCGCGTTCAAAGTCGCGCGAATAGTTCAGCTGGTTCTGGATCGCCGCCCCCTGTCCGGCCATTGCCGCGCCAATCGCCAGATCCGGGCTACTGCGCGCGGCAAGAATCGCGACGGCCAGGGCCAGAATACTGGCAACCTGGCCCTGGCTTGATTTGTTCATCAGGCGCGCCAGATGGCGCTGGGTGACGTGGGAAATCTCGTGCGCCAGCACCGAAGCGAGTTCCGATTCTGATGTAGCGGCAAGGATCAATCCGCTATGCACGCCGATGAATCCACCGGGCAAGGCAAAGGCATTGAGCGTGGCATCACGCAGCACGAAAAATTCAAAATCCTGACGGTTCTCCTGGCTTTGTGCCGACAATCGGGAACCCAGGCGATTGAGATAGCTGTTGACCTCCGGATCGCCCAGCCAAGCCGGGTCGCGGCGAATTTCGAGCATGACCGACTCGCCGATCTTGCGCTCCATCGCCGGCGAAAAATCCGTTTGCGCCGCTTCGCCCAGATCGGGCAGGCCCTCGGCCACCGACAGCGGCGCTGCCGCGAGGATGCCGAAACCCAGCAGGAGCGCACTGGCAAGCGGATGAAGTTTCATACCGCTATGATAGCGGCTCCGTAAAAACGAGTTGTGACCACATATTTCATGAACCCGCCACTCAAACCCTCCGACAAGACTTCCATTGGACCGCTGACGCACTTTGATACCGCCGGCCAGGCGCACATGGTGGACGTCGGCGCCAAGACCGAAACCGCGCGCGTGGCGCGCGCCGAAGGACATATCCGCATGTCGCCCGCGACTTTTGCCCTGATCGAAAGCGGCTCGGCAAAAAAGGGCGACGTGCTCGGCATCGCGCGCATCGCGGCAATCCAGGCCGCCAAGCGCTGTTCCGATCTGATTCCCTTGTGCCATCCAATCGCACTCACCCGCGTCGCCGCGGAATTGACGCTCGACGCCAGTCGCCATCGCGTGCGTATCGACGTCACGGCGGAAACCGTCGGTCGCACCGGCGTCGAGATGGAAGCATTGACGGCCGTTTCCGTCGGCCTGCTGACTATTTACGATATGTGCAAGGCCGCTGATCGCGGCATGATCATTGAAGACATACGCCTGCTGGAAAAAGCCGGCGGCAAATCGGGACAGTGGACCGCAAATGAATACAAATAACCCGCAACGCGCCGTGGCATGGTGGCTTTTCGCCTGCTGCGCAATGGTTTTCGCCACCATGGTGGTGGGCGGCGTCACGCGCTTGACGCATTCGGGACTTTCCATCGTCGAATGGAAGCCACTGATCGGCGCCCTGCCACCGCTGACTCATGCCGACTGGCTCGATGTTTTTGCCAAGTACCAGCTGACGCCGGAATTCATCAAGCGCAACCACGACATGACGCTGGATGGTTTCCAGTTCATCTTCTGGTGGGAATGGGCGCACCGGCTTTCCGGGCGACTGATCGGCGTGGTCTTTTTCGTTCCTTTTGTCTGGTTTCTCATCCGAGGCCAACTGCGCGGTGCCCTGGCTGTCAAGGTTTTGGGCTATTTCATCCTCGGCGGCCTGCAAGGTGCGATGGGCTGGTACATGGTGAAAAGTGGTCTGGTGGATGATCCGCGCGTTTCGCAATACCGCCTGGCGGCGCACCTCGGCCTGGCCTTTCTGATTTTTGGCCTGATGGGCTGGACCGGGCTGGGCATCCTGCAGCCGCGCCACCCCGCGGACGCCGTCTCGCCAGCGCCGACTTTCACCATGCGCCTGGGCAAGTGGCTGGTTGTGCTGGTGTTCATCATGGTGCTCTCCGGCGCACTGGTAGCCGGCATCCACGCCGGCCTGGCCTACAACACCTTCCCGCTGATGAACGGCCATTTCATGCCGCCCGAGATCTTCATGGTTGATCCCTTGTGGCTGAACTTCTTCACCAACATGGCGACGGTGCAGTTCGATCACCGCCTTCTGGCCTATGTGCTGCTGGCGCTGATCCCCTGGTTCGCCGGCCGTGTCTGGAGCGAGACTCCCGCAGCACGTCCCGCCGCCATGGCGCTGACAGTCTGGCTGGCAGTGCAGGTGAGCCTCGGCATCGCCACACTGCTGCTGCAAGTGCCGGTCGCCCTCGCCGCCACGCATCAGGCCGGCGCGATGGTGCTCTTCGGCCTGGTGATCTGGGCCAATCACTGCATCCGGCGGGCGTGAAGAGGATGGAGTAACAGACGCTGATCAACCACGGCGCACACGGCGAAAACCAAAAACAAAAACTCACCACAGAGGGCACGGAGAAAGACAAATGCAGACAGGTTGCTTTTCTCTGTTGGTTTTTCTCTGTGTTCTCCGTGCCCTCCGTGGTTAGTCGCCTTTTGCCTTCGCCGTGTCGCCGTGTGCGCCGTGGTTCAAGCTTCGCTATTGCGGTAGCTCCAGGTTACTCGTAGCGAACTTCGACGATATCCAGTTCGCGCAGGCCGCCGGGACTGTCGAAGCGCACCGTGTCGCCTTCGCGCGCCTTGATCAGCGCGCGCGCCAGCGGTGAAATCCAGCTGATGCGGCCTTCCAGTGCGTTGGCCTCGTCGATGCCGACGATCTGATAGGTCATTTCCTCGCCCTCGGCGTCGCAGACGGTGACAGTGGCGGCAAAAAACACTTGGTCGCGATTTTCCTGGTCGGCGGGATCGACCACCACCGCTGTCTCCAGACGTTTGCTCAGAAAACGAATGCGCCGGTCGATTTCACGCAGGCGCTTCTTGCCATAAATGTAATCACCGTTCTCCGAACGATCGCCGTTGCCCGCCGCCCAGGACACCACCTTGACGATCTCCGGACGTTCGACCTTGACCAGGTGCTCGAACTCGGTACGAATCTGCGCGTGACCGCGCTGGGTCATGTAGTTGTTGGTGCCGGCGGGAAGCTGGGACTCGGGCGCCTCGTCTTCATCGTCGCTTTCGGTTTCTTTGACAAAAGCCTTGTTCATGACATGGAAAATATACGCAAAAATAAAATGTTAGCATCCAAACCCACATGAATTCGCCTGCAACCCATCCGCAACGTTCCCTCGCCAGGGTGCTCCTGTTCGCCGGGCTGATTGTCACCGTGGCGATGGGCATACGCCACAGCTTCGGCCTGTTCCTGACGCCGATGAGCATGGAACACCAGTGGAGCCGGGAGGTGTTCTCCTTCGCCCTGGCCTTGCAAAACCTCATGTGGGGCGCCTCGCAACCCTTCGCCGGCTGGCTGGCCGATCGCTACGGCGCACGCCGGGTACTGTGGAGCGCCAGCATCCTCTACGCGCTGGGTCTGATCGGCATGGCCTATTCCAGCACAGGCACCGGCATGGCCGCCACCGCCGGCCTGATGATCGGTGCGGCGCAAAGCGGCTGCACCTACAGCGTGGTATTCGCCGCCATGGGTCGCCTGGTACCCGACGAAAAACGCGGCTGGGCCATGGGTGTGGTGGCGGCGGCCGGCTCCTTCGGACAATTTCTGATGATCCCGGTGGCCTCGGGCCTGATCGGCGGCATGGGCTGGTTCGGCACGCTGCTGATATTCGCTGCCGGCGCCTTGCTGATCATCCCGCTGGGCGGCGCGCTGACCAAAGGACTGGCGGCAGGCGCCGCCGGCATCGGCCAGACCGCGCGCGAGGCGCTCGGTGAGGCCATGAGCGAAAAAAGTTTTGTATTGCTGATCGCCGGCTATTTCGTCTGCGGTTTTCAGGTGGTGTTCATCGGTGTGCATTTCCCCAGCTATCTGATCGACAAGGGCATGGGCGCCGACACCGGCATGACGGCGCTGGCCCTGATCGGCCTGTTCAACGTGTTCGGCAGCTACAGCGCGGGGCACCTGGGCAACAAATGGCCCAAACGTCACGTGCTGGCCGCCATTTACGCCGCACGCAGCGTGGTCATCACCTTGTTCCTCTGGGCGCCGCTGACAACTGCCAGTGTCTATCTGTTCTCAGCCACCATGGGCTTGCTGTGGCTGTCGACGGTACCGCTGACCAATGCCATCGTGGCCCAGGTGTTTGGCGTGCGTTTTCTGGGCATGCTGTCCGGCCTGGTATTTTTCAGCCATCAGGTGGGCAGCTTCCTCGGCGTCTGGCTCGGCGGGCTGCTGTTTGATGCCACCGGCGCCTACGACACCGTGTGGGGCATCTGCATCGCGCTGGGGATACTTTCGGCCCTGATCCACCTGCCGATCGACGAACGCAGCCTCGAGTCGCGGCGCCTGGCAGCCGCCTAGCGTATTTGCATCGAATTTCAGGGCCGATTTGAGCCCTTATTCGGCCTCAATTCCAGCCCAATCCCTTGTCTGACAGGGCTTTCGGAGCAACTGACTTGAAATGGCCGATGATCCAGCCGCAGCTTCCCGCAATGGGCGGAGGGCCGGGTCGTTACGATGCACGGGATGCCTTCCCAAATAGAACTCTACGAAGAACTGAGCTTTCTGTCCGCGCGCATGGTCGAGGCGGCCCGCGCCAACGACTGGGAGAGCCTGGTCGAACTTGAGCGCGACATTTCCGGATTGCGCGGCACGCTCGCCGCGCTTGGCGACAATAACGCGCTCGCCACTGACCTGACCCGCAAGCTCAGCCTGATTCAGCGCATTCTGGAAGACGACGCCGAAGTGCGGCGCCATACCGAACCCTGGATGGAGCGTTTGCGCCAGTTTCTTGGCGATCAGGCCCGGCACGGCGAAGTTCGGCAGGGCTGAGCGGGCTCCCGTCAGTACAGCGAGCTCGTCCCAACGATCGATTTGCCGTTTCACCCCTGCTCAAGCGCAGGATCCACTTGGTTGGCGTGCTAGCGACCGAGTCCACGCGTATTGCGACTGGCGTCGGCTCGCCCGGCCAGAGCCGCCCGGTAGAGCGGCATCACCTGCGGCAATTGTTTTTCGATTTCGCTAATGCGCTGATTGCCCGCCGGATGGGTTGAAAGAAACTCCAGCGGTGCGTTGTTGTTGGCTGCCATCATTTTTTGCCACAGGCTGACGCCGGCGCGCGGATCGAAGCCGGCCCGTGCCGCCAGATCGAGCCCGACGAGGTCGGCTTCCGACTCGTCATCGCGGGAAAACTTGAGCGAAAGCAGGTTGCCGCCGATCTGCAAGGCGCTGGTGTAACCGCCGCCACCCAGCAGTTCCCCCAGCAATGTTGCCCCGAACCGGGTGATCTGGCTCTTCGCCATGCGCTCACGCGCGTGTTCGCGCAAGGCGTGGGCGATCTCGTGGCCCATCACCATCGCCACCTCGTCATCCGTCAGCTTGAGCTGATCGAGAATGCCGCTAAAGAACGCAATCTTGCCTCCCGGCATGCAAAACGCGTTGATCTGTTTCGAGCCGATCAGATTGACTTCCCATTGCCAGCGGCCGGCGCGGGGGTTGAAACGATCGACAAAGGGAATGATGCGTGCGGCGATCGCGCGCAGGCGTTTTACCTGAGGATGATCGTCAGAGCCCAGCGCACGCTGTTTGGCGGCCTGGGCTTTGAGTTGCCCGTATTCCTTTGCGGCCTGCTGCTCGATGGCCGCAGCCGGCACCAGGTTGCGCACGCTGGACGGCTTGCCGACGTCGACTCCGTCGGCCAGAGCAGGCGCGCCCAGCGCCAACGTCGCCAGCGCGATCAGCGCCGGCAGTCGTCTACTCGCCCTCGCCACCCAGGACCTCGATCAACTGCGCCAGCAGTTGCGCCAGCTCGCCGCACATCAGAACGAAGTTGGCGGCAAACAGGTCATCGGCATTTTCGGACTGGCGCTCGGCGTCTTCTTTCAGCAGGTCGAGAAAGGCCAGGCGCTTGATCTGCAGTTGCTCGGTCATTACAAAGGAAACCCGGTCGTTCCAGGTCAAGGCCAGGCGCGTGGCTGACTTGCCGCCGGCAATGTGACTGCGCACTTCTTCGCTGTCCAGATTGTGGCGCACGTAACGCACGGCGGCACGTTCTTCGGCAGTGGCGCGCAGTTCGCAATCGCGGTCGACCGAGAAGCTGCCCGGCGCTTCGCCCGCCGCCAGCCATTGCGTCATCGCCGTCGCTGGCGCCAGCTGGGTCTTGATCAACGTGACGGGCAGTTCGCCCAGTGACAGCTTGAGTTGCTCCATCACTTCATCGGCGCGCGCCGAGGACGAAGCGTCAACCAGCAACCAGCGATTGACCGGATCGATCCAGACGTAGGTGAGGCCGCGTTTGACGAAAGCGCGCGGCAGCAGTTCGGTTTCAAGCTGCTCGACGATTTCGCGCGTCTGCTTGCGGCCGGGCTTGTAACCCTGCGTTGCCTCGATTTCGACCAGCTTTGCCTGGGCATACTGACGCACGACGGAGGCCGGCAGCAGTTTCTGTTCGACGCCCAGGGCGATCAGTTGCTGGCGCTCGACGGAAAACACCAGTTCGCCCTCGTTGCCGCGCGGCGGCACCCAGCCCAGCGCCATGCGCTGGGTTGCACCGCAGTTCTGAAACAAGCCTTTTTGCAGGGCGGCGGAAAGTGAATCGGTGTCGTAGGCCCAGTCAGGAGCGAGCCGGAAAATCTGCAGATTGCGGAACCACATAAGAAGAAGACTCTACCTGTAGGAAATGGGAACGGCGGATTCGCGCCAGGGCGAAACAGGCTGAATTGTAAACACTACGGCAGGTCGAATTTCGAGGTGGGCGAAAACGCCTGCCAGCAAGGCTGGAGGAGCAGGCGTCGCGGTCCGCGGCAAGAGAGAGCTGCCAGCGCCGGGATGGCAAAAGAAACGCGCCCCGTCCGGCAAGCCGGAGGAGCGCGCGTGAAAACCTCGAATGCTAGTGGACTGCGGGAACCGCGGCGGCGTCCTTGGCCGCAATCGCCGCCTTGGCCGCGGCTTCGGCGGCACGCCGCGTTTTGCCGGCGCGTGCCGGCATGTGGCACAGGCCGCACACATAGCCGCGCGTCGGATCGTAGGCATGGGCGACAAACTCGCCATTGCACTCGCGACACGTCGCCATTTGCAGCATGCTCGCATCAAAAAACCGCACCATGGTCCAGGCCCGCGTCAGGGACAGCACAGTATCCAGGCCACCGCGCTTGATCTGATCGAGGTACATCCGGTAGGACTTGATGATCAGTTCCAGCCCTCTGAGCTGTGTGTGCGACTTGAGAAACCGAAAATAGGCCATGAACAGGGAGGCATGGATGTTCGGCTGCCAGGTCATGAACCAGTCCGTGGAGAAGGGCAGCATGCCTTTGGGCGGCGACTCGTGGCGCACTTCCTTGTAGAGCTTGAGCAGCCGCTCGCGCGAAAGATTGGTTTCCGCCTCCAATAGCTGCAGGCGGGCGCCGAGTTCGATCAACTCGATCGCCAGGCCGATATCCTTCGCTTCGATAATCACTGACTTGTTACGCATGTAGAGCCTCCGCGCGTGGCGCTTGAATCGAATGGCGCCTGGTCAGGCGATCGTGGCGACAGGCATGCCGGCAGCGAGAATCGCCGCATGCAGGTGTCCCACGCCGCGGTCGCGTTCGTGGTTGGCAAGCAGATCGAGCAGCAGGCTGTCTTCGAAACGGAAGCTGCACAGCAGCATGTCCGAACTGGCCATTTTCAGGACCTGGCCCGGCGTCAGGCGCTCCAGCACATCGGCAATCTCTTCACTGATGCCCAGGCGAAAGATGGCCACTTCGCGATCGGAGCGAACCATGTTCTGTGCCAGCATCAAATAGGAGAGGTTGACTTCCTTTATGTCGTTGTAGGTGTCGGTCGATTTCATAATGCACTCCTCGTAAGCGCCGGACAGACCCGAATTGGAGGCTGTTTCACGGCAGTTACATGTTTGCACAGAGCATGACAAGAAAGAAATCAATGGAAAAACCATTCTGTTGTAAGAATTAGATAGAGTAGCTTTGTAAGCAAAAGCCTTACAAAGCTACGATAAGAAACTGTTTATTAGCTGTTTAATCCAGATAGCCCAGGACCAGACCGTCCATCCAAAAGGACCGGTCACCCTTGATTGCGAGGAAAACTCCTGCTCTACCAAGGCTCGGCCGCCATCGCGGCAACAAGACTCCCCTCAGCGCCGACCCTGGCGACCGGGCTGCGGATATCACGGCACCGCGTGCGCGGGCGATATCGAAGCGTGGTCCGTCACGCTAGAATCAAACCATGGATCCGGCGATGAATTTCTGCAGTGCTTGTGGTGCGCGCGTCACGCTGAAAGTACCGGCGGGCGACTGCCTGCCGCGCCACGTCTGCGACGCCTGCGGGGCGATTCACTACCGCAATCCGCGGTTGGTCGTCGGCGCCCTGCCGGTATGGGAAGACCGCATCCTGCTTTGCCGCCGCGCCATCGAACCGCGACACGGAAAATGGACGTTGCCGGCCGGATTCATGGAGAACGGCGAATCCGTCGCCGATGCCGCCTTGCGCGAAACCCTGGAGGAAGCCTGTGCCCGCATCGAGCTGGACGCCATGTACACCCTGATCAGCGTGCCGCACATTCATCAGGTGCATGTCTTCTACCGCTCGCAACTGCTGGATCTCGATTTCGCGCCCGGCGCGGAAACGCTCGAACTGCGCCTGTTTGAAGAAAGCGAAATACCCTGGGACGAACTCGCCTTTCGCACGGTTTCGATCACCCTGAAGCACTTCTTTGCGGATCGCCGCGACGGCCACTTCGGTTTCCACACCAAGGATCTGAAGCCGCCGCCAATGCCTTGAGCTAGTCGTCCTCGAGGTTGAAAACTACCGGCAGCGTCACCGAGAAATCCTTGCCGCGCAGGCTGTCGGGCAGACGGGCGCGCAACGCGCCGGCATCAATCATCGTCAGCGCGGCCCGATCCAGGGCTTCGTGTCCGCTGGAGTGGGCAAGGGTGGCGCCGCGCGGCCGACCGTCGCTACCGACTTCGAGGCGAATCTCTGCCGTCCCTGACCAACCCGAAGCCGTGGCCTGCAAGGGATAGCGCTTGAAGCGCCGCGCCTCGGAAGCCAATGCCAGACGATAGCGGCGCAGGCCATCCGCCGCCACGCCCGGCGTCGGAGCGCTGCTTGCCGGCGCCAGGCTTTCCGTAGGATTACCCGCCAATCCAATACCCCCCGCTTTAGGCGTCGGACTAACCGGCACGCGAGCTGGCGGCGCCACCGACGCGCCGGAATTCGACACGGGCTCGACGGACACCGCCGGAATCTGCGCCGGCATGGGCGGGTGCGGCCTGCTTGCCGCAACAGGATCAAGCTTTCGTGGCTCAAGAACAGGCAGTGGCCGCATGGCCTCGGGTTTCGCCAAAGTCGGCGCTGGCGGCACGGCGCGCGCCGACTGCAGCCGTGGCTGCGAAACGACCACCGGCGGTTGATTGAGAATCGTCGCCTGCAGCGCCGCAGGCGTATCCTTCATCTCCGTCACGGAAGCGCTGGGCCAGAACAGGAAAAAGTGCACCAGCAAGGACGCAAGCAAGGCATAGCGCAGCCTTCGCATGCCTTTCTTCCTCTTTTCATCGCTATCAAAATTCATTGCGCTCTGCTAAATTCTTTGCGTTATGGGATTCTATAGAGATGAGTAGCCATCCGCTGATCCTTACCCTCGACCAGCACGGTGTTCCGCACCGCTGGGTCGATTGGCAGCATGCGTGCATTTACGTGGCACGCGATCTGGTTGCCTGGGATGCGGGCGATACCCATTTCGTTTTCCATGGCGGCACCAACCGTATCACCGGCGAACGCTCCGAACTGTCCACCAGCAGCATTATCGCCATTCGCGGCAAGGCGCTCTCTGGAAAATCGCTGCATCCGACGCCCCCCTTGTCGAACCGCGAACTGTTCAATCGCGACCGCCATATCTGTGCCTATTGCGCTCGCGAGTTTCAGTCGCAGCGCCTGACCCGCGACCACGTCGTGCCTGTTTCGCAAGGCGGACGCGACACCTGGATGAACGTCGTCACGGCCTGTCGCCACTGCAATCAGACCAAAAGCGGACGAACGCCGGAACAAGCGCGGATGGAACTGGTCTACACTCCCTACGTACCCAACAAGGCAGAATATCTGATCCTCTGCAACAGAAATATCCTTGCCGACCAGATGGACTTCCTCGCCCGCCACGTCTCATCCCATAGCCGCGCCCGCGTGGCCTGAAACTCGCGAATAAATTTACTGCGCGCGCCGGATCGGGGCTTGGGCGGTGCTCGCTATCCTCATGTACAAAACAGTACATTCCGGTAGCTGCGCTCCGGTCGCACCCTGCTGCGGAGCGCTCGCTACGATTTTTTCGCAAGTTTTAACCGGTTCACCAACTTCATGACAACGCCTGCGGCCAAGCCGCTGACTTCCTATCGCAAGTACTGGGCGCAACGCTTCGGCACGGCGCCCTTCCTGCCCATGTCGCGTGCCGAAATGGATACGCTGGGCTGGGACGAATGCGACATCATCCTCGTCACCGGCGATGCCTATATCGACCACCCCAGCTTCGGCATGGCGCTGGTCGGTCGCCTGCTCGAAGCGCAGGGCTTTCGTGTCGGCATGATCAGCCAGCCGGACTGGACTTCAACCGCCGACTTCAAGCGCCTCGGCAAGCCGAAGTTTTTCTTCGGCATCACCGCGGGCAACATGGATTCGATGGTGAACCGCTACACCTCGGAGCGCAAGATCCGCTCCGACGACGCCTATACTGCAGACGCGGCCCCCGACCGCCGTCCCGATCGGGCGGTAATCGTCTATTCGCAGCGCGCGCGCGAAGCCTATCCCGATGTGCCGCTGGTGATCGGCGGCATCGAAGCCTCCTTGCGCCGTATCGCCCACTACGACTACTGGTCGGACAAGGTGCGGCGCTCGGTGCTGCCGCATTCCAAGGCGGATCTGCTGCTGTTCGGCAACGCCGAGCGGGCGCTGGTTGAACTCGCCCAGCGGCTGGCGAAGGGCGAGAAGATCGGCGACATCCGCGACCTGCGCGGTACGGCTTTCATGGTGCCGCCGGGCTGGCTGCCGGGGCCGGAGTGGATGGAAGCCGAATCGACGACGGTGGATACGCCGGGCGCTGTGCATGCCCATCCCGATCCCTATGCGATGGAAGCCGACAAGCAGACATCAGCAAATGTCGGCGCTGGCTCGCTTTGCGTGCCTGGAACGCCGCTTCGCGGGCAGGCAACGGCGATTGTGCGCGTCATCAGCCGTGCCGAGCGCCTCGCGGCAACCAAGCAAGCACGCGCTCACACCGCGATCCGCCTGCCCTCGTTCGAGCAAGTCACCGATGACCCGGTGCTCTACGCCCACGCCTCGCGCACCTTCCATCTCGAATCCAATCCCGGCAACGCCCGCGCCCTGATCCAGTCCTACGGAACAGGCGCCAGCCGGCGCGACCTGTGGCTCAACCCGCCGCCGATTCCGCTTTCCACCGAAGAAATGGACCATGTCTTCGGCCTGCCCTATGCCCGCGCGCCGCACCCGAGCTATGGCGACGCGCGCATTCCGGCCTGGGAGATGATCCGCTTCTCGATCAACATCATGCGCGGCTGCTTCGGCGGCTGCACCTTTTGCTCGATCACCGAGCATGAAGGCCGCATCATCCAGAGCCGCTCGGAAGCTTCGATCCTGCGCGAAGTCGAGGAAATCCGCGACAAGACGCCGGGCTTCACCGGGGTCATTTCCGACCTCGGCGGACCGACCGCGAACATGTACCGAATGGCCTGCAAGGATCCGAAAATCGAGTCGTCCTGCCGCCGCCTGTCCTGCGTCTATCCGGACATCTGTCCGAACATGAACACTGACCACGCGCCGCTGATTTCGGTGTACCGCAAGGCGCGCGCCCTGCCCGGCATCAAGAAAATTCTGGTCAGCTCAGGCCTGCGCTACGACCTCGCCGTGCGCTCGCCCGAATACGTGAAGGAACTGGTGACGCATCACGTCGGTGGTTATCTGAAGATCGCGCCCGAACACACCCAGGAAGGCCCGTTGTCGAAAATGATGAAGCCGGGCATCGGCGCCTACGACCGCTTCAAGCAGATGTTCGACAAATTCTCCAAAGAAGCCGGCAAGGAGCAATACCTGATTCCCTACTTCATCGCCGCCCACCCCGGCACCACCGATGAAGACATGCTTGAACTCGCGCTGTGGCTGAAGAAAAACGGCTTCCGCCTCGATCAGGTGCAAACTTTTCTGCCGACGCCATTGGCCATCGCGACGGCGATGTGGCACACCGAAAAGAACCCGCTGCGAAAAGTCGCGGCGGATTCCGAAGCCGTCGCAATAGTCCGCGGCGGAAGGCAACGAAAACTTCACAAGGCTTTCCTGCGCTATCACGATCCGGAAAACTGGCCGCTGCTGCGCGAGGCGATCAAGGCCATGGGCCGCGCCGATCTGATCGGGCCGGGCAAGCGCCATCTGATTCCGGCCTGGCAGCCGCCCGGCGTTCCCGGTTCGCCGGTCCCGCGCACACCCAGCCGAACCGATCGCAGCAGCAAGCGGCCAGAAAAGTCGGCGCTG
>JAIPCT010000081.1 GCA_021738065.1 Burkholderiaceae bacterium
GGCTTGGTTTCCTCGCGTACCAGAATGATGCGCTCGCCATTGTTTCCGCGTTCCTCTGCGGTATCCGCGTCGAACACGATTTTTCCCGAAGCGGCGCCCGGGGAAGCCGGCAAGCCTGTTGCCAGTGGCTTGCCCTTGAAATTCGCCGCCAACTGCGGTGCCAGCATTTGCTCCAGCAGTGTCGGGTCAATGCGCATCAGGGCCTTTTCGCGGGAGATCAAGCCCTCCCTGTGCATTTCCACCGAAGTGCGCAGCATCGCTCGCGCATTCATCTTACCGTTGCGCGTCTGCAGGCAGTAGAGCTGGCCCTTTTCGATGGTGAATTCGAAATCCTGGACTTCCGCATAGTGCCCCTCGAGGCGCGAGTGAAGTTCCTGCAGTTGCCGGTAAATCTCCGGCATTTCCTGCTCCATCTCGGCAATCGGCTTCGGCGTGCGTATGCCTGCCACGACATCCTCGCCCTGGGCGTTGGTCAGGTACTCACCATAGATCAGGTTCTCGCCCGTTCCAGGATTGCGGGTGAAGCCGACGCCGGTGCCGGAGTCGGATCCCATGTTGCCAAACACCATGGTGACGATGTTCACCGCGGTGCCGCTGGCCATCGCCTTGGTGATCTTGAACTGGCGGCGATAGTCGATCGCGCGCTTGCCGTTCCAGGAGCGGAATACCGCGCCGATGGAAATCTCCAGCTGCTTGTAAGGATCTTCGGGGAAGTCCTTGCCGGTATGGCGCTTGACGATGGCGAGGAACTCGTTGGCCAGTTCGGCCAGGTGTTCCGCCTTGAGATCGACGTCCTGGCGCGCGCCGTAGCGGGCCTTGATCTGTGCCATCGCGGTGTCGAAATGCTCGTCGGCGACACCCAGAGCGATTTTGCCGAAGAGCTGGATGAAACGACGCCAGGCGTCATAGCCAAAGCGCGCGTTGCCGGTCAGTGCAATCAGGCCTTTGAGCGTGGTTTGATTGAGGCCCAGATTGAGAATCGTGTCCATCATCCCCGGCATCGACATCGCCGAACCGGAGCGAACGGAAACCAGCAGGGGGTTGTCGGCGCCGCCAAAAGTCTTGCCGGTTTTCTTTTCCAGTGCCTTCATTTGCACCAGGGTTTCTTCCATGGCGCCTTCAGGCAGCTTGTCTTTTTCCAGGAAGGCGAGGCAGGCGTCCGTGGTTATCACAAATCCGGGCGGTACATTCAGGCCGATTTGCGTCATTTCACACAAATTTGCACCTTTGCCGCCCAGCAGCATTTTGTTCTTGCCGTCGCCTTCCTCGAAGGCAAATACCCATTGCTTCTTCATTTCCGATCCCCTTTGTAATCTGTTCAAATGCGCCAATGCGGCTATGCACAAATATTGCCACTCATTCGGTCTGCGTGAAGCGGCCATCCAATTAAATGCGCTGACTTCCCGATAAGGGAATTCCATCCGTACGACAATTGCGCTAAATTATCAGCGACTCGAATGACAAATAATACTTTTCCGCACGCGGCTCCCCTTTGTGTCAGGAAAACATTACTTGCTCATTGTAGCCGACCATGATTTACGTTCGGTTTTTCCACCGCAGGATTTCTTGAACCGAGATCGATATGGACATCGTCAGGAAAAAGCAAATCAGGGAGTGGGCGCTGCTTGGAATGGTCGGCTTGATGGCGCTGGTCGCCAATCTTCCGCACGATGCGCTTGAAAAAATCGGCGTCGAAGCCGGTCTGGTCATGGCGGGTTTGGGGCTGATGGGCGTACTCGCAATGTTCTTGTACGTCCGCTTCTTCTTTTTTTTCCTGTACGCCTTGCTGGCGATTGGCGCCAACTTGCCGCAGCAGTGGGCGGAAAGCCTCGGACTCAGCCAGTTGCCGCTACTGCTGGCGTTGATTGCGATGGTCGTACTGTCGTTGGTGAACTATGCCGTCAAAATGCTGCCCTCGGGTCTGGAACCCAAGAAACGCAAACTCAATCCGGAGGCCACGAAAGTCCTGCTCAATGCCATCGATCGCGGCAACGATTCCTACGTAAAGTCGGTGCTGGCCATGGATTTCGATCTGGATACCGTGGATGTCGCGGGCATGACGCCGCTCATGCGGGCCGCACAGCGGGGGAATCTCAAAGTGGTCCAGATGCTTGTCAAACGCGGAGCGTCGTCCCTGGTCTCCGGTCCGACCGGCAAGGCTTCGGACGTGGCGCTGCAGCACAAATTTCCCGCGGTCACTGAGTTTCTCAAGCGGGCCGAAGAAGTCCATGCGCTTGAGGTGGCTCGCCTGGAAGCGGCCCAATCTGGTGGCAACGCTGTGGTGGCCTGACGGCCTGGCCGTCACCGGCGTAACGGAACGCTGATATCCGGCTCAGGATTTGCCGCCGGCAAAGACATCCCGTTGCGCCGCCTGGCTGATCGCCACGATCGCCGGATGCGTCAATCGGCGCTCGGTGGTGATGGCGAACAGTTGCTCGACCACCGCATCGATGCGGCCAAGCTTGGCAACCTGGTATTGATTGCAGATGTGTTCGGCGATCGCGGTCGGCGCGACGAACACGCCGGCACCGGCCTGGCCGAAGGACTTCATCAGGGCGCTGTCGTCGAATTCGCCGACGATGCGCGGCCGCAGTTCGCTGGCTTCCAGCCATTGCAGGAGCGCCGGACGAATCGCGACGTCCTCGCCTGGCAGCAGGAAAGGCGCATCGTCGAGCAGGGCCGGAAAGCTGCCGGACAATTCCTTGGCCAGTTGGCTGGCGGCGAACACCGTGAGGCCGCTCTCGCCCAATAGATGGCTATAGCCGCGCACATTCAAGTGCACCGGCATCGGCCGGTCGGCGATGATCATGTCCAGCCGATGCACAGCCAGTTCCGCCAGCAGCGAGGCCAGGCGCCCCTCGCGGCAGATCAGGCGCACCGGTTCGGCCAGCTTGAGGGCCGGCTCTACCAGCCGATAGGCGACCAGCTTGGACACCGAATCGGCGATTCCCACCTTGAACGGGATGGTTTTTTTCGCCTTCTGATCGTGCAGCACGTCGAGCAGCTCGTCGCCAATGGTGAATATTTCTTCGGCATAGCTGAGGATGCGCCTGCCGGCGTCGGTCAGTTCGAGGTTTCGTCCGGCGCGGCGAAACAGCTCCACGCCGAGCGTCGCCTCGAACTGTTTGATTTGTCCGCTGATCGACTGCGGCGTGAGGTGCAATTGCTCCGCCGCACGGGCGACGCCGCCGGTCTTTGCGATCATCCAGAAGTAGCGCAGATGCTTGTAGTTGAGTGAGGCCATGTTGTCCTGTCGTTTTGCGCGGTCGAAATGCGCCGAAGCCGCCCCTTTGTGGCGTCCCGTGAAACTGCCTCGCGCCGGCGTATCGCCAGCGCCGACTTTTTCGTATCTTCGAGACGGCTATCTACCTACTTGAACCGGCAGTGTATTCGAGTTGCCGCTGCGAGCCACGGCGAGGCACGGGTATGATCGAATCTGACCGGCATGCCATGCCGGTCATCATGGCATCGCATGCCGATACGATTCGATGGAGAGCCTTTTGTCATGAAACTCAGTTTTCTTGGTGCGGCGCAGGAAGTCACCGGTTCCTGCTATCTGCTGGAAGGCGATGGTGTCAAATTCCTCGTGGATTGCGGCATGTTCCAGGGCGGACGCGAGGCGCGCGGGAAAAACCGCCAGGCCTTTGGCTTCGATCCGGAAACACTGGATTTCGTCATTCTCACCCACGCCCATATCGACCATTCGGGGCTGCTGCCGCGACTCGTCGCCCTTGGTTTTCGCGGCAAGATCTACAGCACGCGCGCCACCTGCGACCTGCTCGGCGTCATGCTGCCGGATGCCGGGCATATCCAGGAAAAGGAAGCCGAGCGCGAAAACTACCGGCGCTTCAAGTCGCGCAAGCACTCGAACAAGGACGTGGCGCCGCTCTACACCGTGGAGCAGGCGCGCCATTGCCTGAAGCGCCTGCATGCCGTGGATTACGACGAAAACGTGACCCCGCATCCAGCGGTGCGCTGCGTTTTCCGCGATGCCGGCCACATTCTCGGCTCGGCGATCGTCGAATTGTGGCTGGGTGCGGGCAAGGATCAGCGCAAGATCGTGTTCTCCGGCGATCTGGGTCAGCCGGCGCGGCCTTTGGTGCGCGATCCGACACCGATTACCGATACCGACTGGCTGGTGGTCGAATCGACCTACGGCAATCGCCTGCACAAGAGCATGCAGGAGACCGAGGACGAACTGACGCGGGCGGTGAATGACACGATCGTCAAGAAAGGCGGCAACCTCATCGTGCCTGCCTTTGCCGTCGGGCGCGCGCAGGACATGCTCTACCTGCTGGCCGATCTGACCCGTCAGGGGCGGATTCCGAAGCTTGCGGTGTATGTCGATTCGCCGATGGCGACCGCTGCGACCGAAGTCACTTATCGGCACATGGCGCTGCTCGATGCGGAAACCCGGGAACTCATGGGCGAGCATGGCGGTGCCGCCCATTTTCATAAATTGGTCTATGTCGAGGATGCCGAGGAGTCGATGGCCCTCGACCGCATCGAAGGCGGCGCCGTGATCATTTCCGCCAGCGGCATGTGCGACGCGGGTCGCATCAAGTATCACCTGCGCGCCAACCTGCCGCGCGCCGAATCGACCATCCTCATCACCGGATTTCAGGCGGCCGGAACGCTGGGCCGCCGGCTGGTCGATGGCGCCCGGCGGGTGCGTTTCTGGGGCGATGAAGTTCCCGTCAGGGCCGATCTGTACACCCTTGGCGGCTTGTCCGCTCACGCCGACCGCGATGCGCTGATGGTTTGGCTCGGTCATTTTTCGCGCCCGCCGAGAAAAACCTTTGTTGTGCATGGCGAAGCTGAAACAGCCCTTGGTTTTGCCACCCACATTACTCAGACGACAGGCTGGGCGACCGAAGCGCCACAGAACGGGCAAAGCGTGGATCTGTCCTGATCGCTGATTCTCGGCAACGTCAAACACAGCGCGCGCTCCGGTCGAGGCAATCGGCTGGCTGTTAATACTTCGGTTATTTCGATGAATATCAAAAATATATTCGATTTGTCGGAGCAATGCCCCTGCCCTATCATGGCCGCTGTTTCCCTGACAGGTGCTCGTTCCATGCACATTGATATCCAGGCCAGCGGTTTCGAATTAAGCGGAGGCCTGCGCGAACACACCGAACGACGATTGCAATTCGCTCTAAGCTGGGCCAGTCAGGATCTGGGCAAGGTCGCCGTGCGTCTTTCCGACATCAACGGGCCCCGCGGCGGTAGCGACAAACGCTGCCGAATCCAGATTCCCCTTGCACGCAAGCCGGATGTTGTGATCGAAGACACCGAAACCGATCTCTATGTGGCTATCGACCGCGCGGCGGATCGGGCCGAGCGAGCGCTGGCGCGCCGTTTGGAGCGCATGCGGGAGCATGGTCGCGAGAGTATCCGTGCCAACCCTGCGGCCAGTGCCGTCGAAACCCTGATCGTTGCGCCTGCCGGCGAAACCTTGAAGCCGTACTGACTTCTTACTGATTTAAAAGGAAAGATTCCATGAAACGCGTATTACTCTTCCTCGGCACCAATATGGCGATCGTCCTGGTGCTGTCCGTCACCATGCGCCTGCTGGGTGTCGAACCCTATCTCAACGCCAATGGCCTGAATCTCACGTCCCTGCTGATTTTCGCCGCGGTCATGGGCTTTGGCGGATCCTTCATTTCGCTGGCGATTTCCAAGTGGATGGTCAAGCGTTCGATGGGCGTCAAGGTCATCGAGACGCCGTCGAATTCGACCGAGTTCTGGCTGGTCGAAACCATACGCAAATACTCGTCCGAGGCAGGCATCACCATGCCCGAGGTTGGCGTCTACGACTCGCCCGACGTCAATGCCTTCGCCACCGGCATGAGCAAGAACAGTTCGCTGATCGCGGTTTCCACCGGCCTGTTGCAGCAGATGACACGCAAGGAGGCCGAAGCCGTGCTGGGCCACGAGGTCGCCCACGCCGCCAACGGCGACATGGTAACGATGGCGCTGATCCAGGGCGTAATAAATACCTTTGTCATGTTCCTGTCGCGGGTCATCGGGTATATGGTGGACAAGGTGGTGTTCAAGACCGAGCGCGGTACCGGCCCGGCCTTTTTCGTCACCATGATCATTGCCGAACTGGTGCTGGGCGTTTTGGCCTCCATCATTGTCATGTGGTTCTCGCGCCAGCGCGAATTCCGTGCCGACCGCGGCGGAGCCAGTCTGGCCGGACGGCCGAACATGATCGCCGCGCTGGAAAAGCTGAACAGCCTGCACCCGGCCCCGTTACCCGAGCGAATGGCGGCCTTCGGCATCGCCGGTGGCGGTGCAAGCGGGATCAAGCGACTGTTCATGACCCATCCTCCGCTGGAAGAGCGGATTGCCCGACTCAGGGCCGAGAAGTAGGCGATGCGACTGTTTTCACCGCTTTATCGACGCGCCATGGCCTGGTCGCGACATCGGCACGCGCCTTGGTATCTGGGGGCCTTGAGCGTCGCCGAATCCTCTTTTTTCCCGGTGCCACCGGACGTGATGCTGGCACCGATGAGCCTGGCAAACCCATCGCGCGCCTGGCGCCTGGCCTTGTTGACCAC
Organism: Burkholderiaceae bacterium; assembly: GCA_021738065.1. Lineage (GTDB taxonomy): Bacteria > Pseudomonadota > Gammaproteobacteria > Burkholderiales > Rhodocyclaceae > Sulfuritalea. The sequence continues at coordinate 6,567 of JAIPCT010000081.1, forward strand.
CCTGGCCTCTGTTGCCGGCGGCCTGATCGGCTACGCGATCGGCTTTTTTGGCTTTGACGCGATCGAAGGGTTGCTGCGCGAATCGCGCTACTGGGTCAGCTATCAGGCCGCTGTCGGCTGGTTCGATGAATGGGGTTTCTGGGCAATTTTCATCGCCGGATTCTCGCCGATTCCCTACAAAGTTTTCACCATCGCGGCAGGCGCCCTGTCGATGGCCCTGCTGCCTTTTATCCTGGCTTCATTGATCGGGCGCGGCACACGCTTTTTTTTGGTCGCCGGGCTCATGGCCTGGGGCGGCGAGCGCATGGAAACCCTGCTCCATCGCTATGTCGACCGACTGGGCTGGGCGAGCGTTGCGCTGACGGTGGGTGGAGCCCTGATCTACCAGGCGGCGAGGAACTGAATGTCTGGCACGACCGTTTGGGCTGCTGCAATGGCTGCGGTCGCGGTGCCGCCGAAACCGACTTGAGCCCGACTCTGTTCCGATACCGTGATCGTGGATCATGGAAGGAAACCATAATGATTCGATTTATTCGATCATTTATTGCGCACTATTCGAATAGACGGAGTATTTTTCCGCCCGTACAATGATTTGTTGTGATTGACCATTGCTTCATTACTGCAAGGAGACCTTGATGAACAACCTGCACACCCAAGCCATCGCCATCCCGCGTGAAGGCGCTCAATCGACGCTCGCTACCAACAGCGTGATTCGCAATACCTACATGCTGCTGTCGATGACGCTGCTGTTTGCCGCCGCGACGGCCGCCGTGTCCGTCGCACTGCGACTGCCCCACCCGGGCATCATCGTGACTCTGGTCGGTTACTTCGGCCTGCTTTTCGCCACCACCAAACTGCGCAACAGCGGCTGGGGCCTGGTTTCGATTTTCGCACTCACCGGTTTCATGGGCTACACGCTCGGCCCCATTGTCAGCCACTACCTCGGCCTGCCCAACGGCGGCCAGACGGTGATGACCGCGATGGGCGGCACAGCGGCAATATTCCTCGGCCTGTCCGGCTATGCGCTGACCACCCGCAAGGATTTCAGCTTCATGGGCGGCTTCCTGATGGCCGGCATACTGGTGGCTTTCCTGGCTGGGCTGGCGGCGATCTTTTTCGAAATGCCTGACATGTCGCTGGCCGTATCCGCGGCCTTCGTGCTGCTGATGTCAGGCCTGATCCTGTATCAGACCAGCGACATCATCCACGGCGGCGAAACCAACTACGTCATGGCCACTGTCACGCTGTTCGTGTCCATCTTCAACCTTTTCACCAGCCTGCTGCATCTGCTGGGTTTCATGAACAGCAGCGACTGACCAAAACTAGTCGGGACCGCACGGCGACAGGGCCGACCGGGCCGACGTGTGGGAGGACCCGGGCTGCCGAATTGAGGTGCCACGCGTTTTCTCGCCACCGAGCAGCGCTGCCTGCTCACCGTGATAACCGAGTCGGCACTGGAGCAAACCGTGTTGCGCGATTTCGATCGACTCGAGGTGCGTGGCTACACGGTGTCGGATGCACGCGGCAAAGGCAGTCGTGGTGTTCGCGATGCGGCCTGGGACGAGGCTGCAAATATTCGCATCAAGGTAATCTGCGCGTGCGAACGCGCCGAAGTGCTGCTGCTGCAACACCTGCAGACCCATTTCTACGCGGATTACGCCATGGTGGCCTTCCTTCAGGACGTCGACGTGCTTCGTCCCGACAAGTTCCGAGCCATTGCGTTTTTCTTCTTATCGATTCGACTGAAAAAGAGTGCTTCCGACGCGAACTCAGATGCAAGCTCTTGTCCGGCCCGGGAATGGGCCGGCAGCGGTGTCGATGGTTTTAGCTGCGGCTTGGTGCTGGTGCTGGTGCTGGTGCTGGTGCTGGTGCAAATTGTCGACACACCTGGACGAATTTAACTCTTTTCGGGAGAAGTAATTGGCAGTTTCCGGCTACGACCTGATGGCGATGCTTGCCGCCGTGGCGCTGGCAGGCATCGGCGGCGAACTCTTTCTCAAGGGCGTGCTGGGCGCAGCGACGGCCTTGCGCGTGCCGCGCTTGCTGGTGGCCACCAGCCTCGCCGCCTTCGCCACATCCAGCCCTGAGTTGACGGTGTCATCGGTCGCCGCGCTGGCCGGCAAGCCCGAGATTGGCCTTGGCGATGCGCTGGGGAGCAATGTCGTGAACATCGCCTTACTGTTCGGCCTGGCCCTGTTGCTTGGCCCGATTCGAATCGAGCGGCGCGAACTTGGCCGGGATTTCGCGCTCGCGCTCGTCTTGCCGCTGCTGACCCTCTGGTTCACGATGGATGGCGTCATTTCGCGCGGTGAGGGAGCTTTCCTGCTGCTGGTTTTTTGTGTCTGGATGGGCGCCTTGATTCGCGCCGGTCTGGGCTCGCGCGCAATCGCCACCGCAGCGTCTGACACCTGTCCCTGGACCTACCTGCTGCTCGGAATGGCCGGCCTGGCCTCGTTGATATTTGCCGGCCGCCTCTTTGTCTCCGGTGCCAGCGGCGTGGCCGCCGCCTTCGGGGTCGATGCCTACATCATTGGCGCCACGGTAGTGGCCATCGGCACCTCGCTGCCCGAACTGGTCACCGTGCTGCTGGCCCGGCTGCGCGGCCACGACGACGTCGGGGTCGGCACGCTGTTGGGCAGCAACCTGTTCAACGGCATGGCGGTTATCGGCATCGCGGCCAGTATCCATCCCATCGCTGCTCCCACGATGGAAATCGGTCCCGCACTTGGTTTCGGCATGCTCTCGCTGCTTTTGCTGATTCCCGGTCGAGCCGGCCTGATCGGGCGCGGACGCGGCGTACTGCTGCTGGGCAGCTATGCCGGATTTATCGCGGCGACCATCGCCGCCGGTCGCGCACTATGACCCTTGCCTACTCCATTGCATGGCAATGACCTCCGCCCCCTCCGCCGTGAACACCAAACCAGAACCCTGGCACGTCAGGACGATGGAGCAGGTTGCCGCCGCGCTGGCCGTGTCGGCGAGCACCGGTCTCTCAAGTGCCGAAGCGCAAGCCCGGCTGGCGACGCATGGCCCCAATCGCATCGAAGGCCGCCCGCCACGCCCGGCCTGGAAAAAATTCCTCGACCAGTTCAAGAATTTCCTGGTCATCGTGCTGCTTGGTGCCGCCGTGCTGGCCGGCGCCGTGGGCGACTTCAAGGATGCCGTGGTGATCGCCATCGTGGTGCTGCTCAACGCCACTTTGGGCTTCTATCAGGAATATCGCGCCGAGGCGGCGCTGGCGGCGCTGAAAAACATGTTGGCGCCGGTGGCCCGGGTGCGCCGCGACGGCCAGCAGAACGAAATCGCCGCCGACGAACTTGTTCCGGGAGACATACTCCTGCTCGAAGCCGGCGACCGCATTCCGGCTGATGCGCGGGTGCTGGTGGCGCATGCCGCCGAAATCGCCGAGGCGGCACTCACCGGCGAATCGCAGGCCGTGGCGAAGAGCCCAGAGACAAGCGCTGAAAAGTCGGCGCTGGCGGAACGGCGAGGCATGGTCTACATGAACACCGTGGTGACGCGCGGACGCCTCGAAGCCATCGTCGTCGCCACCGGCATGGGCACCGAGATGGGAAAAATAGCCGGCATGCTGGCCCAGACCGCAGAATCGGCGACCCCCCTGCAGGTGCAGCTCGACAAGCTCGGCAAACGCCTGGCCGCGATTGCCGGCGTCGTCGTCAGCTTCATCTTTGCGCTGGGCATCGCGCGCGGCGACGATCTGGTGCAAACCACCATGACCGCCATCGCGCTCGCCGTGGCCGCCATACCGGAAGGCCTGCCGGCGGTCGTCACGGTGACCTTGGCGCTGGGCATGCACCGCATGGCCAAGCGCAACGCCATTGTCAAGAAACTGGCAGCGGTGGAAACCCTCGGCTGCACCACGGTGATCTGCTCGGACAAGACCGGCACGCTGACGCTCAATCAGATGACGGCGCGCCGCGTGTTCTGTTTCGGACGACTGTTTGCAGTCAGCGGCGAGGGTTACGCCGGTGTCGGCGAGATTGTCGCGGATGACGGCCAGGGCGCGCCGGACTGGAGCTTGCTCGCGCTACCGGCGACGCTTTGCGCCGACAGCCATATCCGCGACGGCGAACTCATCGGCGACCCGACCGAGGGCGCGCTGCTGGCGCTCGCCGCCAAGTGCGGTGCGGATCCGGATGCACTCTGTGAACCAAATCCGCGCATCGCCGAAATCCCCTTCGACTCGACGCACAAGTTCATGGCCACCTTCCACCGCGACGGCGATGTCGTGCGCATGTGGCTCAAGGGTGCACCCGATGTGCTGCTGGAGCGCGCTTCGCGCAAGCTCACCGCCGATACCGGCATTGAGGACGGCGCATTGATCGACCCGGCCGTACGCGACGCATTCGCTGCGCAGAACACCGCCTTCGCCGAAGAGGCGATGCGGGTACTGGCGCTGGCCGGGCGTGTGATTCCGGCGACGGACTTCGACCCGGAAGGTGACCTGATGCGATGGGGCGAAGACCTCACTCTAATTGCGCTGGTCGGCATCATCGACCCGCCACGCGCCGAAGCCGGGGAAGCGATACAGGTTTGCAAGGCCGCTGGCGTAGCCGTAAAAATGATTACCGGCGACCACCGCGCCACGGCGGCGGCCATCGCGCACGAACTCGGCCTCGAAGGTGAAGTGCACGAAGGCCGCGAGATCGAGGGACTCGATGGCCCGGCGCTGAGCGAACTGGTCGAGCGCACGGCGGTATTCGCCCGCGTTTCGCCCGAGCACAAGCTGCAAATCGTCGAAGCGTTGCAAGCAAGAGGTTACGTCGTCGCCATGACAGGTGACGGCGTCAACGACGCGCCGGCGCTGAAGACCGCGGACATCGGCGTGGCCATGGGCATCACCGGCACCGAGGTCAGCAAGGAAGCGGCGACACTGGTGCTCACTGACGACAACTTCGCCAGCATCGTCCATGCGGTCGAGGAAGGCCGCACGATTTACGACAACATCGTCAAGTTTGTCCGTTTCCAGCTCTCGACCAACATCGGCGCGATTCTTACGGTGCTCTGCGCGCCGTTGTTCGGGCTACCGACGCCCTTCACCGCAATCCAGATTCTCTGGGTGAATATCATCATGGACGGCCCGCCGGCCATGACCCTTGGCGTCGAACCGGCCCGGCCCGGCATCATGCAGGCGCCGCCGCGGCCACCCGAAGCCCAGATCCTGTCCCTTGCCCGGCTCTGGCGCCTGGGGCTGTATGGTCTGACCATGGCGGCGGGCACACTGGCAGCCTTCGCCTGGGGACAGGCCCAGGGCGGCCACAGCTATGCCGTGACGCTGGCATTCACCACCTTCGTGCTGTTCCAGTTTTTCAACATCTTCAATGCGCGTGCCGAGTTCGGCTCCGCCTTCAACCGCCAGTTTTTCACCAACGGCAAGCTCTGGCTGGCGCTCACCGGCGTGGTCGGCCTGCAGGTCGTCGTAGTGCATTGGGGGCCGGCTCAGGCGGTGTTCGATACTGTCGATCTGACATCTGCCGACTGGGCGCTGGCGGCGGCAATTGCGTCAACGACACTGCTGCTGGAGGAGGCGAGGAAACTGCTGCTTGCTGTCGGCAAACGGCGCAGTTGAGCCATCGCGATGAAGCTGTTTTTGACCCTGGAAGCCGATGATGCTGCAATCCGTATTTAGCGAATTCGCCCTGCTGCTGATGATTTCCGCCGCAGCCGGAGCCACGTCGCTCTGGCTGCGGCAACCGGTGTTGATCGCCTACATCGTAGTCGGTATCGTCGCCGGACCGGCAGTGCTGGGCGTTGTCACCGCCCACGACCAGATCGACCTGCTGGCCCAGATCGGTGTCGCCATCCTGCTGTTTGTCGTCGGCCTCAAGTGCGTCTCGCACTTTGGACCGGTGATGCTGGCCGCCGGCATGTTCTCCGATATCGCCTGGAGCCCGCTTGCCTGGGCGCAACTCATCGCACAACGGGAGTATCTGCAGGGAATGCCATGAGTTCGCCTCAGCGCATCGCCTGGCCAGGATCAGGCAGCAGCACTCCCACCGGGAAGGTCTAACAGCCTGCTTGTGCGCCCTTCGACTTCAGCACGTACTGGCGCATGAAGCGACGGTCGATCCAGTCCTTCCAGCACCAGGCCCATCGGCCACTGGCCGACCAGCCGCCCCACGAGACAATGGCTGCGCGCGGGCCCGTGGCCAACAGATAGAGCGTGCGCCGCTGCGGCTGATGCGGCGCAATCTTTTGTCCGGCGAGAAAGCATTTCAGGTTTTCGCTGAGAACGGGGCCGGCACGCACGGCATAGACACCTGATTTTGCATGGGGCGCATCGATTCTGCTCGCAACATCGCCGCCGGCGAACACGTTGGGATGTGAAACGCTTTGCTGTCCATCACCGACGGCGACAAAGCCATCCTGCGCCCGTTGCAAGCCGCTGCCTGCCAGCCACGGCGGCGCTGAAACGCCGGTTGCGGCGATCACGCAGTCCACCGCCAATTCGCGCCCATCGGCGAGTTGCAAACCGTTTGGCGAACCGGCGGCCAGCCCCGGCAAACGCTGCACGCCCCGCTCCGCCAAGGCCTTGACCACCCGTGCCAGGACGCCTTGGCCGTGTCCAGGCAGCAATGAGCCGCCTTCAACCAGAAACACCTCGGCCCGTTGCGGCCCGAGCAAGGACGCCAGACGATGGCGCACCGCCAGGGCCAGCTCGATGCCCGCCGCCCCGCCGCCGACCACCGCCACGCGCGCCTGACCGGCGGCAATGAATGCAGCCAGCTGATGCACCCAGCCGACGATGAATTGCTCCAACGGGCGAATCGGCAGCAGTGTGGCGCCGGTCATGGAAAGGCCGCTGACGTTGACCTGGGCGCCGGTGTCGAGCGACAGCACGTCGTAGTTCAATTCGCCGACGGATTTGCAATGGACCTGCTGGCGCGTCGCATCCATACCGACCACGCTGTCCTCGACGAAACGGACACCCGCCGCGGCAGCCAGCGGGCTCAGTTCCGCAGCACATTGGTCGAGTTGGTAGTGGCCGGCAATCCAGCCCGGCAACATGCCCGAGTAAATCTGTCGCGCATAGGGCGATATCAGGACGACTTCGACACCCGGCCAGGCGCCCGCAGCAAGAGTCTTCAGCACGTTCAGATGGGCGTGGCCGCCGCCGGCGAGGACTAGTCGTTTCATCTTAAAAACATCACCACAGAGGCACAAAGACACAGAGACACAGAGAAAGTCTATGAATCAACGCCGTGTGGATCGATGGCCTCTCACCTTTTGGATGATCCGACGCTACGGCGCAATGCATTGTTTCTCCTCTGTGCTCTCTGTGCCTCTGTGGTTCAACTGGCTTTTCAGCTTCATGCGGGTTCCCGCTTTTCGGCCAACACGCTGCGTAGTTCCGGAAACAAATCCAGCAGACGTTCGACATCCTCCGGCCGATCGACATCCCACAGCGTTGCCGTTTCGCGCCAGCGCCATCCCAAAGCCGCGAGGCGCCGGCGCGTCTGTGCCATGACGCGCGCACTGCCCCATTCGATGTCGGCAAACAACTCGGACGCTGGCTGTTTCATGCCCAGCAGCACGTAGCCGCCGTCTTCGGCGGGGATCGCGACGGCATCGTGGTCGCACAGCGCACCGGCCGCGTCGCGCAAATGGACTATCTCCAAAGCCGGGCAATCGGTGCCGATCACCAGCGCGCCTTCGGGCGTCGCCGCCTGCTGCAATGCCTCCAGCATGCGCGCGCCGAGATCGCCTGATGTCTGAGCATGCAAGCTGACGTCGCCGAGGGCACGGCACAGTTCAAAATCGCGATGAGCCGGATCGCCCGCGCACCACAGACTCACCGGCCCGACATCGGCGGCCAAAGCCATGGCCACGGCCCGCTGCAGCATCCAGGCTTGCAGCCTCGCCGCTCCGCCAGCGCCGAGTTTGGGGATCAGGCGCGTCTTGGCTTCACCGGGTATCGGCGCCCGCGCCAGGATGGCCACCCCGACGCGGCCGAACGCAGCAGATGGGTCAGATGAGTTCACGAATCGGGACACGCTGGCGTGGTATCGACAAAGCGTATTTCGGCAAATCCTGCGCGCGCTTCC
>JAIPCT010000142.1 GCA_021738065.1 Burkholderiaceae bacterium
AAGGCCAGACGGGATAGTGTCGGTGGGGTTCCGCTCGATGTTACCAACTGAATTTTCCAAGTCTGCATCGCCAAGGTTTGTCCGCCTCGATGCCAGCACCAGATGAAGTAAATGCCGAGTACGAGAAAAACGTGGCCTATCAGGATCCAGCCAGGCAAGACGATACCAAACCCCATGCCAAGGGCGAGTTGGGGCAGCATGAAAGTCGCGGAGAGCAGTCCCAGCAACAGCAGGGACTCATAGGCCATGCTGGCGATACGACGGCGCAGGCTTGAGGTTTGGCTCTTGGTGGTTGCCATCGATATGGCCTAGCGCGATTCGGTTTTTGCCGCAGGCATGTCGGGGCGAGACACTTTTTCGCCTTCCATCAATTTCGGGGCGGCGGGCTTTTTCAATGGCGAAGGACGCGAGGACGGCTTTTGCGCCGCTTCGGCCTTAAGGCGCTTTTTCTCGCTTTCTGGCAGTTCCTTGTATTCCTGCCATTTGAGTTTTACTGCGTCCTTACTTGCCTGGGGGGACTTTTGCAGCGACTTGTATTTTTCTCGCGCTCGTTTGCGCTCATCAGGCGTGAGCTCGGCCCAATCAGTCATTCTTCGCTGCATACGGGTCTTTTCGTCGGCGTTCATGGATCGATAATTCTGGGCTATTCCTAACCATTTCTTTCGCCGGAACCCATCCATCTTGTTCCACTCAGACGCAAGTGGATTCAGAATCTGCTTTTGCTCGGGGCTCAGTTCGGCCCAAGACGGCTGTGGGAGCGGAGGAACGATATCTGCGCGGCTGAGTGGACTGGCCAGCCAAAGCGCTACTGCGACGATGAATCTGAAGCGCGCTCGAGCCATGCGTGGAAGCCTCGGTCAAGATAGGCGGAAGGGGGAAGTTCATCGGCAAGCAGGGCGCTATCTATTGCCGCGTTTTCCCGAACTTGTGCCAAAGCGTTCCAATAGTAGCTACCCATAGCACCGACGCTCAGCGCCATGATCGCAAGCAGAGTACGGACGTTGGAAGATGCGACAAACGCGACGGTTTCAATGGCGATGCCAACGCCAGCAAAGCGAGATTTCCTGGTGACCACCCGCTGGTGGGCCAACGCAGCCTGACGGTCCGAATGCAGTCGTTCAGACACTTTTTCGCCAAGTTTATCAAGGCCTTGATTGAGAGCCTGTCGCATTTTGTAACCGAACTCGGCATCTTTATTCATAGCTGTACGCCTTTTTTACCCAAAGCCTCGGCCAGAGTATGAGTAGCGCGTGAGCAATGCGTTTTCACGCTCCCTTCCGAACACCCCATTACCGCCGCGGTCTCTGCTATATCCATCTCTTCCCAATAACGCAACAGAAAGGCCTCGCGTTGACGCGGTGGCAGCTTCTCAATTTCCTTTTCAATGATAGCAAGGGTTTGTTTTTGCTCCAACTGACGGTGTGGCAATGCCAAACCGTCTATTTCATGCTCGGCCGTGATCGTTTCAAGGGGATCGGAATCATCGGCGTCATTGGGGGAGAGTGACGAAAACAGGGTTGTCCACAACGCACGAACTTTGGCTCGTCGAAAGCTGTCGCGGATGGCATTCTGCAAAATTCTCTGAAACAGCATCGGCCACTCGTCAATTGGACGGTCGCCATACTTCGCCGCGAGTCGCATCATCGCGTCCTGAACGATGTCCAGCGCTGTTTCCTCGTTCTTAACCGCGAAAATTGCCAGTTTGAAGGCGCGCCGCTCTACGCCGGCGAGGAAGTCTGACAGTTCGTTTCGGGAGCCCAGGAGTCGTACCTGCAGGTTTTCAGCGATTTTCCAAGAAAAAGTAAGGACTATAAATCTTGACCATTCGCTGGCGAGTCAGTAAGGTTATATGTTTCACTCGAAAAGTGTAACAGGTGTAACCAATGCAGCTAACTGGCGCAGAAATTGTAATCAAGTGCTTGCAAGAGGAAAAGGTCGAGTATGTATTCGGCTATCCCGGCGGCTCAGTTCTCTATATTTACGACGAACTATTCAAGCAGGACAAGTTCAAACACGTTTTGGTTCGTCATGAACAGGCGGCCGTCCACGCGGCAGATGCCTATTCGCGGTCTTCGAACAAGATTGGTGTTTGCATGGTGACTTCTGGGCCGGGCGTAACCAATGCGGTAACCGGGATTGCCACGGCGCATATGGATTCAGTTCCGTTGGTTATCATCAGTGGGCAGGTGCCTACCGCCTATATCGGCCAGGATGCGTTTCAAGAGTGTGACACAGTAGGAATTACGCGGCCCTGCGTAAAGCATAATTTCCTGATCAAGGATGTGAGGGATCTGGCGCTCACCTTTAAAAAAGCTTTCTATATTGCGAAGACGGGTCGCCCGGGTCCGGTATTGATCGATATTCCGAAGGACATCACGAATCAGAAATGTGAGTTCCAGTATCCGAAGTCGATCACCATGCGGTCATATAACCCTGTGGTCAAAGGCCATAGTGGACAAATCAAGAAGGCGGTCCAGATGCTGCTGGAGGCCAAGCGGCCGATGATCTATGCAGGAGGAGGGGTAGTACTTTCCGACGCTGCAGAAAAACTGATCAAATTGAGCCGCAAACTTGGCTATCCCGTGACAAACACCCTGATGGGCTTGGGCGGATATCCGGCCACTGACAAGCAATCTCTGGGTATGCTGGGAATGCATGGCACCTACGAGGCGAACATGGCCATGCAGAACTGTGACGTCTTGATCGCCGTCGGTGCTCGATTCGACGACCGGGTCATTGGAAATCCGGAACATTTTGCAGAAGTTCCGCGCAAAATCATCCACATCGACATTGATCCGTCATCAATATCAAAGCGAGTCCGAGTGGATGTCCCTATCGTCGGAAATCTTCCTGATGTACTTGATGAGTTGCAGAAGCATCTTGATGCCTCCGGTGGCTTACCTGACGCCAAGGCGCTGGCTGCATGGTGGAAGCAGATTGACGAGTGGCGCACCAAGAAGTCGCTCAAATACAAGCAGGGCAAAGAAATCATCATGCCCCAGTATGTGGTTGAAAAGCTCTATGAGGTCACTGGCGGCGACGCTTTCGTCACGTCCGATGTCGGACAGCATCAGATGTGGGCAGCGCAATACTACAAATTTGACAAACCGCGGCGCTGGATCAATTCGGGTGGTTTGGGCACGATGGGTGTTGGCTTGCCATATGCGATGGGAGTCCGTTTTGCCAATCCCAAGGCTACGGTCGCCTGCGTTACCGGCGAGGCTTCAATTCAGATGAACATTCAGGAGCTTTCTACAGCCAAGCAGTTTCGTTTGCCGATCAAAATCATCAATCTCAACAATCGGTATCTGGGCATGGTGCGGCAGTGGCAGCAGATGTTCCATGGCAATCGCTATGCCGAGTCGTATGTCGACGCCTTGCCCGACTTTGTCAAACTGGCTGAGTCCTATGGGCATGTCGGGATGAAAATAGAACGCCCCGCAGACGTAGAGCCTGCCTTGCGCGAAGCCTTCACCAAGCACAAGAACGATCTTGTATTCATGGATTTCCTGACGGACCAGACGGCCAACGTCTATCCGATGGTCGCGGCTGGCAAAGGATTGTCGGAAATGATTCTGGCTGAGGAACTCTGAGCATGCGACACATCATTTCAATTCTTATCGAAAATGAAGCAGGCGCTTTGTCACGTGTCTCCGGCCTGTTTTCTGCCCGTGCGTTCAATATCGAGTCCCTCACTGTTGCACCGACAGAGGATGCATCTTTGTCCCGCATGACAATCGTAAGCACCGGTTCCGATGATGTCATTGAGCAGATCACCAAGCAGCTCAACAAGTTGATTGATGTCGTCAAGGTGGTCGATCTGTCCGAAGCGGCCCATATCGAGCGAGAGTTAATGCTGATCAAGGTCCGAGCAGCGGGTAAGGATCGAGACGAAATGAAGCGGATCGCCGATATTTTCAGAGGCCGCATCATCGATGTAACTGATTCAACCTATGTGATCGAGCTCACAGGCAATGGTTCAAAGCTTGACGCCTTCCTCGACGCTATTGATCGCTCGCTGATCCTCGAAACCGTTCGTACCGGTGTGTCGGGCATTGGACGTGGCGATCGTATTCTAAAAGTCTGAACTCTGAAACCAAGGAAAATGAATGAAAGTCTATTACGACAAAGATGCCGACCTCTCTCTCATTAAGGGCAAGAAAGTCACTATCGTCGGCTACGGCTCGCAGGGTCATGCGCATGCTCAGAATCTCAAGGATTCCGGCGTCAAGGTGACCGTTGGACTGCGTAAGGGTGGAGCGTCCTGGAGCAAAGCCAAAAAGGCAGGGCTCAAGGTTGAAGAAGTGTCCAAGGCAGTGAAGGAAGCTGATGTCGTGATGATGTTGTTGCCCGACGAAACGATCCCATCTGTATACCATTGTGATGTCGAGGCCAATATGAAAAAAGGCGCGACCTTGGCCTTCGCCCACGGCTTCAACATTCATTACAATCAAATTGTGCCCCGCTCAGATGTGGATGTGATCATGATCGCTCCCAAGGGGCCGGGCCATACCGTTCGTTCCGAATACCTCCGTGGCGGCGGCGTACCCTCATTGATCGCAGTTCATCAGGACAAGTCTGGCAAGGCCAAGGATATTGCTTTGTCGTATGCTGCTGCCAATGGCGGCACCAAGGGAGGGGTGATCGAAACCAACTTTCGCGAGGAAACCGAAACTGACCTGTTTGGTGAGCAGGCGGTTCTTTGTGGTGGGCTGGTCGAACTGATCAAGGCTGGCTATGAGACGCTGACAGAAGCGGGCTATGCGCCGGAAATGGCGTATTTTGAGTGTCTGCATGAAGTCAAGCTGATTGTTGATCTGATTTTCGAGGGTGGCATAGCCAATATGAACTACTCGATATCCAACAATGCGGAATACGGTGAGTATGTCACCGGACCAAAAGTCATCGGAGCCGAAGCACGTGCGGCAATGAAAGACGCGCTGAAGGCTATCCAGCAAGGCGAGTACGCCAAGCAGTTCATTCTCGAAGGCCGCACAAACTATCCGGAGATGACCGCTCGCCGTCGTTTGACAGCTGCGCATCCGATTGAAACAGTTGGCGAGCAATTGCGAGCAATGATGCCGTGGATCAAGAAGAACCAGTTGGTCGATCAGACCAAGAACTGACCGCGATGTGAAATCCGGGGGCGCGGCTTTGATGCTGCGTCCTCGCATGAGAAGCCATTCGCAGGAGAATGGGCGCAAGGAGTCGTCGGTTAGCCGGCCCCGGCATCGGCTTAAGACTTGCATGAGGCGTTAGAATAGGTCGCGTCTACTTCCGCTACTCGAACATGTCGACAGTCCCATCCCGTAAAGCTTTGATGAATACCGAGTTGCGTCGGCGTGGAATCTATTTGCTGCCCAATCTATTGACCACGGCCGCATTGTTCGCAGGCTTCTACGCTATCGTTCAGGCCATGACCGGACGCTTTGAGCATGCTGCGGTGGCAATTTTCATTGCCATGGTGTTTGACGGTCTGGATGGTCGGGTTGCGCGCATGACCCGGACACAGAGTGCATTCGGAGCCGAATATGATTCATTGTCGGACATGGTGTCTTTTGGGGCCGCCCCCGCATTGATCGCGTTTGAGTGGGCGATGAAGGGCATGGGCAAATGGGGCTGGATTGCTGCTTTCGTCTATTGTGCTGGAGCGGCGCTGCGCCTGGCTCGTTTCAACACAAACATTGACGTGGTTGACAACCGTAGTTTTCAGGGGCTGCCGAGCCCAGCGGCGGCGGCACTGGTGGCCGGTTTCATTTGGATCATCAATGATCTCGGGATTTCCGGGGCAGAGGTTCGTTGGTATGCTTTCGCGTTGACTCTTTTTGCCGGTATCACCATGGTGAGTACGCTTCCGTATTGGAGTGGGAAAGACATCAATCTCCGTCGGAGCGTGCCATTTATGGTGCTTCCAGCCATTGTCCTTGGCTACGTGCTGGTGTCGTCCTATCCGCCCGGCGTTTTGTTCGGTCTGTTTCTTGCCTATGCTCTTTCAGGCTACGTCATGGCAGTTTGGGCATGGCGAAGCCGGCGGAAAAGAAAAGATGGAAGTGTCCAATGACTGTCGTTTCCGGATTTTGCCAATAGCAGCAGCTAAATCGGTTGCTCGACGAGAATAAAGTCTTTATAGTTATCCCCATGTTTGCAACAATTCTCTTTGCTACATTGTTCCTTGCCCTCTCGGGCGCGCTTATCGCGCGCCAGCCGCTACGCGCCAAGCTGCTTCCGCTGCTGCGCCGCGCGCGCTAAATACACCCCCCCCATATTCCGTTTTTTAGCATAACCGCCCCGCAAGGGACGGTTATTCAGCGTATTTCGTTTTCCTCAGGAGATAACCATGGCCAAGGAACACTTGATCATATTCGATACCACTTTACGCGACGGCGAGCAAAGCCCAGGGGCCTCAATGACAAAGGAGGAAAAGCTCCGAATTGCCCGCCAACTGGAACGAATGCGCGTGGATGTGATCGAGGCTGGTTTCCCGGCCGCTTCCAATGGCGATTTTGAGGCAGTCAAGGCTGTGGCGGAAGTTGTCGTCGACTCGACCGTGGCCGGGTTGTGTCGTGCGTTTGACAAGGACATCGCTCGCGCTCTGGAAGCGGTCAAGCCAGCCAAATCCGGGCGCATCCATACTTTCATCGCCACCAGTCCGATTCATATGGAAAAGAAGTTGCGGATGTCGGCAGACGATGTACTTGTCGCCGCGACGCACGCGGTCAGATTTGCTCGCAACGGAATCGACGATGTCGAATTCTCCTGTGAGGATGCCGGGCGTTCCGACCTTGAGTTTCTTTGCCGCATCATCGAGGCGGTAATCAAGGAAGGTGCCTCCACGATCAATATTCCGGATACCGTTGGTTACAATGTGCCCGGGCAGTATGCGGAACGCATCCAGCAATTGCGCGAGCGTATTCCAAATTCCGATAAAGTGATCTGGTCAGTTCACTGCCACAATGACCTGGGTCTGGCAGTAGCGAACAGTTTGGCAGCCGTGATGGCGGGTGCCAGGCAGATTGAATGCACCATAAACGGCCTTGGTGAACGTGCTGGAAATGCAGCGCTGGAGGAGGTCGTCATGGCGGTGCATACGCGGCAAGATGTCTTTCCTTGCATATCGCGGATTGATACGACACAGATCGTGGCGGCATCAAAAATGGTATCGAGCATCACCGGTTTTCCCGTGCAGCCGAACAAGGCGATTGTAGGCGCCAACGCTTTCGCTCATGAATCGGGCATCCATCAGGATGGCGTGCTCAAACATCGCGAAACTTACGAGATCATGCGTGCCGAGGATGTGGGCTGGAACGCCAACAAACTGGTACTTGGCAAGCATTCCGGTCGCACCGCATTCAAGGCGCGTTTGAAGGAACTCGGGATAGAAGTGGAAAGCGAACAAGTGCTGAACACGGCTTTCACCCACTTCAAGGAACTTGCCGACAAGAAGCACGAGATCTTCGACGAAGATTTGCACGCCTTGATGAGCGACGAGATGGTTCCATCCGACGACGAACACTACAAACTCGTTTCTTCAATGTTTCATTCCGAAACCGGTGAGGCGCCACAGGCGAGATTGACGATATCAGCAGGTGGGGCGGAGCGGCACGCCGAATCCAGCGGTAGCGGACCTGTGGATGCGACTTTCAAAGCCATCGAAAGCGTTGCCGCGAGCGGTTCAGAATTGTTGCTGTATTCGGTTAACGCAATTACCACTGGAACCGACGCTCAAGGTGAGGTGACGGTACGTTTGGGCAAAGACGGTCGAATCGTCAATGGACAGGGGGCCGATACGGACATCGTGGTCGCTTCGGCAAAGGCCTATCTCAACGCGCTCAATAAACTGAGTTCGGGAAGGGAAAAGCTCAATCCGCAGCTTTAATGTCACGAGAGGGGGCACTGGCACGCGAGTAAGCAAGACAACCGGTGAATAGCAGCAGAGCCAGGGCGGTTTCGACAACCGCCAGCAATTGACTTGCACCTGAGTCGGAAGTCGCGCGTACCAGCCCTTCAGCAAGATAGGCCAGGGCCAGCATGGAAGTCCATTGATGCGTGTAGCGCTTGCCACGCAAAATACCGATCAGCGGAAGCAGCAGTGGAAGCGCTTTCAGTGCCAGCATCGAACCGCCGGGACGCAATGGAGCGAGCCAGAGTTCCCAAGCCAGACAAAGAAACAGAAGACCGATGAGACTGCCTGACGTCAATCGGTTGTACCAAATCCTCATACCGTCAGTTTCTTTGCTGTTTCGGCCAGGCGTCGGCCGAGCGCGACGGCCAGCATTTTTTCGTTTTCAGTGGCCGCAGTACTGCCATTGCTTCCGCTGACATGGCTGGCGCCATACGGTGTGCCACCGTCTCGGGTGACGGTTAGTGCCGCTTCGGTAAATGGAATGCCAAGGATCAGCATTCCATGGTGCAGGAGTGGCAGCATCATTGACAACAAGGTTGATTCCTGTCCGCCATGCATTGATGTCGTAGAGGTGAAAACAACGGCGGGTTTGCCCACCAGAGATCCTTTGAGCCATTGAGCGCTGGTTGAGTCGAGGAAATACTTCATTGGTGCTGCCATGTTGCCAAAGCGGGTC
The DNA here is from genome assembly GCA_021738065.1 of Burkholderiaceae bacterium. Lineage (GTDB taxonomy): Bacteria > Pseudomonadota > Gammaproteobacteria > Burkholderiales > Rhodocyclaceae > Sulfuritalea. The sequence continues at coordinate 8,580 of JAIPCT010000142.1, forward strand.
GGACTTCCCAGCGCGAGCCCGATACATTCTTCCAGATCGCGGGTTTCGACATAGGGAGGGCCCTCTCCCGGGATCGCGGACTGAGTTGCTTCGCACACCGTAGATATCCTTGGCACAGTACGAAGACGTGCGGTGATGCCAGGTTCTTGCTCTATGCCGCGAGCGATATGGAGCGCCAGTTCGCGTACCGAGCCGTGGTGACTGTAGTAAAGAACAAGCACTTCCCTAGATTCAACATCCTTCGGCATTTTGCGACCTCCAGTAGAATTCGATTATATGTGGCTACTGGCACCCTTTCGGTTGATTGCGCGCACAGCGCGTCGCTTTCATGGCGAACATTGTGTGCAGACTGCCGCGGCGCTTTCGTTTGCGACCTTGATCGGTCTGGTGCCCATGATCGTCGTCGCGTTTTCGTTGGTATCTGTTCTGCCCGTTGGCGTGGGACTTGGATCGACGCTGGAGAAGTTTCTTCTGGCCAACTTGCTGCCCGACAGGGCGGGAGTCATCATCGCAAAGTACTTGGGCCAGTTTGCCGCGCGCGCGGGTCGGGTGACTTTTTTCGGTATTGCAGTGCTCGCCGTCATGGCTTTGATGCAGATGTTGACCATTGAGCGCGCGTTCAATCGCATATGGCAGGTAAAGATCAGTCGCCCATTGGTGCGCCGCCTGATCATGCATGGCCTCGCGCTTCTGCTCGGGCCGCTGGCTTTTGGTGGCAGTCTCGCGGCAATCTCGTATATTGCCGGTGTGTCACTTGGATTGTTCAATGAACCCTTGTGGGTTGGCGCATTCGTGATTCGCGGCCTGTTGCCTTTTATCTTCATGACCGCACTATTTGGTCTGCTTTATTGGGGAGTGCCCGGCAAGCCTGTTAAAGCGTCGCATGCTGCGTTTGGTGGAGCTATCGCAGCGCTGGGATTTGCCGGGCTGCAGAAATTATTCACGCTATACATCGCGACCACATTTACCTTGAACGCTGCTGTTTATGGAGCTTTTTCGGCCATCCCGCTATTCCTGACCTGGCTTTTTGCTTCATGGAGCGTGATTCTGATCGGAGCCTTGCTGGTTGCGGAGCTACCGAAGGCTTTGCGAGCCTAAGGGGCAACTCGATTTCGTTGAAACTCGAAAACTTCGATGCTGGCGGTTTCGACCAGGCTCCGATGCGGGATGCATTCGACGATCTGCAAACTGGCGCCCTGTTCTTGCAGCAAGGTAAATGGTCGAGCATTGTAGTCACCTCGACCAGACAGGATCGCTTCGCCGCGATTGAGGCTGGGTATGGCTGGCAGCAGCAGCGCGGGTATCGGTGACTCAGAGTTGCGACGGGCCAAGGATTGAATTCTTACCGGTATTGCCGAGGATGCCAAGACTTCGAGGCCCATCTCAACGTGGCTGCTGTTATTGCTACGAGCCCAGCGTACCAGGCAAATCTGCCAAGCAGCACCATCGCTGACGCGCAAGCCTAAAGCGCTACCCGGCACAATGCCGGAGGCTTTGCCAACAACGTGAACGATCGCGTAGCCGGAAGGGCTTTCGTTGAGCAGCGTCCAGTCGGTATGTGCCAATTTTCCTGCGCTGGAATTTGGTTCCGGTTTGGAGTCCTTTTCCAAGGTGCTCCACAGTAAACTCAATTGTGTACAGACTTCGATGGGAATGGATTTCGGGCGACGATTGAAGCTCCGCCAACGGGGCGTAGTCCAGTGTTGACGGGCGCGTTCCAGTGCATTGCGATAGTCGGCACCTGCCGCTTGAAGTGGCAAACCAAATGATGTGGGTGGCACGCCGTCATTCAACTGATCAAGCTGTAGCTTCGCGAGTTCGGCAAGTTTTCCGAAACGGAAGTAGAGGCTGGGCCGGTCTGCCGGAGACCGGCGCGAGAGGGGAACCGGTGGCTGGTCGAGACCAGCGCCTAGCCAGAGCCAATCTGCTGCTTCATCAGGGGGGATGATGTCTATTTGGGTGGCAGCAGACTGGGACTCGAGGTATTCAGCAAGAAATATGGTTTCGCGCGGGGTAAGCCCTTCGGGCTGCGCGGCGCTGAGAGCCAGCACGGACTTGAAACGAGTGTCGATCGCACTCATTTCGGCAGGCAAGGTTGATGTCGGGTCGACCGAGCCTCGGGCGCAATGATAGAGGGCCTGGAAATTACGCCAAAAGAAGACGGGTGTTGGAATTGCGATCAACAACGCAGCGATAAACTGGCGCGACAGATTATGGATACCTTGCCAGCAGATATGCGTCCGGCTGCGGCGTACGCGAGCAACTTCTCGCGGATCGGCGCTTTCGGCAAGCTTCAGCCAGGTTTCACCGAGTTCCGCGCGCAGGCCGATCAAGTCCCGCGCCACCGTGCCAAGATGAACTGGCAAGGGCAGCTTGACGTCGAGCAGCATGGGAACGAGCATTTCGTCAATCCGCTCGGCTCGCTGCTGCAGCAACTCCATGATTTTCAACCGATGCAGTACTGGAATAGCCGAGGAAGCAATCGTCGCGACATGATTGCGCAGGGGCACCAGATCGAGCAGGGCATCTTCTTGCGGAGACGCCGCGAGCCAGTCCAGAGCCTGCTGAAGACGAAGGGGCGTTGTCGGTGGGGTCTTCTTGCGGCGCATGATCATCTGAACGGCCGAGGACGAATGCCGATTTTAGTAGAATTCGGATGCATTTTCTTCGCCCGAGCCGTTAGGAACCCAGAATGAGCGGCAAAGATGAACGGCGAAGGCGGCCGATGGGTTTGTTGTGTCAATCCAGCCAATAGTCGAACTCTGCGCCTTGTTGAGCGCTGTTCCTTGTTTTATCCGGGGTTTTGAAATAAAATCGCCGGCTTTCCTGCTCTTCAAGAGAACACCATGGTTGTTATTCGTCTCGCCCGCAGTGGCGCCAAGAAGCGCCCGTTTTTCCATATGGTGGTTGCCGATTCGCGCAATCGCCGCGATGGCCGGTTCATCGAACGCATCGGTTACTACAATCCGGTTGCCGCTGAAAATGAAAAAGGCCTGGTAGTCAATACCGAGCGTCTCGCGTATTGGCAAGGTCATGGCGCGCAGTTGTCGCCGACCGCCGCGCGGCTGGTCAAGCAAGCAGCGACACCAAAGGCAGCCTAGTCCGCATGATTGTGTTGGGGCGCATTGTGGCCCCGTTTGGAGTGCAAGGCTGGTTGCGAATTCATCCCTTCGGTGACGACCCGGAGGCATGGCGGAAGATGTCTCAATGGTGGCTCTCGGCAGATGCCGAGGCACCTGCCGAGAACTGGAAGGCGCATGATCTCGAAGCCATCAAGTTGCACGGCGATGGTGTCGTGGCAAAACTTGCCGGAATCGACGGCCGGGATGCATCCGAAGCCCTGGGCCGCTGCTATTTTGGCGCACCGCGCGAAGCGCTTCCGCCGCCGACAAAAGACGAGTACTACTGGGCCGATCTAATTGGCCTGGCTGTTGTGAATATGCAGGAGTTGCCCTTGGGCCGCGTCAAGTCTCTGATCGAGACGGGAGCGAACGAGGTGCTGGTGGTGGATGACGGTGAGCGAGAGAGGTTGTTGCCCTTTGTCGATCACGTAGTAAAGGCCGTGGTTTTGTCGGATGGATTGATCCGGGTTGATTGGGATGCCGACTGGTGAGCTTGCGCTTCGATGTCGTAACCCTGTTTCCCGAAATGTTCGCGGCGCTGACCGAGTCGGGAATTACCCGGCGCGCTCTGGATCGCGGGCTGTGGCAGATTGAGTGCTGGAACCCGCGCCAGTGGACGCAGGATGTGCATCGAACGGTGGACGACCGGCCTTATGGTGGCGGCCCCGGAATGGTGATGATGGCGTCGCCACTGGAGCAGGCGATTGGCGCGGCGAAAGCGGCAGCAAAGGCAGCGGGAAAAGTCGGCGCTGGCGGTACGGCGAAAGTGATTTACCTTTCACCACAGGGCGCCAGGATTGATCAGCAGCGGGTGGCAGAACTGGCTGCAAGTGATGGCGCGATCCTGCTGTGTGGTCGCTATGAAGGGATCGATGAGCGGCTTGTAGAGCGTTGCGTGGATGAAGAGTTGTCGCTGGGGGATTTCGTACTGTCCGGCGGCGAATTGGCGGCGATGGCCTTGATGGATGCATGCATCCGTCAGTTGCCGGGTGCGTTGAACGATGAAGCGTCGGCGATAGAAGATTCATTCGCCGCGGGTTTGCTGGACTGTCCGCACTACACGCGGCCAGAAGTGTATGAAGGTTGTGCGGTGCCGGATGTATTATTGTCGGGCAACCACGAAGGGATCCGGCGCTGGCGTCTGAAACAGGCGCTGGGACGGACTTGGCAAAGGCGCCCTGATCTCATGAAGATGAGGGTGCTGAGCCGGGAAGAAGCTGATCTGCTGGCTGAATTTCAGCAGGAAGCTAAATAGAAATTGCGCGCATCAGGACTGCGATTAGTCCTGCTCTGAGCGTAAGGTTGGCGGGCGTTTTCCGCAGCCATAACTTGATGGAGTTAAGCAATGAACCTGATTCAACAACTTGAAGCCGAAGAGATCGAGCGCTTGGGCAAGATCATTCCCGACTTCGCCCCAGGCGATACGGTAATCGTCAGTGTCAAAGTGGTCGAAGGTGATCGAAAGCGCGTCCAGGCATTCGAGGGCGTCGTCATCGCCAAGCGCAATCGCGGCCTGAATTCTAACTTTATCGTGCGCAAGATTTCGTCTGGCGAAGGCGTTGAGCGTACTTTCCAGACCTACTCGCCGCTGATCGCGAGCATTGAGGTCAAGCGTCGTGGTGATGTCCGTCGTGCCAAACTGTATTATTTGCGTGACCGCTCAGGCAAGTCGGCACGCATCAAGGAAAAGCTTACGCGAAAAGCCTAAGTTTTCAGAGCAGGCTAGTGCCCGCGCCAGCGGACGTTACGCCGGAGCTGAAAGCTGACTCGCAAAGCCTGAGTTTTCAGCGAGCAGAAATAAAAAGGGCCATCCAGAATCATGGATGGCCCTTTTCAATGGCGTCGTGTGTTCAGCGCCCGAATGCAGTCAAGGTCAATAGCGCTTCTTGTCGCATTCGATCAGCGCATAGGCCGAGTGGTTGTGGATTGACTCAAAGTTTTCGCTCTCGATCACGTAGGCATCAATGCGTGTATCGGCATTCAGGGCGCCGGCCACGTCGCGCACCAGATCTTCGACAAACTTTGGATTGTCGTAGGCGAGCTCGGTGACGTACTTCTCGTCGGGGCGCTTCAGGAGTCCATAGAGTTCACAGGAGGCCTGAGTTTCGGCCATGCGGACAATGTCCTCGATCCACACCAGTTGGTTGGTCGTGGCGGTAATGGTGACGTGTGAGCGCTGGTTGTGTGCGCCGCGGTCGGAAATTTTCTTCGAGCAGGGGCACAGGCTGGTAACCGGAACCACGACCTTGATGGTTTGGCGGTAGCGGCCACCTTCGATGATCTCGCCGATGAAGGTCACTTCGTAATCCATCAGGCTCTTGACTTTGGAGATGGGCGCGACCTTGTTGATGAAATAAGGGAAGCTCATCTCGAGGTGGCCGGTTTCCGCTTCCAATCGGGCTACCATCTCGCGCAACATGGTCTCGAAGCTCTCGACCGAAATCTCTTCCTCATGCCCGTTGAGGATCTCGACAAAGCGCGACATATGCGTGCCCTTGAAATTATGGGGCAGTCCGACATACATATTGAACGTGGCAATGGTATGGCGCACGCCGCCGCTCTTGTCCAGCACCTTGAATGGATGGCGGATATCTTTGATGCCGACTTTGTTGATCGGCAACTGGCGCGAGTCGGCGCTGCTCTGAACGTCTGCAATGACGGATTTCTCGGGTGGAGCCATAGGATCCCTGCAATTCATTTTGTTTCTCGGTGGCTGGATGGAAGTTCCAAGCCGAACTATACCATTAACCGACTAATTCACTCAACTATTATCTTCCGTCGCAAGTTTCTCGGTCACGCGACGCATGATACCGGCCGCGTCCAGCCCCGCCTCCGCCAGCAGCAGCGACGCATCACCATGATCAATGAAGCGGTCCGGCAGACCGATGCGCAGCAATGGCGTCGTCAGTCCGGCC
>JAIPCT010000082.1 GCA_021738065.1 Burkholderiaceae bacterium
GCCACGGTCATCAAGGTCGCCAGCGGCGCTGCCGACACCGTGCCTTACATCGTCGTCACCAATCTCGCGCGCAGCTTGCGCGAGATTCAGGAACACGGCATCTGGGTCATCGGCGCCGCCGGCGAAGCCGAAAAGGAAATCTACGCCATCGACCAGAAAGGCCCCTGCGCCTGGGTGCTCGGCGCCGAAGGCGACGGCATGCGCCGCCTGACCCGCGAGACCTGCGACGAACTGGCGCGCATCCCCATGCACGGCAGCGTCGAAAGCCTCAACGTTTCCGTCTCCGCCGGCGTCTGCCTGTTCGAGGCAAGGCGGCAGCGGGGCGCGTGAGAAGGTCGAACCGCTGCGCCTTGCCTGATCGCCTTGAAACTCGGCGCTGGTAAGACGGCGATTTTTCGGAGTCGGGAATTGACAGGGGCGGCCGGAAATCGGCCTGAGCTGCCGTTGGCATTGGGTCAATTGGTTGTCCAGTGTCGCGCAGGTAACCGCCAATGCACCGGCAATGAGCGCGTACGGCATTCCGCATCTGCCGGAAGAAGTCACGGGATTTTAGCGAGACAAACGGCCGCCCCAAGGAATAACCCATCTGGATTTCTAAATTCAGCCGGGCCTTGCTTTACACTTTCGCCATTTGCAGGATTCTTGCCACAAAGGGCAACCAATGACTATTACTCTCGCAACGCTACTCAAAGACAGCGCCTACAAGCTTAGCCAGTTCAAGCCTGCGCAAATCGCGGCGCTCGAAGCGGCCATCACGCTCAAGGACTCTGGCAAGAAGTCCGCCCCTTACGTCACTTGCCTGGTGCGCGGCAAGCCGATCAAGTTCACCCCGGAAGAGGCGGTACGACAGCTTTATGTGATGGTCTTGCGCGATGAACTCGGCTATCCCGTTAGCCGCATGGAAGTCGAGCACGAAGTCACCTTCGGCCGCGAGAAGAAACGGGCCGACATTTGCATTTTTGACAAGGACAAGACCACAACACCGTATCTGCTGGTCGAGCTCAAGAAGCCCAAGCTGAAGGACGGCAAGGAACAGCTCAAGAGCTACTGCAACGCCACCGGCGCGCCGATGGGCGTCTGGACCAATGGCGAGCAGATTTCCTACTACCACCGCAAGGACCCCAACTACTTCGAGGACATTCCGGGGATTCCTTCGGCGCATCAAAAACTGTCCGATATCCTCTCCGAGCGCTGGACCATCGCCGACCTGGTGCGCCTGGACAAGCTGGTCAATGAGAAGAAGTCACTCAAGGACTTGATCCTCGAAATGGAAGACGAAGTTCTCGCCAACGCCGGCGTCGATGTGTTCGAGGAACTGTTCAAGCTGATCTTCACCAAGCTCCACGACGAAATGGAAGGCGGGCGCGACAAGAAACGCCATCTCGTCTTCAAGAACTACGGCGACACCGAAACCGAGCTCAAGGCCAAGATTCAAGACCTGTTCGACAAGGCGCGCGCCAAGTGGGAAGGCGTCTTTCCCGACGGTGCGAAGCTCGAACTGACGCCCAGCCACCTTGCGATCTGCGTCGCCTCGCTGGAAAAGGTCAAGCTGTTCAATTCCAATCTCGAAGTGGTCGACGAAGCCTTCGAGTATTTGATGAGCAAGTCCAGCAAGGGCGAGAAGGGCCAGTATTTCACGCCGCGCTACGTGATCGACATGTGCGTGAAGATGATGAACCCGCGCGAGAACGAAACCCTGATCGACACCGCCGCCGGCAGTTGCGGCTTTCCGGTGCATGGCATTTTCCATGTGTGGAATCGGATACGGGACGATCTTGGTTTGCCCATCAGCCCCAACTTCACCACCGAGCAGCGGCACCCGCGCGAAATCGACTACGTCCAGAACAAGGTCTTCGCCATTGACTTCGACGAAAAGGCTGTGCGCGTCGGCCGCACCCTGAACCTGATCGCCGGCGACGGCCAGACCAACGTGCTGCACCTCAACACGCTGGATTACGAACGCTGGCACGAAAAGACCGACGATCAGGCGTGGAGCGACATCTACGGCGAGGGCTGGAAAAAGCTGCGCAAGCTGCGGCTGGACAAGGCCGGCAACCGTGATTTCGGTTTCGACATCCTGATGGCAAATCCGCCCTTTGCCGGCGACATCAAGGAAACCCGCATCCTCGCCAAATACGAACTTGGCAAGAAGCCCAACGGCAAGCACCAGAGCGCGGTCGGCCGCGACATCCTGTTCATCGAGCGCAACCTGAGCTTTCTAAAACCCGGCGGGCGCATGGCCGTCGTGCTGCCGCAAGGCCGTTTCAACAACGCCAGCGACAAGCGTATTCGCGAATATCTCGCCGGGAATTGCCGCATCCTCGCCGTGGTCGGCCTGCACGGCAATGTCTTCAAGCCGCACACCGGCACCAAGACCAGCGTGCTCTTCGTGCAGAAGTGGAACGACGACGCCAAGGCCGGTCCGCTCTGCCCGCAGAAGGATGATTACCCGATCTTCTTCGCCACCATGCGCGAGCCGTCCAAGGACACCTCGGGCGACAAGATATTTCTCAAGCACAAGGATTTGCGGCAGTGGGCGGAAGGCGCCGAGCCGCCGCCCGCAAATCGCGCCGGCGAAGCCGTCGACCGCTATGAGGTCGCGCCGAATGACCTGGATGAGTTCGTCCTCGACGAACACGAGCATCTGGTGGTGAAGCACGATCTGTTCAGCCACGAGCTGAAGGATGGCCAGCGCACCCCCGACGGTATCGCCGAGGCCTTCATCGAGTTCGCCAAGAAGGAGGGACTGAGTTTTTTTCCATGAGCCCCTTCGATGAAGCGCGTTATGCGCGCTTGTTGGAGGGGCAGGAAATTAGAGAGGTGCAGATTGCGGCACTCGAGAACGAAATGACGATAGGGTCGGAATACTATGGCCCCACGTACTCGATTCCGGTGGACCGGCTGAAATCATCGCCCTACCAATGCATACCGTTATCCAAGGCTTGCAATGTAATTACAGACGGTGACCACGGTAGCGCCGAATATGCGGACGAAGGCGTTACTTTTGTACTGAGTGAAGCAGTGGAAGAAGGATGGATTGACAACTTCAAATGCCGTTTTATCACGCACAAGCATGCACGCAAGCTTCCCCGTTCAACATTACTTGCAGAGGACGTACTTGTAACGAAGACAGGGGTGTACTTTGGAAAGAGCACCGTCGTAGATCAACGATTCGCGGGAGCGAATACGATTGCGCATGTTGGAATACTTCGAATCGAGCAGAGGGCTCGAATCGACAGCCGCTACCTAGCGACGTTTCTGAATTCAGGCTACGGCCAAGCGCAGTTGCGGCGGCGAGGCATCAAAGCGACGCGCCCTGAAATCAAACTACTGGAATTTGCGGATATTCTCGTTCCGGTTATGTCTGATGGCCTGCAACGTAGGATTAGGCAAACTGTTTTGGATGCCCATGCACAACGTGAGCAAGCCAGCCAAGTTCTCGAAAAAACTGCTGGAGATCTGTTGCACGCTATTGGTCTGGACGGTCGGCAAGTTCCTGAGCCACGTTCCTTCGTCCGCAACAGCAGCGAAGCATTCGCGGCAGGCCGGCTGGACGCCGAATTCTTCACGCCGCATGTGCGTGACATGCTCGCCCGCCTCGGCCGCGACGAGCTGACGATTCAGGATGTCGCGCCGGTACGCAAGGAACGATTCACCCCGGCGGCGAGTGGCGACTTTCATTACATCGAAATCGGTGGCGTCGGCGCCGACGGCGCGGCGCAAGCCGAATCCGTTCCGCAACGCGAAGCGCCCAGCCGGGCAACGCAGTATGTTCGCGCCGGCGATGTCGTCACCTCGACCGTGCGCCCGATCCGGCGCTTGTCCGCCGTGATTGATTCCGAGCAGGACGGCTACGTGTGCTCCTCCGGTTTCGTCGTCCTGCAACCGCGAGCCATCAAGCCGGACGTGCTGCTGACGTATCTGCGCCTGCCTCCGGTCTGCGCTTTGATGGACTTGCACACCAGCGCCAGCCTGTACCCCGCCATTTCCGAGACCGATCTGCTCGCGCTGCCGATTCCGGAAATTCCCGCCGCCACCCAGCAGGCGATTGAAAAGTCGGCGCTGGCGGCACGGCAAGCCAGGCAGCGCGCCACCCAACTTCTCGACGCCGCCAAGCGCGCTGTCGAGATCGCCATTGAGCAGGATGAAAAATCCGCGCTGGCTTACTTGGAGGCGCAAGCATGAGCGGCGACTACTACAAGGAATGGGGAGCTATGTCGCTAGCTTTTTCGATCTTGAATTTGACGCATACCAGCGACTGAAACAAAAAGGAGGAGAGGCCATGTCAGCACTCGGCAAGCTACAAAAAGTTGATCTACGGACAATCTGGGGCACCGAGTCCGGCCACTTTACGCCCTGGCTGGCTCAACCCGAAAACATCGAGTTGCTCAGTGCCGCCATCGCGATTGATCTGGAAGTGGAAGCTCAGGAGAAAAATGTCGGTCCATTCCGCGCCGACATCCTGTGCAAGGATACGACGACCGATTCTTGGGTGCTGATCGAAAACCAGCTTGAACGAACCGACCACACGCATCTGGGCCAACTACTGACCTATGCTGCCGGACTGAGCGCTGTAACTATCATCTGGGTCGCGGAAGCATTTACCGAGGAACACCGGGCAACGCTCGATTGGCTGAATGAGATTACCGAGGAGCGCTTCAACTTCTTCGGTCTTGAGATCGAGCTGTGGCGCATTGCCGATTCTCCCGTAGCGCCGAAATTCAACATCGTGAGCAAACCTAACGACTGGTCGAAAACGGTGCTGGATGCGGCGAAGCGCATTGAGTCGGGCGACCTTTCCGAGACCAAGCAGCTACAGCAGGAGTATTGGGCCGGCCTGAAAACCCACCTGACCGAAGCGAAAAGCAAGCTGCGCTCACAGAAACCATTGCCGCAGCATTGGACGAACTTCGCCATTGGGCGCTCGCACTTTCATCTGGCGGCAGTTCAGAACACCCGCGAAAGGCGGGTTGGCGTTTTGCTTGTGCTGACCGGGTCGGACGCGAAAGCGCATTTCAAATTGCTTGAGGCAGACAAGGAGAAGATCGAGCAAGCCGCCCATACGGCGTTCGAATGGCGCGAGCTACCGGACAAGAAGGAAAGTCATATCGTTTTGCAGCTCGAAGGTGCCGACCCGGCAAACCGCGCGGATTGGTCGCGACAGCACGAGTGGCTAAAACAAACTCTCGACCTGTTTCAGCGGGTGTTTGCATCGCGAGTGAAGTCGTTGGATGCGGATTCCTATGCGGTTGATTCTGATATGCCGCAGGCCGAATGATTCTGCTGTGTGGGACTTCTGAAGTTGCGGTCGTGTAACCTGCCTCTGGCGGTCCTGCCAGTCATTCGGCAAGAACTCCGGTCCACTATCCGCCCGACTGCCGACGCACTGGGCGGCGACCTTCAACGTCCGCAAAGGCCGAACTGCAGCCAGTTGAAAAACCAGGGCCGTCAGTCTCATTAGACGACTGGCATCAGGCTGGCTTTTCAAGCTCAGTCTCCAGTCCGCCTTCGCTTAGCTTGAAACTTCGTCAAGGTGGGCGCTGGTGCGGTCCGCGAGATGGGATATTGATATGGTGCTCCGCGAGGGGTAGTCTCTTTGTCATTCATTGATTCGGGTGTGTGTTCGTATCCACGAAGACCCGAGCCTTTTGCTTCTGGACCACCGACAACCTGCCTAATCACTTCTCCGCGCCATGACTGAAGTCACAGGAATCGACCACATCTATATCGCGGTATCTGATCTTGAACGATCGGAGTCGTTTTACGATCGGGTCCTGCTTGAGACGTTTGGCTTTCGCAAGAACAGCTTCGCCCTGGGTGGCGATCCGCACGTCCAGTACTTCAACCGTCATTTCGGCTACGTTCTGCGCCCCTCCCGCAGTTCCGGCGCGCATGACTCCGGCGCGCCGGGGTTGCACCATTTCTGCTTTCGCGTCGAGTCCATTGCCAGTGTGGTGGAAGTCGCCGATCAACTGCGCGCGCTTGGCGTCGATGCGTCCGCGGCGAAGCTGTATCCCGAGTACGCCCCAGACTATTGGGCGACATTCTTCTCCGACCCCGACGGTCTTCGCCTTGAAGTGACCCACTACCGCCAGGAGCGTCGGGACCGCCATGACCATTGGCCATCCGCAGGCTGACGGCTGTTAGCCTTGGACGTGGACACTTCCATGCCACCGACAACGGGAAGGAGATAAGCCATGACCACGCCGCGTATCAGGCCATCCACGGACGCCGTCAGCGTTTTTTCCACAGGCACGGGTTTCATCCACACGGAACATCGCAACGGCACGCGCTTGCCGACCCTGTGGTGGGTCTTGTTCTCACGCAGTTGGGTCGAGGTTCCCACCAACGTCTTTGTGATTCGGCATCCCGACGGCCTGGTCTTGTTCGATGCGGGCCTGGACCCGGCCGCAGCGACCAATCCGAACTATGTGGACAGTGCCATTGGCCGGTTTTTCATGCGCAGGCTGTTTCGGATCAGGATTCGGCCCGAGGAGACTTTGACAAACAAGCTGGCCGAGCTTGGCTTCGATGCGGCCGAGGTCCGCAAGGTCGTGATCTCGCACCTGCACTTCGATCATGTCGGAGGCATTGCTGAAGTGCCGCAGGCGGAACTCGTAGTCAGTCGCGACGAGTGGAAGCAATTGTCCGGACCGCATCCGGAACGAGAGTTCATTTTCAAGGAACATATCGAGCGCCCCTCGGCGAAGTGGCGGCCGGTGCAGTTCGAGCCGACCGACGATCCCCTGTTCGCGCCGTTTGGCGCCTGCCATGACCTGATGAAGGACGGCACCATGATCCTGCTGCCCACGCCCGGCCATACGCCCGGATCCCTTTCGATGCTGGTTCGCCTGGAAGGCAACGCGCCCTTGCTGTTTGTCGGCGACCTGACGTATCAAACAGAGATGCTGATGAACGATCGAGTCGCCGCCACCGGCAACAAGGCGGATCTCCTGGCTTCCTATGCCAGGGTCAGGTTCTTGAAGGAACAACTGCCCGAGCTGGTGATTCTGCCGGCACACGATTTTGCGGCACAGGCGCTGTTTTCGAGAGACCGTGCGCGGCCCGGCGCACCCGCCGCCGCGGCTGCGGCGCTCGGCTGAGCGCAACTACTGGACAAAACGGAGGGCCGGACTTTGCGTTTGTGGACACTGCATCCGCGTTATCTCGATTCGCGCGGCCTGGTCGCGCTCTGGCGCGAGGCGCTGCTGGCGCAGGCTGTTCTCGGCGGGCATACGCGCGGCTATACCCGTCATCCGCAGCTGCGCCGCTTCCGCGATGCGCCATCGCCCATGGCGGCGATCGCGAGCTATCTGCGTGCCGTTCAGGCCGAGGCCACGGCGCGGGCCTACCGCTTCGATGCGAGCAAAATTGTTGCCGAAAAACCGGCGGCGCCGATTGCGGCGACGCGCGGGCAGCTCGACTACGAATGGGAACATCTGGTCGCCAAGCTGCGGCTGCGCGATGCGGCATGGCTTGAGCAATTCGACACGCTCTCGCGACCCGAGCCGCATCCGCTGTTTCATCTGGTCGCCGGCCCTGTCGCCGATTGGGAAGTCATGCGGCCCCACGGGCCGCCGGGCGCGGCGGGCTATTGAGCCGGCTGTAATTCACTTGAACGTTCGCCCTGAGCTTGTCGAAGGGCATTCTGGGCTTCGACAAGCTCAGCCCGAACGGTGGTTTCAAGTTCAAAAGGCCGGCTCAATAAGATGCTGCCGCGTTGGTGGCCTTGGCGGTCGGCGCTCCTGCCCGGATGCGGCTGCGCAGACGTTGTCGATCTACAATGAATCGTGTGCTTCCTGCCTGCACAAGAAGCGGGAAGCCTGCGGTTTCTCGAATTCCCCTCGGTCATCAGCGGAGATGGAAATGAAGCTCGAATTGGCAGTGGTCTGCGGGTCATGGAGGCGCGGGTTTTCGCAAGTCCGGCGCCGGCTGGGGTGGGCGATCCGCGGCCCGCGCCTTGGCCTGCCGATCCTGATCGCAATGCTCGTCGCCGCGCCGCCTGTCTTCACCGGGTCGGTGGAGAGCGAGGTACCCGCCGTCATCGATCCGGGCGCCAGGTACATGTTCTACATGCACGGGCTTGCGATAGAGCGGGGCGGCTCCCGTGCCAGGAATTATGACTATGCCGGGATACTGTCGGAGCTCGCCAAACGGGGTTTCGTGGTGATCGGCGAGTCGCGCAGCGCGGTGAAAAACGAGGCCTACGCGGACAAAATCGCCGGGCAGGCGAGGGCATTGCTCGGCGCCGGGGTGCCGGCGAGGAACATCACCGTGGCCGGCCATTCCAAGGGCGGGATGATCACCCTGCTGGTCATGGCAAATCTCGCCAACCCGGAGGTGGCGTACGTGAATTTCGCCGGATGCGGCCGCGAGGGCAGCGGCTTCAATGGTCATCTCCGGTTTGCCGAGCGCGATGCGGCGTCGGCGCGCGGCAAGCTGTTGTCGGCCTACGACCGCGGCGACCAGATCGCCGGCTCCTGCCAGCCCGCACTGGACAGGATGAGCAAGGCCACGGTGACGGAACGCGTGCTGGATCTCGGCGGCGGCCACGAATTGTTCTACGCTCCCGATGCCGGATGGCTGGATATCCTGCAGGCATGGGCGGAGCGCCGCTAGCGCCGGGCGGATGCGGCAAAGGCAGCGGCGCGAAGCGTCTGCGGCGGGCCGCGGCGCCGTCCCGCCATCCGCTACGGCGAGGAGAGCGTCTTTTGCTCGACCGCCTTGTAGCGCAGTTGCTTCATCAGCGCCGACTTTTCACGCTCAGGTGTTTGGGATTCGGGCAGGGATGGTTCTTGCAAGCCTGTCCCCGGCAAGGAAAATGCGAAGCGCCCCCAGGTGAACGTAGTTGCATTTCGCTTTTGCGCCACCATATATTCCACACCGGTGCTCGACCGACATCGGCCAGACACGGAGCCAGGCGATGACACAGACAAACGATACGCATTCGAAGACCATTGGCTACATCCTGTGGATATTCGGCTTTACCGGCGCGCATCGTTTTTATTACGGCAAGCCGGTGACGGGGACCCTCTGGTTCTTCACCCTGGGCCTGCTGGGCATCGGCTGGCTGATCGACCTGTTCCTGATTCCGTCGATGGACCGCCAGGCCGATCTCAGGTTCCGCGCCGGCAAGATCGATTACTCGGTTGCCTGGATTCTGCTGGCCTTCCTCGGCTTCTTCGGGATTCATCGCATGTACATGGGCAAGTGGCTCACCGGTATCCTCTACCTGTGCAGCTTCGGCTTGCTGGGCGTCGGCTACCTGTACGATTTCTGGACGCTCAATGATCAGATCACCGTGGAGAACGCCTCAAGCTGAAGCGCAGGCGAGGAGCGGATCGGCGTCCGCGCGGCGCGGCGTTGAGCTGTCTCGTCATGTCGCGCAAAACGCCGAAGGCTTAGGTGGCGCCTGACAAAACTCGGCGCTGGCGATACGGCGGCCCGGACGCATCCGGACGCATCTGGGGCGGACGAGACGCCCTGTTTCAAGACCAACACGTGTGCGGAATCCGCCGGACCCAGCCGGGGCAGGGTTTTGCCCGCTCATCAAGCTGCAACAAACCGCTGGGCGATATTTTTCCCTTGACACCATACCAACTGATCGGTATGGTGTGACCTGTTGATTCAATACAGCAAACCAAACACCAACTGCCAAATCTCGCGCATGAATCCTGCCGAACCCCCCTCAAGAACCAGGCTCCTCGACGCCGCGCTGCAGGTAATCCGCAGCAAGGGCTACACCGCGACGACGATCGACGATATCTGCAATGCGGCTGCCGTTACCAAGGGCAGTTTCTTCCATCACTTCAAGAGCAAGGAAGACCTTGCCTTGTCGGCCGTCGATCACTGGAACACCCTCACCGGCGGATTGTTCGCCGCGGCGCCCTACCAGCGGATTGCCGATCCGCGCGACCGGGTGCTGGCCTACATTGATTTTCGCGCGGCGATTTTGCAGGGCGAACTGCCGGATTTCACCTGCTTGCTCGGCACCCTGGTTCAGGAAACTTTCGAGACGCATCCGAACATACGGGATGCCTGCAATCAAGGCATCGCTTTGCACGCGCAGTTGGTGGCGATCGACATCGCCGCAGCGAAGGCGAAGTACGCGCCGGATGCAAACTGGCAGGCGGAAAGCCTGGCTTTTTTCACTCAGGCGGCCATCCAGGGCGCCTTCATTCTTGCCAAGGCACAGGGCAGTGCCGACATCGCGGCCCAGTGCATTGCGCATTTGCGACAGTACGTCGCGTCCCTCTTGAATCCGCCACCGGATTCATTCCAGCCCAAGGAGTAGCGCACATGAACTATATCGACGGGTATGTAGTCGCCGTGCCCACGGCAAACCGCGAAAGCTATATCAAGCTCGCGCGTGATGCGGCGGTCATCTTCCGGGAGAACGGCGCCTTGAGTCTGACCGAGTGTTGGGGCGACGACGTGCCGGAAGGAAAGCTCACTTCGTTTCCCATGGCGGTCAAGTGCCAGCCCGATGAGACGGTGGTGTTTTCGTGGATCACCTGGCCCTCGCGCGAGCAGCGCGATACGGGAATGAGTGCCGCGATGTCCGATCCGCGCCTGCAGGCCATGCCGAGGATTTTCGACAGCAAGCGGATGATTTTCGGCGGCTTCGAGGTCGTCGTCGAGGCATAGCCGCGCCTGGCGCGGCGCGAAAACCGATTGATAAAAAAATACAAAGGAGTCATCCCCATGACAGATGTCGCAGACACCGACCTTCGTGAGTTGTCCCTGACGCGCCTGATCGACGCGCCGCGTGAAAACCTGTTTCGCTGCTGGACCGAGCCGGCGTTGATCGTGCAGTGGTTTACCCCGCCGCCGTGGAAGACCATCCATGCCGAGCTGGACGTGCGACCCGGCGGATCGAGCTGCATCGTGATGCAGGGTCCCGATGGTACGGAAATACCCAATCGTGGCGTGTATCTGGAGCTTGTCCGCAACGAGCGGCTGGTATTCACCGACGCCTTCACGTCGGCCTGGGTACCCGCAGCGAAACCCTTCTTCACCGCCATCCTGAATTTTGCCGATGAAGCCGGCAAGACGCGCTACACGGTACAGGCCCGCCACTGGACGACGGCCGACCGGGAAGCCCATGAAGCGATGGGCTTTCATCAGGGATGGGGAATCGCCACCGATCAACTCGCGGAGTTGGCGGCGCGGCTTTGACGATGTCCACGCGTACTCAAACGGAAAGGAGCAAGCATCATGAATCCTGTCGTACATTTCGAGATACCGTATGACAATGCGGCACGCATGGCCGGTTTTTACCAGTCGGCGTTTGGCTGGAATCTGCAGCGTCTGGGTGCGGAGATGGGCAACTATGTGCTTGCGACCACCACCGAGACGGACGCAGGCGGGCCGAAACAACCGGGGGCCATCAACGGCGGCTTCTTTCCCCGGCGAGCGGATTGGCCTGCGCAGTTTCCGTCCGTCGTTGTCGCTGTCGAGGACATACATGAGGCGATGAAGCAGGTCGTCCGCGCCGGTGGTGAGGTGCTGGGTGAAGCGATGGAAATACCCGGCATCGGCCAGTACGTTTCATTCATGGATACCGAAGGCAATCGCGTCAGCATGCTGCAAGCGATGCAGCGTGGTGGCGCCTGACACTCCGGAGATTCGCTGCTGCGAGACAGGCATGATGTTGAACCGCGACGCAAGGCGGAGCGAACCGCTACCATGTCGCGATACCACTACACCAACTGGAGCACACCGTGGCAGAGTTACTCGATGCAATTGAAGTGGAGACCGGCGCAAATCCGCGGTATGCCGTGATCTGGCTGCACGGCCTCGGTGCGGACGGTTCGGATTTCGAGCCCGTGGTGCCGGAACTGGGGCTGGACGGCGGCCCCGGCGTGCGCTTCATCTTTCCGCATGCGCCGCAGATTGCGGTGACTTGCAACGGCGGCTATGTGATGCCGGCCTGGTACGACATCATCTCGCTGGACAGCAGCAGCCGCACCGTCGATGAGGCCGGCATCCTCACGTCGCGGCAGGCGATCCGGCGCCTGATCGAGCGCGAGAACCAGCGCGGCGTGCCCTGCGAGCGCATTTTCGTCGCCGGCTTTTCGCAAGGCGGCGCAGTGGCCTACACCACGGCGCTGACCCACGCCGAGCCGCTGGCCGGCGTCATCGCGCTATCGACCTACCTGCCGACCGAGTCATTGATCGAGAGCGCGGCAACCGAGGCCAACCGGGCCGTGCCGATTTTTGCCGCGCACGGCAGCGACGACGAGGTGGTGTCACCCGTGCTGGGAAAGCGCGCCCGGGATTTTCTTGGCGCGCTCGGCTATGCGATCGAGTGGCATGATTACCCGATGCCGCATTCGGTCTGCCTGGAAGAGATACGCGATATCGGCG
This sequence comes from Burkholderiaceae bacterium, assembly GCA_021738065.1. GTDB lineage: Bacteria > Pseudomonadota > Gammaproteobacteria > Burkholderiales > Rhodocyclaceae > Sulfuritalea. The sequence continues at coordinate 12,370 of JAIPCT010000082.1, forward strand.
GCTGGCTGCGGGATCGAATCGCGGCCGGCTAGTGGTGTGCTTCGCAAGTCTTGCGACTGGCGAAAAACGGGCCGTCGTCCCAGCGCAAGCCGGGACCCAGGCGCTTACTGGATTCCGGCTTGCGCCGAAATGACGAATCGGAAGTTCTGCAGTTCGATCTATTCACGAGCACGACGCTAGCGTTCGGTGCTGCGGTATCGCCGTGTCGCCAGCGCCGAGTTTTGCCGCGTTGCGGGACTTCGTGCAACGCTGGCGGCTCAGCCGCTGACTTCAGCGGCCTCGTAGACCTCGATGGCCCGGCGCAGTTTTTCCGGCAGGGGGCGCGAGGTTTTGTTGGCGGGGTCGGCGTTGACATAGACCATCTCGCCGCTGATCAGGCGTTCGCCGTCGCGGAAGATGCCCATCTCGAATGTCATGCTCGAATTGCCGAGTTTGGCGGCGCGCACGGTGATTTCGAGGATGTCGTCGAAGTGTGCCGAGGCGTGGTAGTTGATCACACTCCGCACAGCGTAGAGGTCGCCGCCGGTGCCGATGATGCCTTCCGGATAGGGCAGGCCGATGGCGCGCCAGTACTCGGTGATGCCGATGTCGAAGTAGGTCAGGTAGTGGCCGTTGAAGACGATGTTCTGCGGGTCGACTTCGGCCCAGCGCACGCGCAGTTCGTGGCGCAGGCGGAAGGCGGCGAGTTCCGATGGATTCGTCACCTTCAGCTTTCCTCGGTGAGCAGCGAAACGCCGAGCAGGGCGCGGCGCTTGAGCCAGGGGCTGGGGCGGTAGCGCGGGTCGCCGTAGAAGGTCTGCATGGTTTCCAGCACTGTCAGCAGCTTGTCGGCACCGAGCGCATCGCCGAAGGCCAGCGGGCCTTTGGGGTAGCCCAGGCCCAGGCTGACGGCGCGGTCAATGTCGGCGGGCCTGGCGACACGCTGCTGGGCGATGTCGCAGCCGATATTCACCACGCAGGCGATGATGCGCTGGGCGACGAAGCCGGCGCTGTCGCGCATCATGCTGACCGCGCTGCCGTCGGCGGCGAACAGGGCGTGGGCCGCATCGCGCATGGCGGCGGTGGTCAGCGGCGTGGTCATCAGGCTGCGCCGCGCCGGCGTGGCGGCGGCGATACCGAACAGGCAGTCGATGGCCACGGTGCGCGCCGGATCGAGGCCCTGCGTCACGCAACAGGTGGTGGCGTCGCTGCCCAGCGGTGTGATGAGGCACAGCGCCGAGGCGCTGGGTGTCGGCCCGCTTTCAACCGTGACGCCGGCCCGGGTGGCAATTTCGCGCAGCGCGGCAGCCCACTCCGGATGGGCCTCGCTGACCCAGACGCTGGCTGCCTTGGCGACCGGTACGTCGGCCACGGGCATGGCCCCGGCAACACCCTTGTCATAGGTATAGAAGCCACGCCCGGTCTTGCGTCCGAGCACGCCGCCCGCCAGCCGCAGCGCGGCCAGCGCCGAGGGACGGTAGCGCGGCTCCTGGTAATACTGGTTGTAGATCGACTCCATCACCGGCTGCGAAACGTCGAGACCGGTGAGGTCGAGCAGTTCGAACGGCCCCATGCGAAAGCCGGCGGCCTCGCGCATGATGCGATCGACATCCCAGAATTCGCAGATGCCTTCGCCGAGGATGCGCAACGCTTCGGTGACAAAGCCGCGCCCGGCATGATTGACGATGAAGCCCGGCGTATCCCGCGCCTGCACCGCCGTATGGCCCATGCGCTGGCCCAGCGCCAGCAGCGCGACCGACACTGCCGGCGCGGTGAGCAGGCCGTCGATGACTTCGACGATTTTCATCAGCGGCACGGGATTGAAGAAGTGAAAACCGCAGACGCGTTCGGGCCGCTTGCAGCCGGCGGCGATCGAGGTCACCGACAGCGACGAGGTGTTGGTGGCGAGGATGCAATCGGCGGCGATGATGTCTTCCAGTTGCTGGAACAGGGTCTTCTTGACGTCGAGGTTTTCGACAATCGCTTCGATGATGATCTGCGCCGAGGCCAGCTCGTCGAGCTGGCGCACGACTTCCAGCTTGGCCGATGCGGCGCCCAGCGCCTCGGCGGAAATCTTGCCCTTGTCGGCGAGTTTGGTCAGGGTCGCCACCACGGTTTCGCGCGCGTTGGTGGCGGCGCCGTGCAGGGCGTCGAACATCAGGACGCGGATGGCGGCCTGCGCCGCGATCTGGGCGATGCCGCGCCCCATGGCGCCGGTGCCC
>JAIPCT010000007.1 GCA_021738065.1 Burkholderiaceae bacterium
GCCGCATGGCCACGCACAACCGCTTCTTTGCCACTCTGGGCGAATTGCTCACCGCCGTCGAAAAATGCTTCGACCGCTGGCGACAACCCAATTCAGTGCTGCGTAGATTATGCGGCATTATTTAAGACGCTATGTTTAATATTCTTCCTTGGTGTTGTAGTGCTGATTCTTCTATTGAGTTATTTGCGCTCTCGCATGGGAGAAAAGTCATGAAATTTTTCTTACTTGCCTTAAGCATTACGACAATAGGGATCTTTTGTGGAACGGCACAAGGGCAAGTTTCTAACGCGAAGTTGGAAATTCGAGTGATGAAGCGACCGTACGGTGAAAATACTTCGAGGCCCTTTGTCGGCGTTGGTGTCTTTGATTTGTTGCGAGGAGGCTCAAAAGTCGAAGGCGCATCTTGCCCCGACAAATCTGGCATAAGCGGCGGCGTAAACTGCTTCATCCCATGCCAGGCAGATCAAAATACGCCCATAACAATTCAAGTAAAGCCTCCCTCCGATCAGGACCATCTCGCCGGTTGGGTTACACCAGCGGCCCAGATTGTCGAGCTTCGAGGATGCAAATTAGTACCGCAATTGGTTACGATGAAATACGATGACGCAAAGTACGCGATAAACGACATACTCACCAAATACGCAGTTGCCAACCATCCCAATAGCAATACCTCCGATCAATGGATTGAAGCGTTCAAATCTGATTCGACGCAAGCGGCAAAGGTCGCAGAAGAGGCGACCACATCAGCGAGTGGTAGGAATGATTTACTGAGTATCTTTCGATTTGCAAGCGAAGGCTCAAAAGCCTACAAATTGCCTCGAAACAAGTTGTCTGCGGATGAAGCTGAAGAAAGCCTGACGCTTACGAAATGGCAAATTCTTAGCAAGAGCGCTTTATTGGGCGCACAAGTTGAAAAGATTGTTCCCGAAAACCAGCGCAGGATGATCAAGTTCGAGGTCACTGGTGATGTGACATCCTATCTCACCAGCCTGCAGAAGGCTGACTCCCTACTCAGTGCGATTAAAGAGAAAACTCCAGAACAACGCAAGTTGGCGGATGACATTAAGACTCTGCGTTCGATGCCCGTGACGGGGATGGATGCTCAAGCCGCACTGCCGATTATTCAACAATGGAAGTAGCCACTCAACTCGGTCCACGTTGACGCTACAGACAATCCATTTTCACGCAGCGCAGCCCAATTCAATCGCCGTTCCACCAGCGCCGACTTTTCAGCGTGCCGCACTCGCAGGCCCTGCCGGCATCAGGCGGCTTCGATCTTCTCGGTAAAGCGGCCGATCGACTCGATCACGGCGATGGTCTGGTCGCGGTGTGGCGAGTGGCGGCAGTCGGCCAGTTTGAGCAGTTCGACATCGGGCGAGGCGCTGGCCTGCGCTGCGATGGCTTCGATCTGGGCCATGGTGCCGTATTCATCGTCCATGCCCTGGATGGCAAGGATCGGACAGGTAATCAGGGCGAGGCAGTCCTCGATATTCCAGGCGCGAAAATCCGGGTGCAGCCAGATGTTGTTCCAGCCGTAGAAGGTACGGCTGACGTCGCGGTGGTACTTGGCGAGTTTCGCCGGCAGGTCGGTGGTTTCGAAGGCCTGCCTGGCGGCTTCGATGCTACTGATGGAAATGTCTTCGACGAAGCAGTGCGGCGCCATGACCACCAGACCGGCCGGCGTGTTGCGGCGGTCGCCGGCATGCAGCAGGGCGATCGAGGCGCCGTCGGAGTGGCCGACCAGCACCGGGCTTTCGATGTCCAGCGCCGCCAGCAGTTCAGGCAGCACTTCGCGCCCTTCGCGGTGCATGAAATCTGGGGTGAAAGCCTCTTGCAGGATGTCGGACTGGCCGTAGCCGTAGCGCGAGTAGACCAGCGTCCGGCAGCCCGTCGCCGCCGCGAGCCGCGCCGGAAAGTCGCGCCACATCGCCACCGACCCCAAACCTTCATGCAGCAACACCAGCGTCGGGCGATTGATCTGGTGGGCGGGAATCAGCTGGTATTCGAGAGTGTGGCCACCGACCTGGACCATGCCGCTGTGCATCGCCTCAAACGCCCAGGAAGCGGTGCATCAGTTCGGGATTTTCCGAGAGCGCGTTGGAGTCGCCGGCGAACACCACCCTGCCCTTGACCAGCACCACGCTGCGATCGGCCAGGGCCATGACGGCGGAGTAGTTCTTGTCCACGATCACCGTGGCGATGCCGGAACGGCGGATGGTCTTGATGATGCTCCAGATCTCGCGGGCGATCAGCGGCGCGAGGCCTTCGGTGGCTTCGTCGAGGATCAGCAGGTCGGGATTTGTCATCAGCGCACGGCCGATGGTCAGCATCTGCTGTTCGCCGCCGGAGAGTTGCGCGCCGCCGTTGTTGAGCCGCTCGCCGAGACGCGGAAAGGTGTCGATGACGCGATCGAAGGTCCATTCGCGCTGCCCATCAACACCCGCGCGCGCCGCCATCAGCAGGTTCTCGCGCACCGAGAGGTTGGGGAAGATGCCGCGGCCTTCCGGCACGTAGGCGATGCCGCGGCGCGCGATGGCATGGGTTTCGGCATGGGTCATGTCGATGCCGCGAACCTTGACCTGCCCTTCGCTGGGACGCACGAGGCCGAGCATGGTCTTCAACAGCGTGGTCTTGCCCATGCCATTGCGGCCCATCAGGCCGATGGTTTCGCCGCCGCGGATGGAAAAATCGACGCCGTGCAGGATGTGGCTGACGCCGTAGTAAGTATGCAGGCCGCTGGCTTCGAGCAGCACCTCGCCGCTGGCGCGGTGCGGGGCGGCGGTTGCGCTTGTTTCATTCATGCAGCAACTCCTCGCCGCCGAGATAGGCGAGTTGCACCGCCGGGCTGGAGCGCACCTCTTCCGGCGTGCCGGATTCCAGCACTTCGCCGTTGACCATCACGGTGAGCCGATGGGCCAGGGCGAAGACGGCATCCATGTCGTGCTCGATCAGCATGATGGCGTGGTTTGCGCTGAGTTGCTGGATCAGCTCGACCATGCGCTGCGACTCATGCGGCCCCATGCCGGCCAGCGGTTCGTCGAACAGCAGCACGCGCGGCTCGGTGGCCAGGCACATGGCGATTTCCAGCTGGCGCTGCTCGCCATGCGAGAGCGTGGCGGCGACGCGGTCGGCGCGATGGCCGAGGCCGGCGGCCGCCATCGCCGCCTCGGCCTTGCGGTTGATCTCGGTGTAGCGTTCGGCGCGATGGAAAATCCGCAGGGCATGCGGCCTGCGCGACTGCGCGGCGAGGCGGCAATTTTCGAATACGGTGAAGGGCAGGAAGATGTTGGTCTTCTGGTAGCTGCGGCCGATGCCACGGCGCGAGATTTCGTCCGAGGCACAGCCGGCGATGTTGCGCCCCTCGAACATCACCTCGCCCGAGGTGGGCGGCAGGTCGCCGGACAGCAGATTGGTCAGGGTCGATTTGCCGGCGCCGTTGGGGCCGATCACTACATGGATTTCGCCGACGTGCAAAGTGAGCGAGACATCGCTGACCGCGACCAGCCCGCCGAAATGCCGGGTCAGCGCCCGCGTGAACAGGATCGGTTCGGTGCTGGCCGGCGCTGCACGGTCACCCAGTGCTTGCGAGCGCAGCGAGCCAGGGTCACCCCCTGCCGCAGGAAGTTGGTTCGAGGTCAGGCTGCTGTTGGGCTCACTCATCCTCGGCCTCCTCTTCGGCCTCGGTCACCACCGGCTTGACGAACAGACCGGCGAGACCCCGCGGCATATAGAGCGCGACGAGCATGATGATGCTGCCCATGGCCAGTTGCCAGTGCCCCGCCCAGCTACCGAACCAGGCCTGATTCGAGAGCACTTCGCGCAGCATGACAAAGGCGAAGGCGCCGATCACCGGCCCGTACAGCGTGCCCATGCCGCCCAGGATGACCATCATCAGCACCGCACCCGACTGATGCCAGGACAGGATTTCAGGATTAACGAAGCCATACTGCACGGCGGCCAGATAGCCGGCCAGGCCGGCCAGGCCGCCGGAAAGCGTGAAGCTGGCGAGCTGGTAGCGAAACACCGGGAAGCCCAGCGCGCGCATGCGATGCTCATTGACCTTGATGCCGAGCAGCGCGCGGCCGATGTTGGAGCCGAGCACCCGGCGCAGGAAGAAATAAACCCCGGCCGCCAGAATCAGCGCCAGCCAGTAGAAGTGGTCGCGATTCTCCAGATCGAGCACTTTGAAATCGCCGAGCAGCATTTCCGGCTTGACGTAGATGTAGATGCCGTCCGAGCCGCCGCCAAGCTTGGTGTCGTGGAAGACGAAGAACAGCATCTGGGCGAAGGCCAGCGTCACCATGATGAAATAAATGCCGCGCGTGCGCAGCACCAGGGTGCCGGTGATCAGCGCGAACAGGGCGCAGACCCCGATTGCCGCGGGCAGCGACCACCACAGGCTGACGGCCTCGTACTTCGGCCCCATCAGTGCCAGCGCGTAGCCGGCAAGGCCGAAATAGGCGGCGTGGCCGAAACTGACCAGGCCGGTGTAGCCGACCAGCAGATCAAGGCTCATGGCGAAGATGGCCATGATCAGCACCCGCGTCAGCAGCTGCATGTAATAGACGTTGTCGAGCAGCGGAAACAATGCCGCCAGGCCGACGACGACAAAGGGCAGGTAACTCGCCAGGCGCGATGGCTTCATGCTGTCACCCATCTCAGGCCCGCCCGAACAGGCCCTGCGGGCGCCAAACCAGAACGATGGCCATCAGCACATAGACGATCATGCCGGAGATTTCGGGCACCAGCACCTGGCCGAAGGTTTCGGCCAGGCCGATGGCCAGCGACGCGATCAGGGCGCCCTTCACCGAACCGATGCCGCCGATGACGACGACGACGAAGCAGATGATCAGCACGCCGCCGCCCATGTTCGGAAACACCGAGGAAAGGGGCGCGTTGATCATGCCGGCAAAGGCCGCCAGCGCGATGCCGAGCGCGAACACCAGGGTGTAGATCAGCTTGATGTCGATGCCGAGCGACTGCACCATTTCGCGATTGCTCGCACCGGCGCGAATCATCATGCCCAGCCGGGTTCTCTGAATCAGGAAGTAGAGCCCGAAGGCCAGCAGCAGGCAGACGGTCGATATGGCGAGGCGATAAACCGGGTAGGAGAGATTTTCGGTCAGGGGTATCGAGTAGTTGAGCAACTCGGGTACCGCGACACCGTGCACGTCGTCGCCCCAGATCAGGCTGCGCAATTCCTCGAACACCAGGATCAGGCCATAGGTCAGCAGCACCTGATAGAGATGGTCGCGCTGGTAGAGGTGGCGGAACAGCAGACGCTCCAGGCCCATGCCGAGCACCACGGTGAGCGGAATGGCGAGCGCGATGGCAGCGCTCAGGCTGCCGGTCAGGCTGGACAGCGACCAGGCCAGATAGGCGCCCACCATGTAGAAGCTGCCGTGCGCCAGATTGATGATGCCCATGATGCCGAAGATCAGCGTCAGGCCGCTGGCGACGAGAAACAGCAACAGGCCGTATTGCAGGCCGTTGAGCAGCTGAATCAGAAAAAAGGCTAAGTCCATTGACGTGCGTGTATCGAAAACCGGCTTGGATGATGCCCCGTACGGGGATCGGGGCGCAAAAAAAGCGGCAGCAAGCTGCCGCCTTTCTTGCCTGCGAACACTATCAGGCCTTGCAGCCGCGCGCCGGGTCGGCCAGCGCTTTCCATGCCACGCCCTGGACCTTGTTCTCCTTGCCCACCACCTTGCGCAGATACATGTCCTGCACCGGATTGTGTGCCTTGGACAAGGTCCATTGCCCGCGCGGGCTGTCGATCTTGGCGGCTTCCATGGCCTTGATCACACCGACCTTGTTGCCGATATCACCCTTGACTGCCTCGAGGCCGGCAACCAGCAACTGGCCTGCGTCGTAGCCCTGCACCGCATACACGTCGGGCTGCAGCTTGTAGGTCTTGGCGTAGGCCAGGCGGAAGGCATTGTCTTTCTTGGTATTCAGGCCGTCGGCATAGTGCAGCGTGGTTTCCACGCCTTCCGCGGCATCGCCCACAGCTTCGAGCACACCGTCGGTAAGGAAGCCGGCACCGTAGAGCGGGATCTTGCCCTTGAGACCGGCAGCCTGGTAATCCTTGAGGAATTTGGCGGCGCCGCCACCGGCGAAGAAGGCCACCACGGCATCGGGCTTGATGCTGGCGATCTCGGTCAGCAGGGCCTGGAACTCGACTTGCGGGAAGGGGACGAACAATTCATGGGTCAGCTTGCCGCCCTCTTTCTCGAAGCCTTCCTTGAAGCCTTCGAGCATTTCCTCACCGGCTGCGTACTTCCAGGTAATGAATACGGCATTCTTGTGGCCCTTGGCCTTGAGAACCTTGCCCAGCGCGTGGGTGGTCTGCCAGTTGGAGAAGGACGAACGGAAGAAGTTGGGCGCGCACAGCGGCCCGGTCATGGCCCCGGCGCCGCCGTTGGGGTTGATCCACAGGGTACCGGAGTCTTTCAGGACCTTGGCCATGCCCATCACCACGCCCGAATGCACCGTGCCGATGACGACGTCGACCTTGTCGCGCTGCACCAGCTTGTTGGTGTTCTCGGGTGCCTTGGCCGGATTCGATTCGTCGTCCACCAGGAAATACTCGATTTCGCGCCCGCCGAGCTTGCCACCGCGTTCATCGATGGCCAGCTTGAAGCCATTGGTGATGGCGGCGCCGAGTGCGGCGAAGGTTCCGGTGGAAGGCAGCATCAAGCCAACCTTGATCTTGGCCTGCTGGCCGAAAGCGAAATGCGTCGGCAACAACACGCCGGCGGCGGTCGCGCCGGCGATGGCGGAGCTGCCGCGCAGGAATCCGCGACGATCGCAGCTGGCATTTTGTTCTTTGTCCATGGTCTTCCTCCTCAGTGTGATTTCATAACGCTTTGGACATAGGGTCCACGGCGATTATTTGAACTTGAATCAAAACACGTACACGACAACACGTCAAGCCAAGATCGCGGCCGGCCGACACGCGGCCAGCCCTTGTCGCGGCTCAGCGCAGCTTGAAACGCTGAATCTTGCCGGTTGCCGTCTTCGGCAACTCGGACACGAACTCGACCCAGCGTGGATACTTGTAGGGCGCCAACTGGTCCTTGACATGCTTCTTGAGTTCTTCAGCGAGCGCATCCGAGGCCTTGATGCCGGACTTGAGCACCACGTAGGCTTTCGGCTTGATCAACTGATCGGCATCGGCGTGCGACACCACAGCCGCCTCCAGAATCGACTCGTGGGTCATCAGCGCACCCTCGACTTCGAAAGGAGACACGTAGATGCCACCCACCTTGAGCATGTCGTCGGAACGGCCGCAGTACTGGAAATAGCCGTCTTCGGATTCGATGTACTTGTCGCCGCTGCGGGTCCATTCGCCGAGGAAGGTATGGCGCGATTTCTCGCGCTGGTTCCAGTACATGACAGCCGCGCTGGGGCCGCTGATCTGCAATTCGCCGATCTCGCCCGGCGCGACCGGCTGGCCATCCTCGCCGATCAGGCGTATGCCATACCCTGGAACGGCCTTGCCGGTGGTGCCGTAGCGCACTTCGCCGGCGCGGTTGGAGAGAAAAATATGCAGCATCTCGGTCGAACCGATGCCGTCAAGAATTTCCACGCCCAGCAGTTCGGTCCAGCGGCGGCCGATATCCGCGGGCAGCGCTTCGCCGGCCGAGGTACAGACGCGCAAAGACTTGACTTCGGCGCGCTTGAGCATGTCGGGGCTGGCCAGCAGCGCGCCATAGAGCGTCGGCACGCCGTAGAAGATTGTCGGCTGGTGCTGGCGCAGGCGCTGAAAAACCGCCTGCGGCGTCGGCCGTTCGGCCATGAGGATGGCGGTGGCGCCGACCGACAGCGGAAAAGTCAGTCCGTTGCCCAGGCCATAGGCGAAAAACAGTTTGGCGGCCGAGAACACCAGATCATCCTCGCGAATGCCCAGTATCGGCTTGCCATACAGTTCCGCCGTCTGGATCAGATGCGAATGCAGATGCACCGTGCCCTTCGGCGTGCCGGTTGAGCCGGAGGAATACAGCCAGAAACAGATGTCGTCGCATGTCGTCGGCGCCGGCTCGAACTTCGGGCTGGCCGCTTTCATCAAGTCGCCCAGACACGGATGTCCGTTGCCTGCGCTCCCCGAAACAATCACCTGCTTGAGCGTCGGATGCTTGCCGACGATGGCGGCGAACTGCGGCCACAAGGCTTCCGAAACCACCAGGGCCTTGGCCTTTGAATCACCGAGCATGAAGTCGTAGTCCGCCGTGGTCAGCAGGGTATTGGCGGCGATCGGCACGATGCCGGCCTGGATGCTGCCGAGGAAGGCGGTCGGGAAGTCGATGGTGTCGAGCAGGCACAGCATCACCCGGCTCTCGGCTTCGAGGCCCATGCCGGTCAGCACGTTGCCAAAACGATTGACGCGCTCGCCCAGTTCGCCATAGGAATAGCTTCCCGCGTCGTCGATGAAGGCGATCTTCTTCGCCCGCCCGGCCTGCAAATTCCTCTGGACCAGGTCGTAGGCCGCGTTGTACTGGCGCGGAATGCTGACCTGCGGTGGCGATGTGCCGTGATCGGCAGAACTCAATTCAGGCATGAAGATCTCCTCCTCCGCTCTGAGGCGGGTGGCTAGTTGTAAAACTCCCCGGAACCTGCAAGCAGGTATCTGGCACTACCCATCAACTAAAGGCCTGGATCCCGGTCATGGCGCGACCCAGAATCAGGGCGTGAATGTCGTGCGTGCCTTCGTAAGTGTTCACCACTTCCAGATTGACGACATGACGGATCACGCCGAATTCATCGGAGATGCCGTTGCCGCCGAGCATGTCGCGCGCGATACGGGCGATGTCCAGCGACTTGCCGCAGGAGTTGCGCTTCATGATCGAAGTGATTTCGACTGCCGCCGTGCCTTCGTCCTTCATCCGACCCAGACGCAGGCAGCCTTGCAGGGCCAGCGTGATTTCGGTCTGCATGTTGGCCAGCTTCAACTGCACCAGCTGGTTGGCGGCCAGTGGCCGGCCGAACTGCTTGCGATCGAGCGTGTATTGAAGTGCGGTGTGCCAGCAGTACTCGGCCGCACCCAGCGCACCCCAGGCGATGCCGAAGCGTGCCGAGTTGAGGCAGGTGAACGGGCCCTTCAAACCGCGCACGTCGGGGAAGGCATTCTCTTCCGGGCAGAACACCTCGTCCATCACGATCTCGCCGGTGATCGAGGCGCGCAGGCCGACCTTGCCGTGGATCGCCGGGGCGGTGAGTCCCTTCCAGCCCTTCTCCAGGACGAAGCCGCGGATCTGGCCGCCATCATCCTTGGCCCAGACCACGAAGACGTCGGCGATCGGGCTGTTGGTAATCCACATTTTGGAACCGGAAATGCTGTAGCCGCCATCGACCGCGCGGACGCGGGTGACCATGCTGCCGGGATCCGAACCGTGGTTCGGTTCGGTGAGACCGAAGCAGCCGATCAGCTCGCCGGTAGCCAACTTGGGCAGGTACTTCTGGCGCGTGGCTTCGTTGCCGAACTCGTAGATCGGCACCATGACCAGCGAGCTTTGCACGCTCATCATCGAACGGTAGCCGGAATCGACGCGCTCGACTTCGCGCGCCGCGAGGCCGTAACAGACGTAGTTCATGCCGGCGCCGCCGTACTCCTCGGGAATGGTGGTGCCAAGCAGGCCCATCTCGCCCATTTCGCGGAAGATTTTCGGGTCGGTCTTTTCGTTGCGAAAGGCTTCCAGCACGCGCGGCGCCAGCTTGTCCTGCGAGTACGAAGCGGCGGTATCGCGCACCATGCGCTCGTCTTCCGTCAGCTGCTGGTCGAGCAGCAAAGGATCTTCCCAATTGAATCGTGCCTGGCTAGCCATTGTGTGTTTTCCTTCAGTGAATTGTCATGCCGCCATCGGCGGCGAGTATTTGTCCTGTCACGTAAGCCGATGCATCCGAAGCGAAGAACAGGAATACCGGTGCGATCTCCTCGGGTTCGGCCCAGCGACCCAGGGGAATGCGGTCGAGGTACTTGTCCTTGAATTTCTCGTCGGTGCGGATCACTTCGGTCATCGGGGTCGCCGCGCCGGGAGCGATGGCATTGGCAGTGATGTTGTAGCGCGCAAGTTCCTTCGCCGTGCTCTTGGTCATGCCAAGAATACCGGCCTTTGCGGCGCTGTAGTTGATCTGGCCGATGGTGCCGAGCACGCCGGCTGCCGATGTGACGTAGATGATGCGCCCGTACTTGCGCTCGATCATGCCGCCGACCACCGCTTGCACGCAATTGAAGGCGCCGGTCAGATGCACGGCTATCACCTGATTCCATTGCTCCGGCGTCATCTTGTGCAACATCGCGGTACGGGTGATGCCGGCGTTGTTCACCAGAATGTCGATGCGACCCCAGGCGGCATTGACTTTCGCCGCCGCCGCCTCGACCTGGACGCGGTCGGCGACGTCGCAGGCGACGCCCATCGCCGTGCCGCCAGCGCCGACTATTTCGGCCGCCAGCTTTTCCGCCGCTGCGCCGTTCATGTCGATCACGGCAACCTTGGCGCCCTCGCGGGCATAGGCCATCGCCACCGAGGCACCGATGCCCTGTCCGGCACCGGTGACGAAGGCGACTTTATCTTTTAGTTGCATGTTCTGGCCTCGATTAGAAACAAGACATCAGTTCAGCCACGGAGGGCACATCCTTCGACAAGCTCAGGATGAGCGGAAATACATGGAGACCGATCTTGGTGAGCCTGTCGAACCATGTGAACTCCCTTTTCCTCTGTGGCTGCTTTTGGTTTTCAGGTTTTCGGCTTCGCCAGCACCTGCTCGGCGAACTTGTCGTCGAACAGGGCGCCTTCGGCCACTAACTGGCGGAACTTGACGAAATCGATCACGTCCTTGCCCGAGATCTTCTTCGCGTCGAAAGCGTTGAAACCCAGCCAGGCTTCGTGGTTCATGTTGGCGGCGAGCCAATGGCGATTCGGCAGCTTCATCTGGTCCCAGAAGAACTTCTTCTTGCCGCGAATGCCGTCGATGGAATTGATCAGGCAGTTGGGGAAGAGATTGGAGAACTTCCACACCAGACGATTCACTTCAGCGTCGAGCAGTTCGAAATCCGTGGTGCATTCGCCGATAAGCGCTTTTGCCGCGGCGATCTGGTCGCCGGCAACCGCCTCGCCATAGACAATCTCGCCGTCGTCGACAAAAGTATCGGTGCGCACCAGAGGATTGCGAACCCACTTGCCATCCTTCTTCAGCACCGGCACGGCCTTGGTGATCAGGCCCTTGGCCTTCATCTTGTAGGCGCTCCAGGTCTCGCAGGAAATGCAGTTGTACATCGCATCTTCCATCGAGAGGAACCAGGGCAGGAAGTCGGTCGAACCGCCGACCGGGGCCGAGCCGTGCTTGGGTCCAGCCTGGCCGTAGATCGCCATGTCGGAAGACACGGTGATGTCGGTCGCCATGCCGATTTCCTGGCCGCCGGCGACGCGCATGCCGTTCACACGGCAGATCACCGGCTTCTTGCAGTTGAGGATGCCGTCGACCATGGTGTTGAACAAATCCATGTACTCGCCGTATTCATTGGGGCGCTTGGAATAGTAGGCCGAGTATTCGGCGGTATTGCCGCCGGTACAGAAGGCCTTGTCGCCGACGGCGGTGAACACCGCAGCGACGATCTTGCGATCACTGGATGCGCGCTGGAAAGCGGCAATCACGCCCTTGACCATTTCCGTGGTGTAGGAGTTGTACTGGCTCGGATTGTTCAGCCATATCCAGGCGGAATACAGGCCCGCGACCGCCGCGCCCTTGTCGTCCAGCACCGGACGCTCTTCGTAGATGACCGTCGGTGCATCTTTGCCAAAGTGGCTGTTGTCGAAAAGCTGGTGATCCTTGAGATCGTTTTCCCTGCGTAGCCATTCCAATGCCATGGTATTTCTCCTTAATAAATTCTACAAAAACCAAAGTGCTAACCACAGAGACACAGAGGCACAGAGAAAGGCGAGAAATTCGTTACCTCAAAGCAGGAGTCTTGCTCAAGCTTTGCTCTTCTCTGTGCCTCTGTGTCTCTGTGGTTCATGGTTTGCTTTTCAAAAATCCGGGGTCAGGATCACGCGGCGTTTCAGTTTGCCGTGGTGCGCTTCGTCGAAGACCTGCTCGATCTGGCTCATGGGCCGCGTCTCGACAAACGGCTCGAGCACGATCCTGCCGTCGACGCACATCTCCAATACTTTCGGGTAGTACTCGGGCAGGCAGCCCCAGGTGCCGATCAGATCGGCATCGAAGGCCATCAGCTTGGAGAGCATGTAGGACGTTTCCGCGCCGCCGTAGCCAACCACCACCAGCGTGCCGGTGAAAGACAGCAAGGACAAGGCCAGTTCCTGGCCGGGCTTGCTGCCGGTGACTTCGAAGATCTTCCAGCCGTAGTTGGCGGGCAGGCCTTTTTCCTTGCAGAAGGCCTTGAACAGTTCTTTCACTTCCTTGGCGCTCTTGCCCTTCGGGTCGATGGTGAAGTCGGCGCCGTAGTCCTTCATCATTTCGAGCTTTTCGGCATTGATGTCGATGCCGATGACGGCGGCGGCGCCCATGCCTTTGGCCACCTGCGTCATGAACGAGCCGACACCGCCGGCCGCGCCGATGATGATGACGCGATCACCCGCCTGCAGTTTGGCGCGCTGCGCTGCCTGATAGGGCGTGGTCACGGCGTCGGCGATCACCGATAGATGCTCCAGCGGAATCTTGCCGCGATTTCCGACGATGCACAGATCCTCGGCCGGCACCGGAATGTGACTGGAATAGCCGCCATAGATACCCATCGAATTGCCCGGCATCTTCTGCGCCAGGCAGCGGTTGCCGCGCCCGGTTTTGCACAATTCGCACTTGTTGCAAGGCAAAACCGCCGGGATGATCACTTCCTTGCCCAGCACCCGCGCATCACCGGCGACGACCACGCCGGAAATCTCGTGACCGAGCGACAACGGGCCCTTGTGCACCGTCGGCACGCCCATGTAGAAGTAGGACAAGTCGGTATGGCACACGCCGCAGCCATGAATCTCGACCAGCGCCTCGCCGGCTTGCAGCTCCGGCATCGGAATTTCGGTCTTCAGCAGCTTGCCCGGTTCGGTCATCTGCCATGTCTTGATGGTGCTCGGAATCATTTTCTCTCCCTAAGCCGGACAAGCCGGAAAAACATTTACCACGGCGAACACGGCGGCACGGCGAAGATCAAGGGCAATAGTCATTCTCATGTTTTTGCCGTGTCGCCGTGCTCGCCGTGGTCAAAGATTCTGCATCACCGGTTCTTCCATACCGGCTTGCGCTTCTCGATGAAGGAATTCAAGCCTTCCTTGGCATCCTCGGTGGCCATCAGGTCCTTGAGGTAGTGCTGTTCGATGTGGAACAGCGCCTCGTAGAACGGGCGCGTCGCCGCTTCCTTGACCGCCTTTTTGGTATGAATCAGCGCGACACGGGACAGTGAGGTGAATTGTTCAAGGAACTTCGCCGTGTCGGCGTCAAACGTCTCTTTCGGGAATACGCTATTGACCAAACCGAGGCGGTGCGCTTCCTTCGCATCGATGATGCCGCCGCCCAGCAGCAACTCCATCACCTTGGTCATCGGCAACTGGCGCGGCAACAGTATTGCGGCGATGGGCGGAAACACGCCCAGCTTGATTTCGGGCTGGCCGAGCTTGGCATTCTCCGAAGCCACTACCATGTCGCAGGCAATCGCCAGTTCGCAGCCACCACCCAGCGCCGCGCCGTTGACCGCCGCGACCGTCGGAATCGACACCTGCATCAGGCGCTTGAGGATGCCGTGGAAGACGTCGATCATTTTCACCACTTTGTCGGGCGTGTGATCCACCACGTCGACTCCGGAAGAAAACGTCTTGTCACCATTGCCGGCGACCACCAGCACCTTGGCGCTGGTGTTCTCCATCGCCATGTCGAGTGCGGTGTTCATCTCTTCCATGGTGGCAATGTCCAGCACGTTGTAAGGCGGCCGGTTGATGGCGATACGCAGCGTGTCGCCCTTGTCCTCGTAAGAGATGAATTTGAAATCTGCCATGATGTTTTCCCTTTTTCCCTCGTAAGCCGTTCAATCGTTGCCGTCTGTTTTTATTGAGCCCGCCAAACCGCACTCGCCCTGCCGCTTGTCCGACGCAGTACTGTCGTGCAAGCGATAGGGACACACGGTATCGCAGTCGGCACAGCAGACTTCGCCGGATTCCTTGATATGCCACAGGTCGGCCCCGCAAATGCCGCAGCGGCATTTGGCTTCGGCCAGCGGTGCCGGTCGCGCCACCTGGGCTGGGCGGAATTCGATGACCTGTCCCATGGCCGGCGCCTAGAAAAGATCGTCCATTTCGTCGGCACCGACGCCGGGCGGCATGCCGCCATACTGCTGCATGTAGGCCTGCACCATCTGATTCTCGCGCTGGCTGAAAAATGGCGCATCCTCCCAGACGAAGTACTTGGCGACATCCGCCTTGTCGAGCATGGCTTCCAGGCCTTCGCGCAGGTTCTCGACGCCCTTGATGACGAGTACTTTCTTGTCGCCATCCAGTAGTTGATACACGCCCGACTCGGTTTGCACGCCGGCGACATTCTCGGCATTCAGCTCCAGCCAGGATTCCGGCGGCAAAACCATGCCTTCGATTTTCGGCGCGAGATTGCATTTGAGGCAGCGCAGGGCTTCGGCACGCGCCGTGGCTTCATCGAAGCCGAGTTCGACTTCGTCCCAGTTGTCGCGCTTGGCGGGATCGATGAAGATCGGATGGAAGCGCTTCTTGCTGTTGAATCCATCCTCGCGGCCGATGTGCGGATCGGTATCCCAATCCGGCAGCAGTGTTTCCTCGATATCACCGTCACCGCCGAGATAGGCGTCCATCGCCGCGGCGGCCTTGCGGCCTTGGGCAACGGACTCGATCAGCGTCGAGGGGCCGAGCACGCAATCGCCACCGGCATACACGCCGGGGCGACTGGTGAGCATGCTGTCCGCGCGTACCTGAACGCGGCCGTTCTTGGCCACTTGCACGTTGTAGCCGGGAAATTCGACGGGGCGCTGACCAATCGCGGAGATGACCAGATCGACATCCTCGGTGAACTCGCTGCCGGCAACTTCCAGCGGACGGCGGCGCCCTGACGCATCCGGCTCGCCCAGCTCCATCTTGATGTAAGTGATTTTGAGACGCGAACTGCCGCCATCGTTGAGCTCGATTTTTTTCGGCGCCAGCAGGAAGCGGAAATTGACCTGCTCTCCCATACAGCCCTGCACTTCGTCGTCGCGCGCCGGCATTTCCTCACGGGTGCGGCGGTAGATCATGTCCACCACTTCCGCTCCCAATCGCTTGGCGGAGCGCGCGTTGTCGGTTGCCACGTTGCCGCCGCCGATCACCGCGACGCGCTTGCCGATGACGATCGCCGTATCGCCAGCGCCGTCCCCGGGGATACCGCTTCGCATAACTTTTCCGATCTTGCCGGTAGTCGCCGCCTGCAGGAAGGTCGGGCTATCGACGACATTGGGCAGATTGTCTCCCGGTACGCCGAGCGCATCGCCGCTTTGCGCGCCGATGCCGAGGAATACCGAATCAAATCCCTGTGCCTGCAAATCATCGATGTTTTCAATGCGCGTATTGAAGCGGAACTCGACACCCAGCTTTTCGACTTCCGAAACTTCCTGGTCGATCACCTCCAGCGGCACGCGATACGATGGAATGCCGTAGCGCGCCATGCCGCCGGCTGCCGGCAGGGCTTCGAACACGGTGACGGCATGTCCCTTCTTGGCCAGGTAGTAGGCAGCGGTCAGCCCTCCCGGTCCGGCGCCGACGATGGCGGCTTTCTTGCCGGTCGGCGGCAACTGCTTGGAATGCTTGCGCCACAGACCGGTATCGTTGTCGGCGGCGATCCGCTTCAGGCTGCGGATCGACAGCGGATCGTCGAGATCCTTGCGCCGGCAGGCGGTTTCGCAGGGACTGAAACAGGCGCGACCGAGAATGCCGGGGAAGGGAAGCTTTTCGCGCACCACGGCGACAGCCTCGCCGTACATGCCGAGGCCCACCAGTTGCACATAGCGCGGCACGTCGATGCCGGCCGGACAGGTGGCCTTGCAGGGCACCTGCGTTTCTTCCAGGTGCGCCGGATCCAGGGTGCGATCCGTCAACGCGCCGGTCGGACAAACCGTGACGCAAGCACTGCAGAACTTGCAACCGGATTCGATCAAAGTTGGCGCAATGGTGCCGACCCAGGTCCGGCCACCCGTATTCTTGACTTCGAGGCAGCCCACGCCGCGAACCTCGTTGCAGGCCACCAGGCAGCGCCGGCAGTCGATGCAGAGGTTGTAGTCGCGGTCGTAGAACGGCTCGTTCTTGATCACCGGCAACTCGATGTGCTTGTAGTTGGGCGTCGTCGGCGGAATGCCGACGTAGTCGGAAACCTTGCGCAGCTCACAGTTGCCGAATATGGAACAGCAGCGCTGCTCGACCGGATTGCCGAAGGAACAGGTGGTGCGGCTGCAGCCCTCACGTTGCGGGCAGGTCAGACAAACATGGGGATGGGTGCCCAGCGTTTTGGCGATGCGCTCCTTGCGCAGTTTGTCGATCGCCGGCGAAGTGGTGGTGACGACCATTCCCGCCTTGACCGGAATCGAGCAGGAAGTACGCATCCCTGTCGTGCCTTCGATTTCCACGACACAGAGATTGCAGCCGCTGTCGCCGCCGCCGCGCTGCGAACTGGGCGGCAGATCCGGATGGGCGCACAAGGCGGGAATGTAGATGCCGGCGGCGCTCGCAACCGAGAGCAAGGAAACGCCTTCCGGCGCCTCGACGTCCTTGCCGTCGATGCGGAGCTGAACCATCGTGGCGGCGGCTCCCGCGTCTGGCGCCTGCCGGCTCTTGTACCATTTGATCTCGGACGTCTGTACGGCTTGCATTTCTTCCTCCTTGATACAAGATCAACTCGCGCCCCGAATGCGTGTCAGGCGCCGCGTTTCCTTCGCGTTGCTTCGCCTATCCCTGAGCCGCCGCATACGGCGCGTAGTACGCCCCGCGACAAGCACCGGCTTTCACTGCGGCGACAAATCCAGCCATGTCGCTCACCGGTACCGAAAACTCGGTGGCGCAACGGCCCACCGCAACAGTCTTGTGGCAATCGCTGCCGCCCAGTGTCGGCAGCCTCATGTGCGCCGAAGCTCTGATCGCCAGTTCGTTGTCACTGTCGCTGTTATTGCCGTTATGCGTTTCAACCGCCACGATTCCCTGCAAATCCAGCAATCCATCGAGCAGGCTGGCGAGTCCGACGTCGCGGAAAGGATGGGCCGGAACGCAGATGCCGCCGAGTTCATTGATCCGTTCGATCACCTCGCCCATCGGCAGATAGCTGTCGCGCCCCCATCGATTCCAGCCGTCATCTTCAACGCCATACGCCAGCATGTGACCGCGATCTGTCGCGATCTCCACACCGCGAAGAACCAACAAGCCCTCTTCCCTGCCGATCTTTTCAACCGGTTCGGACGCCTCGTAGGAGTAGTGCTCCGTGATGCAGACAGCATCCAGACCCAGCGCCTTCGCCCGCCGGATCAGGTTCAGCGGCTCAAGCCAGTTGTCATACGAATACTTGGTATGACAATGGGTGTCGATCCACATGACCCGTCCGCAGGCGCTGCTGAATCAGGGAAGAACGCACTCGAGGTTGACCCGCTTCGACGGCACGAACTTGTTCCGCGAGAAGAATTTTTCGAGCGCCATTTCGTCCCAGTTGACCAGGGTGTACACCTTTTTCACGCCGGCGGCTTTCATGTTCATCATGAACTGGTCGAGCATTTCCGCGGCAACGCCATGCTTCTGGAAATCGGGATGGACACCGATCGTATCGATGGTCGCGGTTCCGTCGGCAATGCCGAACTCGCCAAAAAACACATAACCCATCATGAAGCCGACCACTTTGCCGTCGATTTCACAAACGATCGAGGTGTTGATGTTGGCGTTCCTGTTCAGAATGCCGGCAAACTTGCGCTCGTAGTATTCACGGCGCGGCTCTTTTGTCGTCAGTGCGTCAATCGCGACAACCGCGTCCAGATCCCCTTGCTTGAGGACACGCATTACTCGTTTCTGCTCAGCCATTGCAACTCTCCTAATAGTTGTCCGCGTCGCCATCCACGGCGCCGCATTGATTCAAAACAGTTCGTCTTCGCCTGCCGGTTCGCTGCGTTTGCGCACATAGACCGTGCCATACATGAAGCCCATCTCCTGCCCCGCATCAAAACAGCTGGTGCAATCTTCGCCATCCGTCTTGAACTCTTCGACGTGGACCTCGAAGCCCATCGTCTTGTAGTTCTGCACGATTTCGGAAAGCCGCGGCTCACCGATGGTGGTCTGCCTCACCCAGCCGTCCTTGAGCAAGGCGTCCTCGACGCTGACCTCCTTGTGCTGGGCGATCGGGATGACAAACTTCGGGGGTTGCGCCTTGGGTATCACCGCGCTCACCATGAATGCTTGATCGCGCCCGGTGTGCAGGCGGTGATGCAGGGCAAGGTGGTGTAGCCACTGGACGGCTTGCAATCGGCGCAGTCATAGGACAGGGTGCGACAGTTGGGCTTCTTGATCCAGGCGACCTGATCATCGTAGTCATCCTCGATGATCTCGAACATCTGCTTCGGGCACGCGGTCAGACAGGCGCGCTCAGCTGCGCAGTCGATGCACTTGTCCGTATCGATGCTGATGTAGTACTCGCCGGAGCCGTCCTTGTAACCGTAGTTGGCGATCATGTGTTTGCCTCCCGCAGGGCCGCCCCAAGGGAGGCAATCGCCCCCTTGGGGGGCAGCGAACGAATGTGAGCGTGGGGGTCCATAACTTTTCCCTTTCTGGTCAAGTTCTCATGGCTTCCGGCAGCAGGCCGGACGCCATGAGATGCTATCAGGCAGCAGCAGCGGCGGCTTTCTTCGATGCCAGCGTGTAGCCGAACAATGCCGCGCCGAGGGCACCCGCGATCTGGCTATCCACCTTGGTTTCCATCGCCTTGATGCCGAGCAGCTTCTCGATGCGCTTGACGACGCCCGGGTTCTTGGCGATGCCGCCGGTGATGAAGAAACCTTCCTCGACACCGATCCGCTCCAGCAAGGACACCACGCGCTCGGCCATGGCCTGACAGTAAGCGGCGATTACCTTGTTCTTGGTATAGCCGGCCTTGAGCAGACCCAATGCCTCTGACTTGGCGAATACGACACAGACCGACGAAACGGCTTCCGGCTCGACATCGACATCGAAGGACCGCGGGCCGAGTTCGGCGATCGGAATCTGCATCAGATCGGAAATCACTTCCATGCCGCGACCGGTGCCGGCAGCGCACTTGTCGTTCATCAGAAAGTTGGTGACCTTGCCTTTTTCGTCGCAATGGATGGCTTTGCAGTCCTGGCCGCCCATGTCGAGAATGGTGCGCACACCATTGCCGCCCATGTAGTTGGCGCCACGGGCATGGCAGGCGATCTCGGTAATGGCCTTGTCCGCGAACGGCACATTGACACGACCGTAGCCGGTGCCGACCACAAAATGGATGTCTTCCTGCTTCATGCCGCACTTGTCCATGATGCCGGCCAGCGCGTTGGTGGCCGAATCCGGCGAATTGTTGCCGGTGCGCATGCTGTTGAAACCATACAGCTCGCCGTCGATAACCAGCACTGCCTGGGACGACACCGAGCCGACGTCGATACCGCAGGTCACGATCTTGGCGGTCTTCCAGTCTTTCGTCTCATCAACCCAAACGCTTTCCTGCCAGCGCCAGAATTCCTTCTTCTCGGGGGCAGTGGGGGCATTCACTTCTGCATTCATTTTTCGCTCCTCTTTCGTAAGGGTTCAGTGCTGACGTTCGGCGGCAATCATCGCGCAACCCAGCGCGCTGATGTACTCCGGCATGTCCGGCAGGGAAATCGTATCGACCCCCATTGCGTTCTTCAGCGAGCTGACGAAGCCGGCGTTATGCACCATGCCACCAATCAGCACCACCTCGCCCTCGATACCGACGCGGCGAACCATGGCGCAGACGCGGCTGGCAACCGCATCCAGCACGGCCTTGGCGATGTCGTTCTTGGGCGTCGAGGCGTGAATCAGCGACACCACTTCGGACTCGGCAAACACCGTGCATTGCGCATTCATGGGAATGGTTTTATCGGACTGCAGGCTGGCGTCGCCAAACTCCTTGAGCGTCATTTGCAACGCCCGCGACATGGCTTCGGCGAAGGAACCGGCACCTGCCGCGCATTTCTCGTTGCCGGCAAAGTCAATCGCCTTGCCCTCGGCGTCGGTCTTCATGCCGCGACCTTCCTCGGCACCGACATCGACGACCGTGCGTGCGGCCGGGAACATGAATACCGCACCCTTGGCGCCGGAGGTCATTTCGGTCACACCCTCCTTCGCGAAAGCGACCTGGCCACGGCCGGCTCCGGTAGCAAATACTGCCGCGATATCTTCGCGTTTCAAACCTGCGGCAGCCAGCGCCTCGTCGTAGGCCTTCTCGGCCGAAACGTCCTGATCCAGATCGCCCGGCATCATGATGTGGACTTTTTTCACGCCATACTTGAGCTGCGGCGCGCCGTTTACATCGAGTTCTTCAAGCAGGACCACTTTGACGCTGCGTGAACCCATATCTATTCCAGCGGTAATCATCCTAGATTCCTCCTGTACGTTTCTTTAACAAATCAGGCAGCTTGACGGCGCAAGCCGAGCTGTTCCATGAAAGCATCGACCCGGGCCTGGGTTCGCGTCTCGTCAAATTCGCGCTCATCACCCATGTTGCCTTCGAAGGTCATGATCGGCACACCGGCCTTGGCGATGCCGCCGCGGTTTTCCATGATGCCGAGCGAAAGACCTTCGCAGCCGCGATTCAGGTGCAGCATCACGCCATCGACCTGCCATTCCTTGACGATGCGCAGCATCATCTCGGTTTTCAGGCGCGGATCGAAGAAGTGCTGCCACTGCGGCTTGGACAGGTTCCAGTCGGCGTAAAGACGCAGAATCTGGTCGCGGGTGTTCATCTCGATGCCCTTCTCCCAAGGCAAGGAACGACCGCCCCAGCTGCCATCCGGCTTGTCTTCCCAGATACCTTCGAGGGCAAAGGTGTAGAGCGAACCGATCGACACCGCACCGTAGGTTTCAAGGTAGCGGAAGATCTTGAGGAAGGACCAGGGCGGCTGCGTGTCGGACATCATGCGGCACTTCTCGTTCGGCACCGCCGCGATGCCGCGGGCAACGCGATCCTTGACTTCTTCGTAGAGCTCGTCGTAGAAGTCGGCGCACCACTGCGAGGACTTCGACAGCGTCGCCAGCACATACAGCGAGTACATGGTCTTTTCGTCGAGCGGTGCCGGCTTGACCTTGTTCAGGGCGCAAATGTCGGCCCAACGACTGGTCGAGCGCATTTCGTTCTTGACCGCCTTGAGGAACTTCTCGTCGTCGAAGGTGCGGCCGGTCGACTTCTCGAGAAACTCGATACCATCGTGCAACTGGTTGGTGACGTAGTCGAGGCGCGCTGCGTTCATGTCCTTGTAGGGACCGACACCGACGTCCACATAGAACTGCGGAATCTGCTCTTCCTTGGCGACGTGCTGGTACCACTTCGAGTGCGAGCAGCAGATCTGCGTCTGGAAAATGAAGTCTGCCTTGGGGAATTTGCCGCCGTACAGGTACTTGTCGAGGTGCATGCCACCCCAGTAGATGCGCATGTAGGAGCAGAGGTCGCGGGCAAAACCGACCGACTCGGCGGCATCCATGCATTCCTTGGCAAACTTCGGGTCGTGCGCAACGGCCGCCGCGTAGGGCTCGCCGGTCAGCGAAAAGACGTCATCGCCCAGGCCTGCCGGCAGTGCGTCCAGCGCCCAGGCCGAACCGGACCAGCGCAGGCCGCCCTTGTCCTTGGCTTCGGCGTAATTCTTGTAGTACTGCTCGCGCAGCTGCTTGGCCTTGCCCCACAGCTTGAGGGATTCGGTCGGATACTTGTTTGGTGCGTTCATCATGCTCTCCCGTCTGATTAGAACAGCTCTTCGTCGCTCATCGTCTCGAGGAATGCCTCGATACGGATGCGGAAGGGGCCGATGGGGTTGGTAATGTCGAATTCCAGGAACAGCGTAGGAATGCCGTTGTCCTCAAGATGCTTTTTCAGGTCCGGATAGTCGCCTTCGTGCGGGTCGCAGAACTTCTGCTGCAGGAAGATGGCGGCACGGGCGTTGTACTCCTTGGCCAGGCCGAGCACATGATCGTAGCGGGTGTGAACCGGGTAATCCTTGGTCGGGCAGGCCGGGCGGTCGCAGTAGCGTTCGGCGATGGCCTTGATCACATCATCTTCGGGCTTCGACTGATTCCAGAAGTAGCGGGTACCGGAACACTGGTCGTCGATCACGATCGTCGATCCGACGGACTCGACCATGGCCATGAATGCCAGATCGTCGTTCTCGGAACCGATGGTCATGAAACGCACGCCTTCGGGGCGATTCAATTTGCGGTTAGGTAGCGCGGCGAGCACCTTCTTGAGCATCTCGTTGTGCTCGCGCTTGTCGACGAACTGCGCGGTGATCGAAGCGTAAAGGGCTTCACAGCCGGTTATCTGGGGATTCTCCGCTTTGCGGAACTCGAACAACTCGCGCAACAGGCGACGGTTTTCGTCGACCACGGCCAGCGCCTCACGCAGCATCTCGTCCGTCAGTTCCTTGCCGGTCAAAGCCTGCAGGAATACGCGGAACGCCTGAATCTCCGCATAGTGCGCCTTGCGCGCATGCGGCGACTGCACTTCGTTCGGCATCGGCACAAAGTAGTCCCATTCCACGGTCGGCACATTGCCGCGCCAGGAACTGAAGGTTTGCCGATATTGAATGCAGGACTGCGTCAGGGTCACGCCCTGACAGTAATCGTAGCGACCGAGCAGGCCCTGGGCCAGGGAATCACGACAGAACGGGCAGAACATGCCGAAAATATGCGGCTCGGTCACATTTTGCGGCTCATGCGCACCAAGCACGCGCACCGGGAGCATTCCAGCGGCGATCAGCAGTTCCTCGGCCGTATAGGTGCACATCGTTGCCACAACCTGACCACCTGTGCGGGCTTTCCAATCACGCGCATAGTCGTGGCGCTTCTCATACCAGTTCTGAAACTGGTCGAACAAACCATCAGCCATTAGTGCCTCCTTAGTTGCTATCCGTCGCACCTGGTTGCTCCGGATGCGGCATTCGTTAGACTCGGAACTATTGTTCCATCGATGAACCAAACTGCATTGCTGGACGAATTATGATTCAACAAAACCCTGCAGTCAATAGTCTTATGCAGTATTTTTCCACAGCAGAACTATTATTTATTTCTGTTGTTATTCATTTAGTTACGGATTTTTTTTGTTTATTTTCCATTAAATATAAAATATTTTTGTTGACCTGGATCAAACATAGGCAATATAGTGCACACACGTATTCGGCATTCATCCAGCATTCATCCAGTCATTTTTCTGGTACGCAAAAAATGGAATCAGGCGAAATCACAGAAACTACAGACCGTTCGCGCTTGGTCGACGAAGCGGCCGATGCTGAATTCATTCAAGCATTGGGCTTCCGCGTTCGCGAATCCCGGGCGCAGCGCGGGATGTCGCGCAAAATCCTGGCGTTGAGTTCGGATGTTTCAGAGCGTTATCTCGCGCAGGTGGAAAGCGGAGAAACCAATCCATCGATCATGGTGTTGCGTCATGTTGCCCATGCGCTCGGTATATCGCTGGTCGAACTCCTGGAACCACGGCACAACTCGCCCGAGCATCGATTGATCTCCCGTTTCCTCGAGCAACTCCAGCCGAACC
Source organism: Burkholderiaceae bacterium (assembly GCA_021738065.1). Lineage (GTDB taxonomy): Bacteria > Pseudomonadota > Gammaproteobacteria > Burkholderiales > Rhodocyclaceae > Sulfuritalea. The sequence goes on from JAIPCT010000007.1 coordinate 23,755, forward strand.
GTCTGGAGGAAGCCTTGCTGCGACTGATGCGAGACTTTGGCAACGAAGATGCCATACGCAGAAAACGCATTGCGCTGGTCGGCCTGCGCGGTGCCGGGAAATCGACTCTCGGGCGCGCGCTGGCAAATGAACTGTCCCTGCCCTTCGTTGAACTCAACAACGCAATCGAGGCCGAAGCCGGCATGAGCCTCAACGAGGTATTCATGCTCTATGGTCAGCCGGGCTTTCGTCGTCTTGAGCGGCGCTGCCTGGAAAACTTCATCGCCGAACATGAAAGCGCCGTCATCACTGTTGGCGGAGGGATTGTTTCCGAAGCGGAAACCTTCAACCTGCTGCTGATGAACTGTTTCACCGTCTGGGTCAAGGCAACCCCGGAAGAACATATGTCGCGCGTTGTCGCCCAGGGCGACTTGCGCCCCATGGAGGGCAATACCGAGGCGATGGAAGACATGCGCCGCATTCTCGTAGCGCGTGAGCCTCTGTATACGAAAGCCGACTTCACCCTGGACACCACCGGTCGCCGACCAGAAGATTGCTTGAAGCAACTGCATCAAGTTGTCACCGCATAACCCAAACATCCCATAACGGAGAAGCCAATGACTTATCCCGAAGCCCCCCCACAGACCATCATCTATGACCGACACCCCGATCAGTACAAGCACTGGCGCCTGACGTGCGCCGGACCTGTGGCCACGCTCCATCTGGATATCAACGAAGACGCGGGAATCAAGCCGGGGTACAAGCTCAAGCTCAATTCCTACGATCTGGGCGTCGATATCGAGTTTCACGATGCCTTGCAGCGCATCCGCTTCGAGCATCCCGAGGTCCGCAGCGTGGTCATCACCTCCGGCCGCGAACGAATCTTCTGCTCCGGTGCCAATATCTTCATGCTGGGACTCTCGACCCATGCATGGAAAGTCAATTTCTGCAAATTCACCAACGAAACGCGCAACGGCATTGAAGATTCAAGCCGCCATTCCGGCCTGAAATTCATCGCTGCCTGCAATGGCACCACGGCGGGAGGCGGCTACGAAATGGCGCTGGCTTGCGATGAGATCATTCTGGTCGACGACCGCTCATCCGCCGTCAGCCTTCCCGAGGTTCCCTTGCTGGGCGTCTTGCCGGGTACCGGCGGCCTCACGCGCGTCACAGACAAACGCCGCGTGCGGCGCGATCACGCCGACATCTTTTGCACCCTGACCGAAGGCATACGTGCGCAACGTGCCAAGGAATGGCGGCTTATCGACGATTTTGCCAAGCCTCAGCAATTTGCCGAAAAAGTCCAGCAGCGGGCCGAGCAGCTCGCCGAACAGAGTGATCGTCCGCAGGACGGCAAGGGCGTAGCCCTGACACCGATCAAGCGCGGCATTGATGACGCCGGATATCACTACGAAACCGTCGATGTGACGATTGACCGCAATGCACGACAGGCAACGCTCGCCATTGCCGCGCCAGCTGCCAAAGCCGCGGATGACATCGATTCGATCCTTGCCGCCGGCGCGGACTGGTGGCCACTCAAGATGGCACGGGAACTCGACGATGCCATACTGATGCTGCGCACCAACGATCTGGAAATCGGCACCTGGATTCTGAAGACCAGCGGCGATGCACAGCACCTGCTTGCCGTTGACGCTACGCTGGCAAAACACCGGCAGCATTGGTTCGTACGCGAAGTGATCGGCATGCTGCGCAGGACTTTGGCGCGCCTCGATGTCACTTCGCGCACTCTGATAGCACTGGTCGATCAGGGCAGCTGTTTTGCCGGCACCCTGGCAGAGCTGCTGCTGGCCGCGGACCGCAGCTATATGCTTGCCCTGCCCGACTCACCGGATCAGGAAGCCAAAATCACACTGACCGAAATGAATTTCGGCAGCTATCCCATGGTCAATGGGCGTTACCGGATCGCCGCACGCTTCTACGACGAGGAGGGACCGATTGCAGCCGCCAAAGCCTCCGCCGGCAAGGCTCTCGGCGCGGTCGATGCGTCGGCACTGGGCCTGGTCACGGCCACACCGGATGACCTGGACTGGGACGACGAAATCCGCATCGTTCTTGAAGAGCGCGCCAGCCTCTCACCCGACGCGCTGACCGCGATGGAAGCCAATCTTCGCTTCGGTCCCGGTGAAACCATGGAAACCCGCGTTTTCGGCCGGCTCTCAGCCTGGCAGAACTGGATTTTCATTCGCCCCAACGCCGTCGGCGAAACCGGCGCGCTGAAGGTTTTCGGCAGCGGCAACAAGGCAATTTTCAACCGGGAACGCGTCTGACGCGCTTCCCTAAAAAAGAATGCACCCCCATCCCGACAGGAGAATGCAATGAGCATCGATTACAACCAGAAAATCCCCAACAACGTGAATTTGGGGGAAAACAAGACCCTGCAGCGCGCACTTGAGCACTGGCAGCCGGAGTTCATCAACTGGTGGAAGGACATGGGTCCGGACGATTCGCAGAGTTTCGACGTCTACCTGCGCACGGCGGTCAGCGTTGATCCCGGCGGCTGGGCACACTTCGACTACGTCAAGATGCCCGACTACCGCTGGGGTATTTTCCTCAATCCGGCCGAGGAAGGCCGCAAGGTCAATTTTGGCGCACACAAGGGCGAGGCCGCCTGGCAGGAAGTTCCGGGCGAATATCGCAGCAATCTGCGCCGCCTGATCGTGACCCAGGGCGACACCGAGCCGGCCTCAGTCGAACAGCAGCGCCACCTGGGCCTGACCTGCCCCTCGCTCTATGACATGCGCAACCTGTTCCAGGTGAACGTCGAAGAGGGCCGACACCTGTGGGCCATGGTCTACCTGCTCCACGCCTATTTCGGCCGCGACGGCCGCGAAGAAGCCGAAGCCCTGCTCGAGCGTCGCTCGGGTGATGCAGACAACCCGCGCATCCTCGGCGCCTTCAACGAAAGCACGCCGGACTGGCTGTCTTTCTTCATGTTCACCTACTTCACCGACCGCGACGGCAAGTACCAGCTTTGCTCACTCGCCGAATCGGGCTTCGATCCGCTGGCGCGTACCTGCAAGTTCATGCTGACCGAAGAAGCACACCACATGTTTGTCGGCGAATCCGGCGTCGGCCGTGTCATCCAGCGTACCTGCGAAGTCATGAATCAGCTCAAGACCGATGATGTGGCCAAGATACGCGCCGCCGGCGTGATCGACTTGCCGACCATCCAGCGCTATCTGAACTTCCACTTCAGCGTGACCATGGACCTTTTCGGCGCCGATGTATCGTCGAACGCGGCCACCTTTTACAACACGGGGCTCAAGGGCCGCTATGAGGAAACCAAACAGGATGATGATCATCAACTCAGCGATGCGACCTATCCCGTTCTTGAAGTCGGCGACGGCAAGATACTCACCATTCAGGCACCCTACTTGAACGCCCTCAACGAACGCCTTCGCGACGATTACGTGCGTGATGCCGTCTCTGGCATCGAGCGCTGGAACAAGATCATCCAGAAGCAGGGAATTCCCTTCACTCTCGCGGCGCCACACAAAGCGTTCAATCGAAAAATAGGGCCCTTGTCCGCGGCGAAAATTTCGCCCGCCGGCAAGGTGCTTTCCGAAGGGGAATGGACGCACCATCACAAAGAGTGGCTGCCTTCGGTCGAGGATCGCGCCTTTGTCAGTTCGCTCATGGGCCGCGTGGACCAGCCGGGAAAGTACGCGAACTGGATTGCGCCACCCGCGCGCGGCATCAACAATCAACCGATAGACTTCGAGTACGTCCGTTTCAACTAGACAAAACCATTTGCCGCGGAGTTCGCAGAGAAAATCGAATCTGAGTTCTCTCCATTTCCTCCGTGGCAAACAGAGAGGTTTTCATGAGCAATGCGACAAGCACGGTGACGAACTTGCGTCAACATTTGATCGACCCCGAGATATGCATACGCTGCAATACCTGCGAAGAAACCTGTCCGGTCAACGCGATCAGTCACGACTCGCGCAACTATGTGGTCGATGCAGCCAAGTGCAAGTTTTGCTACAACTGCATTTCACCCTGCCCGACCGGGGCCATCGACAACTGGCGCCATGTTCCGGCTGATGCCGCCTACCCTCTTGCCGATCAATTGTTGTGGGATACGCTGCCTGCGCAGGTCGCTCTCGACGAAGGCCAAAAAGTCGGCGCTGGCGACACGGCGACTCCCCTACCCGATGACGTCGAACGGATTGCCGCCGCCGCCACTTCCGGTCAGGGCGGCGTCGCGCCGCCACCGTGGTCGGCCGCCCACCCCTACATCAACCTCTACTCGATCCAGAAGCCTGCCGTGGCCACCGTCAGCGGCAATTTTCGCCTCACGGCGGAAGATGCATCGAGCGACATCCGGCATATCGTGCTCGACTTCGGCAACGCTTCGTTTCCGGTACTCGAAGGCCAGACCATCGGTGTTCTGGCACCCGGCCTCGACGCCAACGGCAAGCCCCACCATGTTCGACTCTACTCTGTCGCCAGCCCGCGCGACGGCGAGCGACCGCGCTACAACAACTTGTCGCTTACCGTGAAGCGGGTATGCTCGGATCATGACGGTGCCCCAGTACTTGGTGTCGCCTCGAACTTCCTTTGCGACCTGAAAAAAGGCGACAAGGTGAACATCGTTGGCCCCTACGGCACCAGTTTCCTGATGCCCAATCATCCCGGCAGCAATCTTCTGATGATCTGCACCGGCACCGGATCGGCGCCGATGCGGGCAATGACCGAGAGACGCCGGCGCAAATCGTCACCCAAGGAGGACGGCAAGGTCATGCTGTTCTTCGGCGCCCGCACACCCGCCGAACTCCCCTACTTCGGACCGCTGACGCGATTGCCCAAGGAGTTCATCGACATCAATCTGGCGTTCTCACGGGTGGCCGAGCAGCCTCGGCAATACGTTCAGGACCTCATCCGCGCGCGCTCAGACGAAGTTGTCCGGCTGCTACGCGACGACAACACCTACTTGTATCTGTGCGGCTTGAAAGGCATGGAGAGCGGCGTGGACGAGGCCTTTGCAGATATCTGCAAGAACCACGGGCTCGACTGGAAAACGCTGCACGACGAACTGTTGCGGCAGGGTCGCTACCATATCGAGACGTATTGACGAAGGTCAAAACTCAGCGACCCTGTCGGCGAAACCCTTGCCCAACCCGGAGCCATTCGCCTCGCCGTGAGTCGCAGGGAGCGAATCCCCGCGACTCACGTAATTTCTAAAGATACAAAGCCAGCAGCCCGATCGGTGGCACGAAGACGATCAAGACGATTCGCGCAATATCGGACATGAGAAAAGGCACGATGCCGATGAAGGTTTCCTTCATCGACGTCTCCTTGGCCATGCTGCTGATGATGAATACATTGAGCCCTACCGGCGGTGTGATGAGGCCGATTTCGACCACCATCAGGGACAGGATACCGAACCATATCGCCTTGGCTTCCATGGTCATGCCCCAGAATTCCAGGCCCATGATGATAGGGAAGAAAATCGGCACCGTCAGAAGAATCATCGACAGACTGTCCATGATGCAGCCCAGCACGATGTAGATCGCCAGAATTGTAAACAGCACCAGCAACGGCGAGAGATCGAGACCGATGACCCATTTCGCCAATTCAGCCGGCAACTGGGTCAGCGCGAGAAAAACGTTCATCACATCCGCACCCAGCAGGATCAGAAAGATCATTGCCGTTGCCTGGGCCGTGCCATAGACGCATTCCAGGAAGCCCCGTTTGCTCAGACCACCTGATCGCCAGGCCACAAAGGCAGTTGCGAGAACGCCGATCGACGCGGCTTCGGTGGGGGTGAAAAAGCCGCCATAAATACCCCCGATAACGGCGACGAAAATCAGGAAGACCGGCCAGGTTTCGGCCAGTGCACGCAAGCGTCCGGACCAGGAGACGCGGTCGCCAGGTGGCGCTGATTCCGGGTCCACGCGAGCCATGATGCCGATCACCAGCATGTAGCCGACCATGGCGATGATGCCCGGAATGAAGGCCGAGACAAAAAGCTTGGCGATGTTCTGTTCGGTAAGAATGGCGTAGATCACCAGGGGAACCGACGGAGGAATCAGGATGCCCAGCGTGCCGCCAGCGGCGATGGCTGCCGTGGCCAAACGCCCGGAATACTTGTGGCGGCGAAGTTCCGGCAGCGCGACCTGGCCCATGGTCGCCGCAGCCGCCAGCGACGAGCCGCAGATTGCGCCGAAGCCGGCACAGGCGCCGACTGCCGCCATCGCCATGCCTCCCCGCCAGTGGCCGATGAAGGCATTGCCGGCTTGGAACAGCGCCTTGGAAAGCCCGCCGTGGGTCGCGAACTGACCCATCAGCAGGAACAGCGGCACCACCGACAGATCGTAGATCGAATAGCGGGCATAGGCCGCATGCTTGAAATAATTGAGCAGCGTATCCAGGCCCGCGATCCACACATAGCCAATCGATCCGGCCAACAGCATGGCCATGGCGATATGCACGCGCAAGGCCAACAGCAGCAGCATCAGGCCGCCAATCAACAATCCTTGTTCAATGCCGGTCATGCGCGGGCTCCGGTGAAATCGACCCAGGCGGTGTACAGCGCAGCACAACCGAGAAGAAAGAAGGATGGAACCATCGGAGCGTAACCCCACCAGGTCGGCAGATTAAGCAGCATCGAGGCGTCGTGGTTGCCATACAGCCCAATCATTCCGAGGCTGATGCGCCAGGAAAAAACGAATGCCGCGAGCGCCAGCACCAGACTGGCGAAGATATCGAAAACCTTGTTGACCCTCTTCGGCATGCCGGTCGTGAAGAAATCAACAATGATGTGGCCGCGGATCATCTGGCAAAACGGCAGCGACATGGTCACGGCGATCGCAGACATCATTTGCACCAGTTCGTAATCGCCGAGGATGGGTTTGTCCAGCAAACTTCGACCGACAATGCTGGTGAGCGACATCAACGCCATGAGGATCAGCATGATGCCGGCGCAAATCGCAAAAAAACGGCATACGGCATTCAGAACGCGTCCGACAAGCGCGCTCGGACGCGCGTCGGAATCCACATAGATGGCGTCCGCCATGACTAACTCCTGATTTGGAACAAGAACACCGACGGGTTGATGATCACCCGACGAAAAACCGGGAACCGGCACAGGCCGGTTCCCGGAAGTGCTTGGCAGAAATTACTTCGTGTATTTCTTGATCAGATCACGGGCCGCCTGCAACGACTTCGGTCCGTCTTGACCCAGCTTGGTGATGTTGGCGGCCCACTCGTCGTCGAGGCTGTCGGTCGCCTTCTTCCACTTGTCGAGTTCAGCGGCGGGGATGACATTGATCGTCACGCCTGAAGCCTTGACCTTTTCACGCCCCGGACCATCGTCGGCTTCCTGTGTCTTGCCGGCCATGGCCGAGAATTCCTGACCCGAGTTGGCATCGATCACCTTCTTCAGGTCCGGCGACAGTGAATCGTACTTCGCCTTGTTCATGGCGATCACGAATACCGTGGTGTACAAGGCGTTGTACTTCGGATCCGTCTCGGCGGCGAACTTGGCAAGTTCGTTAACCTTGATGCTCGGTACGACCTGATAAGGAATCACGGCACCGTCGATTACGCCTTTGGACATAGCCTCTGGCACCGCCGGAACTGGCATGCCGACCGGTGTGGCGCCAAGCATGCCCAGCATTTTGTTGGTCAGTCGGGTCGGTGCACGAAACTTCATGCCCTTGAAATCGGCCATGGTGTTCATCTGCTTCTTGGTGGTGAACAGGTAGCCGGGTCCATGAACGTGCACCGCCAGGATATGGGTGTCCTTGAACTCGTGGCTGGAATGGTTCTTGTAGAAGTCCCATGCAGCACGGCTGGTGGCCTCGGCATTGGTCATCATGAACGGGAGTTCGAACACTTCGGTCATCGGGAAGCGATTCGCCGAATAGCCGGCGACGGTCCACACGACGTCCGCGACGCCATCCTTGGCCTGATCGTAAAGCTGCGGCGGCGTACCGCCCAGTTGCATCGCCGGATAGATCTGGCACTTGATCTTGTTGGCCGACTCTTTGGCCAGTTTGGCACACCAAGGTTCGAACACGCCGGTTTGAATGAAGGTGGTCGGCGACAGAAAGTGATGAACCTTCAATGTCACCTCTTGAGCCTGGACCGCGAAGGCGGAAGCAGCGATTGATGCAGCAATCAGCGTTTTTGCCAGCATTCTTTTCATGCGTATCTCCTCTTTGTTTAACTACAAAATCAGTCTATGAAAAAAATCAGGCTCGGAAGGGGGAACAACTCTGAAGCGCATAAAGTTGCAGGGCGCATCATTAGCTACACTTATAGTTTAATTATTATATCGAATAATAGCAGATATTCTGTGCACTATAGATCATATCTTCTGATTAATGGCGGAATAATGCATTTTCCTGTTCAAGTCCGGTTTTACTCAACCGGAACTATTTGGGCCGTCGGTCAATAACGCGCCGGGCCTTGCCCACCAAAGTCCGCTCGACCTTGTCGGTCTCGACTACGTGGACATCCGCAGTGACCCCAACCAGCACCTTGATGTGATGCTGCATGTCGGCGCCGATTTCAAGGCGTTTCTTCTCGCCTATGGTATCCGAGAGATCACTACGCACCTCGACATAGACGTCGAGCTTGTCGAGATGACCTTCGCGCGACACCTGCAACTGATACTGGGCGCACAGGCTCGGATTCTTCAGCAGAATTTCCTCGATCTGGGTCGGGAAAACATTCACGCCGCGAATAATCAGCATGTCATCGCTGCGGCCGGTGATCTTCTCCATTCGTCTCATGGGACGCGCGGTTCCGGGAAGCAGACGCGTCAGATCCCGGGTGCGATAGCGGATGATCGGCAGGGCCTCTTTCGACAGGGAGGTGAATACCAGTTCGCCGATTTCTCCGTCAGGCAGGACTTCACCGGTTTCCGGATGGATGATCTCGGGATAGAAATGGTCTTCCCAGATGTGCGGTCCGTCCTTGGTGTCGACGCATTCGCAGGCCACCCCCGGCCCCATCACTTCTGACAGGCCATAGATATCGACCGCGTGAATACCCAGACGCTCTTCTATTTCAAGGCGCATCTCGTTGGTCCACGGCTCGGCACCGAAAATGCCGACCCGCAAACTGGTTTTATTCGGCTTCAGGCCCTGCTTGATCATTTCATCAGCGATGGTGAGCACATAGGACGGCGTCGACATGATCACTGTCGGCTTGAAGTCCTGTATCAATTGCACCTGCTTTTCCGTCTGGCCACCAGACATGGGAATCACCGCAGCGCCCAGGCACTCGCCACCGTAGTGCGCACCCAGACCGCCGGTAAACAAGCCGTAACCATAGGAGTTCAGAATAATGTCATCAGCCGATACGCCGCAAGCGCGCAGCGAGCGTGCCATCAACTGGGCCCACATCGCAATGTCGTTTTTTGTATAGCCGACCACGGTCGGCTTGCCCGTGGTGCCGGAAGACGCATGGATGCGCACCACGTCGCGCATCGGCGTCGCAAACATGCCGAAGGGATAAGTGTCGCGCAAATCCAGTTTTGTCGTGTACGGAAACTTGGCAATATCCGACAACTGCTTCAAATCCTTGGGATGCACACCTGCGGCATCGAACTTCTGCCGATAGTGCGGCACGTTGTCGTAGGCATGCTGCAAGGACCATTTCATGCGCTCCAACTGCAGCGCCTGAAGTTTATCCAGACTGGCTTTCTCGATCGGTTCCAATTCACTGCCCGACGTATCCTGCTTGCTCATTTTTTCCCCCAATTTTCTATTAGCCCTGGCCTGCGGGCCTAAAGTCGTTAGGCCCGCGGCACTTCTTGCTTTTGGAACTCAGTTTTCCCGATGCGCCATCTGCTTGACGAAAGCCAGATTTTCCACGACCTTGCCCTGAATGTGTGAAATCTGATCCGGGCTCAGGTGACGGAAGCGTCCCATCGCCTTCAGATACTCTGTCACCGGCAAGGGTTCATCAGCCGAATGAGTGAAATGCAGGCCGTCCTTCGGGTTGTACTCCCAGAGCATGACGAAATTGGTCTCCACCGCCTTGCGCGCCACCTCCATGTTCTGGTCCGTCGGAAAACGCCAACCCGTGGTGCAGGGTGAGTAAACATGCAGGTAGGCAAAACCACGCTTCGAGGCCTGGATCGCCTTGTCGAGCTTGTCGTACAGATCTTCCATGTAGGCGGTGGATGCCGTCGCCACATATTCGCAACGATGATTGACCATGATCAGCGGCAGATTCTTGGCATCCTGCGTCTTGCCCTGTGAAGGCATGCCGCCGGACCCCTTGCCGATCGGCGTGGTCGATGTCCATGCACCATAGGGCGTGCAACTTGAGCGCTGCATGCCGGTGTTCATGTAGCCTTCGTTGTCGACGACCATGAACAGGATCTGCTCGTTGCGTTCGGCGGCGCCGGACAGTGACTGGAAGCCCACGTCCGAGGCCCCGCCGTCACCGGCAATCGCCAAGGCGGTGACATCGCGGCCGACGCGTTTGTACTGGCGTTTGACGCCGGCCAGCATGGCTGCAGTGTTCGTCAGCAGCGGATGGAATACCGGAATCTTGGTGCCGGTGGTGCCATTGAAGCCGACCGAACCCATGCCAGGCACGCAGCCTGGCGGCGTCGCCAGAACTGTCTCGGGCCCGACCCGGCGTAGGGTATGGCGCATCAACAACTCGGTATTGCAGCCCTGACAACCGGCAAGTCCGGGCGCGAACAAATCCTCCCAGCCTCCGACTTCGTTGTAGATGCGCGAGGTGGTGATGTAGGTCAGCGCATCGTGCGGACACGCAGGTACGCAGGCCGGCGCGCCATCGCAGGTATCGCACTTGGCGACATGGCCGGTACCGGCATCCAAGGCAATGCCGGCGTAAGCGCAACCGACCGTACACAACAAACAGTCGACGCATTTCGAAGCGTCCCAATCGATGACGCCGCTATCAAAGTTCTTGGTCAGGGCCGCCGCGGGGCAGACGGTGACGCACTTCGGATCGCCACACTGGCGACACAATGCAAGTTCGAATCCATCAGTCTCGCTACCGACAATTTGAATGCGCGAACGCGCTTTGTCGTCGGTACCGGTCTTGATCGTGGCGCAGGCCGTCATGCAATCGCCGCAACCGTCACACTTGTTGGAGTCGAAAGCGATGGTGTTGTAACTTTTTCCCATAATCGTCTCCTAGCGCCAGATCTTCGACATCAATTCGCGACCGACTGTCAGCGGGTCCGCCAGGAAGCGTTCCTTGACGGCCGACAGATCGACTTGACGCAGAATCAGCTGGCACATGACTCCGCCGTCGAAAAACTCATTCACGCCATAGATGCCGAGCAAACGGTCATCCTTGAAAATCGCCTTGAGATAGCGACCGCTGGTTTCGTCATAGCGCGTCACGACTTCACCGCCATCCGGCACGCGGCTGGATCCGACCGAAATCGCGTGGCGGCCGAAAAAGTGATAAGTATTCAAGGGCACGCCGCCGGGATAGGTCTTCAGTCCGGGGTCCCCGGCCATGGCCATGCCGGCGATTCGACCCTGCTCGGTGGCGTCCGGCAAAATCGCATTCATCACTTTGTCTTCGGAGTAGAAGCCTTTGGCCTGCGCGCAGTCGCCCGCGGCCCAAACGTTGGCGACGTTGGTCTGCATGGTGTCGCTGACCAGAATGCCGCGCTCATGCTCAACGTCTCCGCCCTGCTTTGCAAGGTAGTCCATGTTCGGCTTGACGCCGGTCGCGACCAGCAGCAAATCGGCTTCCAGGGTGGTGCCGTTTTCCAGGGTCAATAGCGCACCGATCGCCGAGGGGGCAAGTTTCACGACGCGGCTGCCGGTCAGTATCTTCGCGCCATTGTCGGTAAAAGCCTTCTCGATCATCTGCGCCGCAGTCGCATCGAAATAGCCATCGGTCAGTTGCTTGGCCATTTCCACAATGGTGACCGAGGCTCCGGCTTTGACCAGATTCTCGGCAGCATGCATGCCCACCAAGCCTGCACCAAGCACCACCGCATGCTTGGACTGCTTGATCGCGGCATTCAATTTGGTCGCATCGTCGAGCGTGCGCAGCACATGATAAGAGACTTGATCAAGACCCGGAATTGGGGGAATCGCAGGCGCCGCACCGGTCGCCAACAGGATCTTTTCATAGGCGATCTCGCTTCCGTCGGCGAGTTCCGCCGTGTTGCGCTCGGCGTGAAGTGCCTTCAAGGCCGAGCCGCGCTTGTACGCCACCCGATTCGCCTCAAAGAATTTTTCATCGCGAAGAAAAATACTGTCCGCCGGCGAACGGCCCGAAACAACGTAGGGCAACACCGTCGGCGAGTAAGGCAAGTGCGTATCGCGCGTCAGCAGCGTCAAGCTGCCTTCGGCATCGTGCATGCGAATCGCAGTGACGGCTTCAAGCGCCGCATGGCTGCTGCCGACCACAAGGTATTTTGTCTGTTCCATGACGTCCCCTAATCGCGCTCGTTGAGCCAGACGGGCTCAATCGGCGCAGGCTTGGTGAGCAAGCTTTCCGTCGCTTCAATGACGCGATGAAAATGTCCGACCGTGATGTCGGCGCCGGCCAGGCCGCCAATGAAACTCATCGATGGCAGGCTCGATCCGGTCTCGCTGCAAAGCCGGTAGAGCACGCCCATGGTTTCCTGATACATCGGCCCGCAATTCCAGCGAAAGCCGACCGAGCGATCGACAACACCCAGCGCCCGGATCTTCTTCAGGGACTTGAGCAAGGCCTCGACCGGGAAAGGACTGAAGGTCTTGATCTTGATCAGCCCGACGCGCTTGCCGGCATCGCGTGCTTCGTCAATCGCGTCCTTGGCGGCGCCGGTCATGCTGCCCAGGGTCATGATTGCGTAGTCGGCATCTTCCAGCCGGTACTCCTCGACCAGCGGCGCAAAGCTGCGGCCGAAACGCTGCGCCCATTCCTCATGCACTTCCTCGATGACCCGCAACGAGTTCTGCATGCCGCGGCACTGTCCTTTGCGATAGCGAACAAAGGTCGACGGCCCCTTGCCGGAGGTGCCGCCGGTGAGCGGATCCACTGCCATCGGCCGGTGCGGGTCCAGTGCGACGTGCCAATTGACATCCTTTACACCCATGAACGCATCGACTTCCGCCTGATCGGGCAACTCGACGCGCGAAGTGCCGTAGGAAAGATAGTTGCCATCGAGGCAGACATTGACCGGCAGCATCACGTCGTGATGCTCGGCGATCTTGAACGCCATGACGGTGGTATCGAGCACTTCCTGCACGGTTTCGCAATACACCTGCACCCAGCCGACTTCGCGCACCGTCATTGCATCCTGATGTCCGCCCCAGACCGATTGCGGCGTGATGCCGTCGCGGGTGACGATGGACATGACGATCGGCAGGCGCATGCCGGAAGTGCGGAAATACGGCTCGAACATGAACGCCAGACCCGGCCCACAGGTCGCGGTATAGGTCCGCGCACCGGCCAGGGCGCCGCCTTGCAACACAGAAAGCACCGAATGCTCGCCCTCGGCGTCGACAATGTCGGCGTCCATGCGACCGTCGGCGATCAGCGCAGCGACGTGTTCGACCAGCGAGGACTGCGGCGTGATCGGATATACGGCCACCATGTCGGGACGGGCCAGGGCAACAGCCAACGCAGCGGCTTCGTTGCCTTCGCAGAGAATGACTTTTTGCTTTGCCGGCTGGGTCTGAGTCGGCGTTTCAAGGATGGCGGTGGTCATGATGCCTCCGGGATCTGAATGCGGCGAAAAAACTCGGCGCTGGTGACACGGCGGTAAAACTCGGCGCTGGCGATACGGTGTCCAAGCACATTTACCACGGCGAACACGGCGGCACGGCGTGAATGCAAGCCATTATTGGTAGCCCGCGTGTCGCTCTGCGATTGACGCGGTAGCGCCGCGCAAGCCGATCCCTTTTCCGCCATGTTTGCCGTGTCGCCGTGGTGAAAGCGTCTTCCCAGCTTCATGTCGCCTCCGGAATCATGGTGATGGCACGTTGCGGACATTCGTTGGCGCAAATGCCGCAACCCTTGCAGGTCGCCATGTTGAAGTCGAACCACGCGGCTTTTTCCTCGACGCATTGCACCGGACAGTACAGCCAGCACACGGCACACTTGACGCACTTGTCGCGATCGACGACCGGCCGCATGCTGCGCCAGTCGCCCGGCAGCATGGGACTGACCTCGGTGGCGACCGGACACAGGTCATCCGGGACATTGGCCTTGACCAGATCAAACAGGGGATAGCTGTTGTGCCGGCTCATGCTGCGACCCTCCGCTCGATGGTGTGCACCGTCGTCTCATTGAATCCGCGTTCGAGCGCCAGCATATTCTGGGCAAGTCCGGCATCGCGAAAATCGGAGTGCTCCAGCGAACGCTGCAAAGCTTCGAGCGATACGACGCCCGTGGTCTTGGCAAAAGCTCCCAGCATCAGGGTATTGGTGATCGGGCGCTTGAATATCTCCAGCGCTATATTGACGGCGTCGCAAAGACCGACGATACCCACTGTGTCGGCCATGATCACTTCCGCCAAGGGCTTGTGCGTTGCCTGTACCAGCGTACCGCCCTGCTTGAGACCACTGAATATATCGACCGACTTGGCCAGCGTCGGATCGACGCAGATCAGGCAGTCAGGGGTGTAGATATTGGTCAGTTGACGAATGACCTTGTCGCTGCAACGCAGAAAGGAAACCACCGGTGCCCCTCGTCGTTCGAAGCCGAAAGACGGGATGGACACTGCGTATTTGCCCTGTTCAAGCAAGGCAGTCGCAAGCATCGATGCCGCGGTAACGGCACCTTGACCACCGCGGCCATGAAAGCGCACTTCGTACATCTTGTCTCCTTCGATCCAATGAGGCGACTCGGCCTCACCTTGTTGTTGTTCCCTGAAATCGACTATCCGGCCTTGGCGCCTGTCATTGTCCAACCGGGTTTGGCCGCGGCGCCGGCTACTCCGCTGCCACGTACCGGCAGATGCAGCAATGCAAGTCCTTGCGTAAAGGCAGCGCGAAGGACCAAATTGAACTTCATCGTCCAGCCACTGGCAACCATCAGGATTCCTGCTGCAAACAAGACTGCCGTCTGACCCGGCATTCCGGCCAGTGCTGCTACGATAGCAAGTCCGGGCAGGATGTGGCCGAATATCACAAAGCGCGAGTCAAACCTGTTCAACACGATCAACGCGCCTTCGGGTGCGCCGTCAGCATGTAGCCCGCCAAGATAGGCCTTCCAGAAGTAGGCCCGGGCCGCGATCAGAGCAAAGACTCCGACCAGGCCCCATGTTCCGATCAATGAGGACGACAGCGCCACTACGCAAATCAGGAAGCCGGCACCCTCGGCCAGGCCAGTGGCAACCATCAATTGAATGCTGCGCGGATGGCGCCAGGTCGGGATACCCTTGTTGGCCGCCAGAATTCGAGCCTGGGTATACAAAAAGACTGCACCCAATACGCCCGTCACTATCACCAGACCGGGTGCCGCTGTGAGTAACGCCAGGCCGCCAAGCGGAAACAGTAGCGCCGCAACCATTGCCTCACGCGTCATCCAGGACGTCGCAACGTGCTTATAGACATTGAGCGCGCGCCACGGCCGGCCGATCTCGAACCAGACGCAAGTCAGACCGGTGCCTATCAGCATCAGACCGAGCAATACGCTTGCCCGCATGATTTCTATTGGAAATCCGGCGAATGCTGTCCACAACAACAAGCTGCCACCGGCCCCACCGGCGATGAAATTTGCCGCCGCCCGCCAGTCCCAGTTGCGTTGCTGTCTCGGTGACAGCAAATCGGCTGATTTCTTGGTCAGTTTTTTCATGACTTGTCCCATATGTAATACACGCCGGGCTCGGTGCCGAGTTCTTCGTGCATGCGGTAGTGCTGGGTTTCACCTAACAGCCGGCTGACATTGCTTTCCGGATCCTCAATGTCGCCAAACTCCATGGCGCCGGAAATGCAGGAATTGACGCAGGCCGGAGTCACTTCGGGATGGATACCGGGTATCCGTCCGCTAACTGCCGCTTCATCGATGCGATCCTTGCAGAAGCTGCACTTCATCGAAACCGCGACGCGCGCCGGATCGAAGCGCGCCGCTTCCGATGGCATCGCCGCATCGTCATAGGCGTAGTGCGCGGCATGAACGATGGAACGGGCATCGTAGGGACAGGCCATGACGCAGTTGGCGCAACCGATGCACAGGTCGTAGTCGATCGCCACCAGGCCGTTGGCAAGCTTGGTTGTCGCCTTGGTCGGACAGACTTCTTCGCATGGCGGGTTACCACAATGCATGCAAGCCATCGGCAGGAACGTGCGGCTGACATTCGGAAACTCGCCGGTTTCCAGATCGAGTACCCGCCGCCACTGGATTCCGGGGGGGGTTGCATTGGCGTGCTTGCACGCCGCGGTGCAGGTCTGGCAGCCGACGCAGCGCCGCAGATCGATGCTCATCACATAGCGCGTCATGCCGCGACTCCCTCTACCTTGTGCAACTGCACCTTGACAATGTCCGACCCGGACCCCGTTGCATCGGTCAGCTCGATCGACATCGGGGCGATGGTATTCAGGCTGGGCATGCCGAGATCCTTGGCAAAGGCTTGCGCCCAGTGGTCGAACTGCCCGAGGATAACCAGCGTGTCCGGCCGAACGCCCTG
The DNA here is from genome assembly GCA_021738065.1 of Burkholderiaceae bacterium. Taxonomy (GTDB): domain Bacteria; phylum Pseudomonadota; class Gammaproteobacteria; order Burkholderiales; family Rhodocyclaceae; genus Sulfuritalea. The sequence goes on from JAIPCT010000007.1 coordinate 40,334, forward strand.
GGCGAGTACCGCTGCGCCGAAGGTTGAGCCGATATGGGAGCGAATCTCGACCCGATCACCCTCGGCAATGCCGTAGCGCGCGGCGGTGTTGGCATTGATGATGACACCGGAATGGCCGCGGATATTCAGCGAAACTTCCCGCATCAGTTCGATTCCGACGTTGCCGCCGGCGTGGTACTGCATGCTCTTGGTGGCGAGCAACCAGAGCGGGAAGTCCTCGACTTTGCCTCCGGAATTCACCAGTGCCGCATCCCAGCGTCCAGGCACATCGTGCCATTCCGGTAGCGCGGCATACTCCGACAACTGCTCGTCCCACCATGTCATCTTGTGTTCGTGCAGGCGGTTGCCGAGTTCCCGTCCGATACGCAGCAAGCGCTCCTGATACGGCAGTTCGTAGCGCAGGCCCTGCTTTTCCATGGTCGGTGTCAAATACCATTCGAGTCGCGACATCGGCACTGTGTAAAAACCGTGCTCCTTGAACCAGGACAGATCGTGCGTCTCCTTGCCCTTGGACAAGGACGTCGTTGCCGCGCGGCATACGGCGTCCCAGATGACTTCAGGTGAATGCTCCGCGGTCGTGTCGAGACTGAAATCGTAGTCGACACCCTTGAGCGGTGAAACACCGGCAGCTCCCCGATTGATCGCTTCGTTGTATTTCTCGAGCAAACCGGTGCGCTTGGCCAGTTCGGTGCTGATCCAGCTGAAGTCGCGGGTATCGCCCTGAGCAGCGACTGCGGGCTGACGCAATGCCACGCCCTTGGAGTCCCAGAACTGCTCCATGAATTTGGTGCCGCCGACGCGAATCATCTGGACCGATTCAAGATCCGTCGCTTCGGGCAGCAACAAGTCCGCCATGTAGTTGGTCTCATCCAGCAAGTAGGCGAACCCGACCGTGAAGGGGAAGGTCGCGATGGTCTTGACCAGCGTTGGCGTGTCCCAGAACGAGATCGCCGGATTCGTCCGATAGATGAACCAGACATCGGGCAAGGTCGGCTTTGCCATGTCCGGCGAGGGCTGTTCACGCTGGAACATCCAGGCCAGCTGTGTCGGACCGAGCGCCTGGCTCCAGGCGGTATTGCCGACGATCGGCACCAGTGTCCGGTGCATGTTGCGCCCGGTTGGCTTGGATACCCAGTTGGCCTTGTCGGTCGGGTTGAACTTTTGCGCCATGAAGCCATCTTCGCCCGGCACGACGCTGGTGTGACGATTGTCATGCGGACGATTCAGGCGCACCGTCGTTCCCACCGTGCCACCGGGGTTTTCCAGCGCGCCCACCAACACCGCCAGTGTGGTGCGTGCCCAGCAGCACTCGTAAGCGCCCCAGCCGTTATTGACCGACTTGCCAAGAACCACCGCAACCGGCCTTAGAGGCAGCGTCACGCCATCGATCACCGTGGTTTCGCCAACACTGGCGGCTTCAAGATACTCATTGGCGATGCGGCGAATCGTCTCGGCCGGGACATCGCAAATTTCCGACGCCCATTCCGGCGAGTACTTTTCAATGTGCTCGACGAGTTTCGAAAATGCGGTGACGCCCTCGACATTGCCCATTGCGGTGCAGGCATCGTCGGCATCAACGCTCACGGCGCCACTGACGGGGAAGCGTCCGGATAGCGCGGGAACCGCGCCGACCGTGTCATGGGCCACTGCCTTGTTCTGGTTAACATCCCAGATCAACGGTTTCCTGCTTTCTGCGTCACGCAGATACAAACCATCCGGACCTACCAGATACGGCGAGGAAGTCCTGTCGCGCAAGAACGGAACGTCGAGTTCTTCCTGTTTGTGCTCGATCAGCAGCACATGCATCAGGGCGAACATGAAAGCCGGATCGGTCTTTGGCCGGATCGGAACCCATTCCGCCGAGCACGCACCGGTAACGGAAAGATGCGGTTCGACCTGAACCCGCTTGTAACCACGGATACGCGCATCGGCATGCCGTGTCACGGCGCAGGGGCCACCGGAAACCTCGACGTTGGCGCCCAGGGAAATGACATAGCGAGCCGAAGGAGTGTCCGCCGCGACTGTAAAAGAGCGATGCCAGAACTCGCCATACAGATGCTCGGAATGCACGCACTTGACGCCCTGCCCGGAACCGAAGCTGAAATCGATCGGACCCCAGGAGGCCAGGAAAGCCGGGAAGGTACCCATGTACATTGCCGGGGTACCGCCATGCCCGAAGGATGCCGCCACGCGAGGCAGGCCGGTTTCATCGAGAACACCTTTGGCGAGGGTGGCCTTGAGCTTCTCGGCTATCGTATCGAGCGCCTCGTCCCAGGAGATGGGAACAAAACCGGGATCCTCGTCGCGCCCTTTCTTGGGATTCGTCCGCTTCATCGGCGACAGGATGCGATTGGGATTGTAGGTCTTCTGTATCAGGCCGTAAGCCTTGACACACGGCCTTCCGCGCGCCGGATGCACGTTTTCGGCGGCAAAATTCGGTTCAACCTCGGTCGCCACGCCATCGACGACTTTCACCGTCATGAAGTCAGGACCGGAAACGCAGTTGTAGCAATACGTCGGAACGTGCTTGACGGACTTCGATTGGGCTTCTTCCATGCTCATTTCCCTTTCCTGCTGCCTTGACTAATGAACGCGTTCGGGATGTGAATAGACACAGTGCCGTTCGCCACGGACAAACCCGATCAGCGTGACTCCGGATTCAATTGCCACTCTGATTGCCATACCGGTAGGCGCGGAAACTGCCGCCACGACCGCAATGCCGACGGCTGCCGCCTTCTGCACGATTTCGTAACTGGCGCGACTGGTCATGAGGACAAAGCCTTCATGAAATCCCGTGCGCTGCGCTGCCAATGAACCGATGAGTTTGTCGAGTGCGTTGTGGCGCCCCACGTCCTCGCGCACCAGCTTGACCGTGCCGTCGAAGTCGCACCAGGCGGCGGCATGAACCGCACCGGTCGCCCGAAACAGATGCTGCACTTCCTGCAATTCAGCCAGCGCGCGCGGCAACGCACCTTCCTGCAGTACGGCGGAAGATTTGACAGTTGTCGCCCGTCTTGCCAATTGATCGAGACTTTCCGTACCGCAAAGACCGCAACCGGTGCGCCCGGCAAGCGTTCGACGGTGCTGCTTGAGCGCATGCGCACGCTCGGCGGAAAGTGCCATGTGGACTTCAATGCCGTTTGCCTGCTCGATGATCTCCAGATCGAGGATTTCTGCGGCACGCCCGACAATGCATTCACTCAGACTGAATCCGAGTGCAAATTCCTCCAGATCCTGCGGAGTCGCAAGCATCACAGCGTGGGAAATTCCGTTGTAGACCAGTGCCACAGGGACTTCCTCGGCCACCACCTCGTCCGAATGAGCTGCCGCACCCTCTACCCAGCGGTATGCGCCGTAGCTGTTGTGTGCCTCAATGTCGACGCCTGCCTCGTGTTGCATGGTCCGCCTCACCCGTTTGTGCCATGGTCAATTTTGACCCTGCTGTCGATACGATACACACTAGCCGAGTACAAATCAACTGATTTGTATCACATTAGAGTTGCCTTATACTGCATACCGCATGCGTTGCCAAAGGCCTCGCTCCATTCCGGCCGCTCCGGCCAAGGGACCAGGCGGCACACAAACGCCAAAAAGACACTGACTTCACGTATGGGAAAACTGTGAAAAGCCGATATATCACTCAATGGATCAATGACTTCATGGATCGGCATCCGACCCGGGCGAACTCACTGATCATCACCATCTATGGTGACTTCATCGCGCCGCACGGCGGCACTGTCTGGCTTGGCAGCTTCATCAAACTGGTGCGGCCACTGGGACTCAATGAGCGCATGGTGCGCACCAGCGTCTACCGTCTGTCACAGGAAAAATGGCTGGTTTCCGAACAGTTGGGACGCAAGAGTTACTACAGCCTGACCACGTCCGGGCGTCGCCGCTTCGAGCACGCCTACCGACGAATCTACTTTGAGCCTCAGGATGTTTGGGCTGGAGAATGGCAGTTGGTCATGATCCCGCCGTCTCTGGCCGGCGCACAAAGGGATGCCTTGCGCAAGGACCTGGCCTGGGCGGGATACGGAACACTGGCATCGGGAATCCTCGCGCACCCTTCCGCGGACACGGATGCCCTGCTCGACATACTCCAGGAAACCGGCGCGCACGACAAAGTGGTCGCCATGAAAGCCGTCAATATCAGCGCCTTGACCAGCAAGCCGTTACAGGAACTGGTACGCGAATGCTGGAATCTTGACGCGCTGTCCGCCCAATACCTCGATTTCGTCGACCTGTTCCGCCCGGTGCTGCGCACCATGCGCACGGCTAACAGCCTGGATCCTGAACAATGCTTTCTGGTCCAAACGCTCCTGATGCACGCCTTCCGGCGCGCCCTGCTGAACGACCCGCAGCTGCCGTCCCAGCTGCTTCCGGCCAACTGGAGCGGCGGTGTTGCGCGCCAGCTGTGTCGCGACCTGTACAGCATCACCTATCCGCTGGCCCAGGCGCATCTGCTCTCGGTTTGTGAAACTGCGAATGGCCCGCTTCCGGCTGCCGCTCCCTACTTTTATGAACGCTTCGGAGGGCTGGTGGACCCGAAAATTACGATCGAACATTGATCAAGATCAAATTTGATGGATATCAACCGATACATTTTAGATATTTTTCATTGGTAAATCTGTATCTGTTATAGTTCCCCCTCGGTTTCATCCGGCCATGCAGGCCGTATCCAGGGAGTCAACACCATGCAGAGCACGTCTAAGGTCGGACCCGATGCCGCAACACTCCGCGCTGCCGTCGCCGAGTTATTCCGGCAGGCATCCTCTGCCGGGCGCAGCACCCTGAACCCGTCCGAGCTTTCCGCTCTGCTTGCCGAACTGGGGATCGGATCCGCGCCGGAGGCCTCTCCAACACAAGTCAAGCCGCTGCAACCGCTGGCCGCTGTCGATCTTCGCATCAGCCTGAACAATACCCGTGAGTTTGGCATGGTCATCAGCGCCGGCATGGGCGGGGTGGAAGCTGAACTCGACGAAAGCAACTTCGCTACGGATCGGGCATCGGTGTATTCGGCCACCGCACTGACAGATGCAGATAATTTTCTTGATCTGTTCAAACGCACACTGGCGTATCAGAAACTCGCCGCCATCGCCAAACGCAACAGTCTGCCCATCCCGGACCCGCAGCTCAGAACCTGCTTCGAACGTCTTCTGTCATTGGCCGCCAGCCAATCGCAAGACGACGCAAAGGCAGCATTCGTGCTGCAGAGTCTGGAACTGAATCCTGCGCACATCGGCGAGCGCCTGACGGCACAGGTAGCCCAATGCGAAATCGCCGCCCCGGCCGCCGAGCGGCTGCCCCGCCCGATCCAGAAGATCGAAAAGCTTATCCATCCCGCTTCGATCGGCATTATTGGCGTTTCTGCCAGCAACATGAATTTCGGCCGGATCATTCTTCGCAACCTGATGGGAAGCGGCTACGACAAGGCGCAAATGGTCATCATCCGTCCCGGCGAATCCGAGATCGATGGCGTCCGGTGCGTCGAAAGCCTGAAGGCTCTGGAGCACAAGCTGGACCTGCTGATCGTAGCGGTCGCCGCCAGCGCGGTCTATGACCTGGTCGATGAAATCATTGAAACCGACTCGGTGGAATCGGTGATGCTGATTCCGGGCAGCCTGGGAGAAACCAAAGCCAGCCGTGAACCCGCCGCCGCATTGGCCGAGCGTATCAATGCCGCCCACGGCAAGCCCGATGGCGGCCCGATTTTCCTCGGCGCCAACTGCCTTGGCGTCGTCTCCCATCCCGGCAGCTACGACTCCTGGTTCATTCCGCTGGAGCGACTGCCCAAACCGCAGAAAAAGCCGCAGAGAAACTCGGTCATGCTGAGTCAAAGCGGCGCCTTCATGATCACGCGTTTGAGCCAGAACCCCTGGCTCGATCCGCGCTATATGCTGGCACTGGGCAACCAGACCGACCTGACGCATGGCGACATGCTGGCCTATTTCGCCGAATTGCCCGAAATCGAAACAATCGGTGTGTATATCGAAGGCTTCAAGAACGGAGACGGCCTCGACTTCGCCAAGGCCGTGCGCAAGGCCGTGCTGAACGGCAAACAGGTCGTGGTATACAAATCAGGCAAGACGGCACCCGGCATGGGTGGCGTCATGGGTCACACCGCGTCGATCGCGGGCGGTCCGATCCTGTTCGACTCCGTAGTGCGTCAGGCCGGAGCGATCGTCGCCGAGGATTTCAACAGCTTCGACGATCTGTTCTACATGGCCGGCGCCTTGCACAATAAAGCCATCGGCGGCAATCGCCTGGGCGCGATCAGCGGTGCGGGATTCGAAGCGGTCGGCATGGCCGACTCCATCGAGGCGGACAATTTCGCCATGGTGATGGGCGCGTTGAGCCCAGCTACTGTCGCCAGCCTTGAAGAGATACTGGTCGCCAAAAAACTCAATGCCCTGGTCGAAGTCAGAAACCCGATCGACATCAATCCCGGCGCCGACGACGAAGCCCATTTGCAAATCGTCGAGGCCTTCCTCCACGATGCCGAGATCGACGCGGTAGTGGTCGGGCTGGACCCGACGGCGCCTTCCGTTCGCGCGCTGGAACAAAGCAAGCTGCGACCGGGCTTCGACATCACGGATCCGAAAAGCACTGTGCACCTGATGCCATCCCTGGTGAATCGAAACGACAAACCGATCATTGGCATTGTGGACGGCGGCCATCTTTATGATGCGATGTGCGCCGGACTGATGGACCAGGGTGTTTGCATTTTCCGCAACTGCGCGCGCGGCACCCGGGCTTTGGTGCGCTACGTTGAAGCACGCTTGTATGCGAACTCCCTAAAAAAACAAAAAAACTGAAGACATTCCGCAGGTCACCTGACAGCACGTTTGTTTCTTTTCTTTCTGTTGGCGTAGTCCAGCCACATCAACCAAGGACACATCATGAGCGAAACACTTAAAGCCGGCCTCTCTGCTACCCGCCACGTCGATATCGATCGCGACAAAACCATCAGTTTCATGGGCGACGACTGCCGGGTCTATTCCACACCCAACCTGCTCTATGACATCGAAATGGCTTGTCGGGATTTGCTGCTGGCGCATATCGAAGCCGGCAAGGACTCGGTCGGCACCCGCGTCGAACTGGATCATGTCGGCGCCACCTTGATGGGCATGTGGGTGGATGTCACCGTCACGCTGACCGAAGTCAACGGGGCTGCCGTTTCCTTTGAATTCACCGCGCGAGATGCGGTTGAGGAAGTTGCCCGTGGCAAACACAACCGCTTCATTGTCGGTGTCGAGAAGACGGCACAAAGGCTCAAGGCCAAGCTTGCCAAGGCTGTTGGATAGTCTCGAGCGGAGGTTTCAAAGGAGTCAGCCACCGCGCCGACAAGAAGTCGGCGCTGGTGATACGGCGCGCTGCCACGAGCCTTCCATTTCCGTCGGCGTCGGCGTTGATATCGACCTTCCGCAAGTCCGCGCAGGTTTGCCCTAGAATCCTGCGACATGGACGGACTTCGCATCTTTGACCGCAGCAGGCTATTGCTGGTTTTGAGCCTGCTGCTCACGACCGGCTTCTTCTCGACGACCCTGTTTGGCTATTTCGTTTCGAAACAGGCCATCCGCGACGCCATCGTCGGTCAGGACCTGCCACTCACCGCCAGCAATATCTACTCGGAAATCCAGAAGGATCTGATACGGCCTGTGCTGATTTCATCGACCATGGCCAATGACACCTTCTTGCGTGATTGGGTACTCAAGGGTGAAAACAAGGTCACGGACATGGCGCGCTACCTTGGCGAAGTGAAACAACGCTACGGTGCCTTCAGCAGCTTTTTCGTTTCCGAGAAAAGCGCCATCTACTACACCGGTGCCGGCATCCTTAAACGCGTATCGCCGACCGATCCCCGTGACGCCTGGTACTACCGCGTGCGCGATATGGATCAAGACTACGAAATCAACGTCGATCCCGATCTGGCCAATGCCGACGCGCTGACAATTTTCATCAACTATCGGGTTTTCGACTTTTCCGGAAACTACATTGGCGCAACCGGCGTTGGACTCACCGTGGATGCCGTGCGTGGCCTTATCGCAGAATACCAAAAGCGCTTTCAGCGCAGCATCTACTTTGTAGACGCTCAGGCAAATGTGGTTGTTTTTGGCAACCAGACTGGTCAAGTCACGAACTTGCACCAGACTCCGGGATTGAATCAGCTGATTGAGCGCATCCTCCAGGAAAAAAGCGGTTCGTATCAATATGCGGCCAATGGCAACAACCACATTCTGAATGTGAATTACCTGCCGGAACTCAAGTGGTATCTGTTTGTCGAGCAAAACGAGGACATTGCGCTCGCCGGCATCCGCCAAACGCTGTACTTCAATCTGGCCATCAGTCTTGCCATAACCCTGCTGGTGCTGCTCCTGACACATCTGGTGCTCTCCCGTTTCCAGCGCGGAATCGAGGAAATGGCTGCCACCGACAAACTCACCGGCCTGCTCAACCGCCACGCCTTCACCATCCTTGTCGACAAACTGATCGCCGAGTACCGACGCACGCCACAACCGATTGCGATGCTGCTCGCCGATATCGACCACTTCAAGGAAATCAACGACGACCACGGGCATTTGGTCGGCGACCAGGTATTGAGCAAAGTGGCAGGCATTCTGGCGGAGGGGCTGCGCCAGTCAGACATCGCCGTGCGTTGGGGTGGCGAAGAATATCTGCTGGTTCTGAGAAACTGCGATCAGGACGAGGCCTATCGCATTGCCGAAAAACTGAGGCAGAAAGTCGCGGCGACATCCGTCGAACTTGACGGTCGGCAAATCTCCGTCAGCATCAGCATCGGCATCAGCCAATTCGACGGTGCTGAAACACCCAGTCAGACCGTTAATCGTGCCGATATCGCCTTGTATGCGGCGAAGAATGGCGGACGCAACCGGGTGGAAATCGCCCCGGAAAAGAAATCGGACTAGCCCGAAACTCCACCCGCCGGCAAGTCGACAAATACGCGGGACGCAACAGGGTTAGGGTGTTTGATCGTCGGTTAATTCCTCGACGAATCCGAAGCGTCGGAAGTCGCGCACCCGCATGGGGTAAAGCACGCCATCGAGATGGTCGCATTCGTGCTGCACAACCCGCGCATGAAAGCCATCGACTGTCCGTTCGAAATGCCGACCGGATTCGTCCATGCCGCCATACCTCAAGTGTTCCCAGCGTGGCACCCAGCCGCGCAAACCCGGCACGGAAAGGCAACCCTCCCATCCCGACGTTTCCTCTTCGGATAAAGGCACCAACTGCGGATTGATCAATACCGTATCGGGTACGGCGGGTGCGTCGGGATAGCGAGGATTCAATGCTCCACCGAAAATCACCACGCGCAGGTCGATTCCGATCTGCGGTGCGGCAAGCCCGGCGCCATCAAGCTGCGCCATCGTATCGCGCATATCCTGCAACAACGCCGCCAACTGCGACGTGCCGAACGTGGTCACCGGCTGCGCGACGCGCAGCAGGCGCGGATCGCCCATACGCAGGACTTCACGAATCACGCTTCGCAAACTCCTTCGATGATGCGGCGTACACGCGCCATGGCCTGATGCAGCGCCGCCTCAAGCACGTCAAATTTGATGCCGTGCTCCGAATCGGCGCGGCCAGCGGCCCAGTTGGAAACCACGCAAAGAGCCGCATAAGGCAGTCCGATTTCTCGCGCCAATCCAGCCTCCGGCATGCCGGTCATGCCAACGATGTCGGCGCCCTCCTGCTGAAAACGATTGATTTCAGCTGCCGTTTCGAGCCGCGGCCCTTGTGTTGTGGCATACACCGCGCCATCAATCACTTCTTCGCCGACGCGGTGCGAGACATCCAGCAACAGCTTGCGCACCGCCGCATCGTAAGGCTCGGTGAAATCGACGTGAATGACGGGGCCATCGCCACCCGACTGAAAAGTCATCTCGCGTCCCCACGTATAGTCAATGATCTGATGCGGTGCGACCAGGGTGCCGGGGCCGAGATCGTTGCGTATTCCGCCGACGGAAGCCACCGAAATGATCTGGGTCACGCCCGAACTTTCCATGGCGTGAATGTTCGCCCTGTAATTGACCAGGTGAGGAGGAATGGTGTGCCCATAGCCGTGACGGGCAACAAAAACCACGTCCTGGCAGCCGATACGGCCAAAAGTCAGCGGGCCGGATGGCTCGCCATAAGGCGTGCGCACCACCTCGCGGTGCGAAACGTCAAGGTTCGCCAACTGGGTCAGGCCACTGCCGCCAATGATACCAAGCATAAAAAAATCCCCTGAAAATTCAATCGGAACGGTGATGGCCGCGTGATAGAATATGCGGTTTTTCCGCACCGCAACAACGCCAAACGCCACTATGTCCCGCGCCCTCAGAAACATCGCCATTATCGCCCACGTTGACCACGGCAAGACGACCCTCGTCGATCAACTGCTTCGTCAGTCCGGCACCTTCGCCGCCCATCAGGCCGTTACTGAACGGGTAATGGATTCCAACGATCTCGAGAAAGAACGCGGGATCACCATCCTTTCGAAAAATTGTGCCATCGACTTCGAAGGCACCCATATCAATATCGTCGACACGCCGGGACACGCCGACTTCGGCGGCGAGGTGGAGCGCGTATTGTCGATGGTCGATGGCGTGCTGCTGCTGGTCGATGCCGTCGAAGGTCCGATGCCGCAAACCCGCTTCGTGACGCGAAAGGCGCTGGCACTGGGTTTGAAACCCATCGTTGTCGTGAACAAGATCGACCGGCCGGGAGCGCGGCCCGACTGGGTCATCAGCCACACCTTCGATCTGTTCGACAAACTTGGCGCCACCGAGGATCAACTCGACTTTCCCGTCGTATTCGCCTCGGCGCTGAACGGCTTCGCCATGCTCGATTACAACAAGCCTGGCACGGACATGCGTCCGCTCTACGAAGCCATCATCAAACACACACCGCAACCCGACGTGGATGTGGAGCAACCCCTGCAACTGCAAATCTGCTCGCTCGACTACAACAGTTATGTCGGCCGCATCGGCATCGGCCGCATCAAGCAGGGCCGCATGAAGGCGGGCCAGGAAGTCGCCGTGATGTATGGCGACGAAGCCAAGGGCAAGGCGAAGATCGCCCAGATCATGATGTTCACGGGTCTCGAGCGCGAACAGGCAACAGAAGCGGAAGCCGGCGACATCGTCTTGGTGACCGGCATCGAGCAGGTCGGCATCGGTGTCACCATCTGCGACCCCGCCGCGCCGGTCGGCATGCCGCCGCTGGTTGTTGACGAACCCACTCTGACCATGAATTTCCAGGTCAATACTTCGCCCCTGGCCGGCAAGGAAGGCAAATACGTCACCAGCCGCCAGATTCGCGAGCGCCTGCAAAAAGAACTGCTGGCCAACGTTGCCCTGCGCGTCGAAGAAACCGAGGATGCCGACGTGTTCCTGGTATCCGGCCGCGGCGAACTGCACCTGACCATCCTGCTCGAAACCATGCGCCGCGAAGGCTATGAACTGGCGGTATCGCGTCCGCGCGTGCTGTTCAAGGAAATAGACGGACAGAAATGCGAGCCCTACGAACTGCTGACCGTCGACATCGAGAACGACAATCAGGGCGGAGTCATGGAGGAACTCGGCCGTCGGCGCGGCGAGTTGCTGAACATGGAATCGGATGGCAAAGGCCGCGTGCGGCTTGAGTACCGCATTCCGGCCCGGGGTCTGATCGGCTTTCAGGGTGAGTTCCTCACCCTGACCCGTGGTACCGGCATGGCCAGCCATATTTTTGACGACTACGGCCCGATGGCCGGGATCATGGCCGAACGTCGCAACGGCGTGCTGATCTCCCAGGATGACGGCGCGGCGGTTGCCTATGCCCTGTGGAAACTGCAGGATCGCGGTCGCATGTTTGTCAGCCACGGCGACCCGCTGTACGAAGGCATCATCATCGGCATCCACAGTCGCGACAACGATCTGGTCGTCAATCCGATCAAGGGCAAGCAACTGACCAATGTCCGCTCCTCCGGCACCGACGAAGCCGTGCGTCTGGTCCCGCCGATACTCATGACGCTCGAATCGGCAGTAGAGTTCATCGCCGACGACGAACTGGTCGAGATCACGCCGAAGTCGATTCGCCTGCGCAAGCGCCTGCTCAAGGAACACGAGCGCAAACGCGCCAGCCGCGAAGAAACGACATAAAAAAAACGGGAGCCGCGGCTCCCGTTTTTTTCGCCCGCAACACCTTGCGCCAAAAGTCGGCGCCGGCGAGACGGCGACGCGACTAGCCGAGCGCCTTCAGCGCTGCCTCGTAATTGGGCTCGCTGCCGATATCCGGCACCATCTCGCTGTGCACCACCTTGTCGTTTTCATCGAGCACCACCACGGCACGCGCCGTCAGGCCGATCATCGGGCCTTCGGCCAGCGCTACGCCCCAGGCCTTGAGGAACTCCGGGTGACGGAAAGTGGAAAGGTGGCTGACATTCTTGAGACCTTCGACATCGCAGAAGCGCTTTGCCGCAAACGGCAAGTCGGCAGAAACGCAAAGCACCACGGTGTTCTCCAGATTTCCGGCCGCTTCGTTGAATTTGCGGGTCGACGTCGCGCAGGTCGGCGTATCGATGCTCGGGTAGATATTCAACACTTTGCGCTTGCCGGCAAAATCCTTGAGCGAAACATCGGCCAGCGCGCCGCTGGTCAGTTTGAAATCCGGGGCCTTGGCGCCAGTAGCGGGAAGGTCGCCATCGATCTTTACTTGATTACCACGGAAGCTTACGGTTGTACTCATGACTGGCTCCTTGATGTTTTGTTGCGAAAATAACGCTTTGCGCTCCGTGAATTCCATCTCGCGGACCGGCGTCAATGAATCCGGGCAAGCCCGGGAAGCACGGCGATTGCATTGGCCGTCGTGGCCTCGGCAACTTCTTGTACTGTAATGCCGCGCAGGTCGGCAAGGATCCGCGCTATGCGCGGCAGTTGATCGGGCGTGTTGCGGGCACCGACTTTCCACTCGGGCGACATGTCCGGCGCATCGGTTTCCAGCACGATAGCATCAAGCGGCAGCGTTGCCGCGAGCTCGCGCAGTCGCGTTGCGCGCGTAAAACTCATCGCGCCGCCAAAACCCAACTTGAAGCCGAGCTTGATGAACTCGTCGGCCTGCTGGCGACTGCCGCTGAAAGCGTGGGCAATGCCGCCGGTCACGACACAGCGGCGCAGATGTTTCAGCGTCGGGTCGACGGCGCGTCGGGTATGGAGCAACACGGGCAGGCTGGCATCGCGGGCCATCTTCAATTGGGCGCTGAAATAGAAGTCTTGCCGCTGTTCGTCGCGCACCTCGATGAATCGATCGAGGCCGATCTCGCCCACCGCCAGAGGCTGCTCGCGCAGGAGAGTCTGCTGCAAGGCGTCGAGGTCGTCCTCTCTGGCCTGATCCACATACATCGGATGGATGCCATAGGCGCCCCGACATAAAACATAGTCACGGCACACTGATGCCACCGCGCCAAAATTGGCGCGCTCCACCGACGGAACCACGATCAGGCCGACCCCGGCGAGCAAGGCCGCGTCGGCAACGGTCGACCGATCCCCATCAAATTCGGCGGCATCCAGATGGCAATGAGTATCCACCAGCATGGATCAATCGACTTCGTCGATCCACGCCTGTTGTATCGCTTCCAGCTTTTTTTCGCCGCAATGGCTTTCGTTTTCCTCGAATCCGGGCAAGGCCATGACCCAGCGCATCAGGTCGACGAAATTGATGTGCGTCGGGTCCACCTCGGGATGGATTTCGGACAAAGCAATCGCGATATCGAGGCTGTCGGTCCATTTCATTTCGAATGCCCCTCCTTGACCATGTTGATGGTGTATTTGGGAATCTCGATCACCAGCGGCGTCTGGGTGACGACGGCCTGACACGACAGGCGGGATTTGGGCTCCAGGCCCCAGGCCTTGTCGAGCAGATCCTCTTCGAGCTCCTCGGCATCCTTGAGCGAATCGAAGCCTTCGCGCACGACCACGTGACAAGTCGTGCAGGCGCACGACCTTTCACAGGCATGCTCGATTTCGATGTCATTGGCAAGCAACGCATCGCAAACAGTGGTTCCCGGCGCCGCTTCGATGACCGCGCCGTCAGGACACAACTCGACATGGGGAAGAACAATAATCTGGGTCATAGTGATATCTGGTCTATTTTGCGTCCGGTGAGCGCGCGCTGCACGCTCTGGTTCATGCGCCGCGCCGCGAATTCCGCGGTGGCAGCGCTCAGGGCTTGCATGGCCGAGTCCACGGCACGTCGATCGTCTTCGGCGGCCGTCGCGGCTTCCAGCGTGTTTATTGCAGCGTCGATGTGCGCGCGTTCCAGGGTCGACAAAAGATCGGCATCGTCCCGCAGGGCCGAGCGAGTGGCCTCGATCAGGCGCTGGGCCTCAACCTTCGCCTCGCGCAAGGCACGGCGATAGGCGTCGTCACCGGCGTGGCTGAAACTGTCCTTGAGCATGCCCGCCACTTCATCGTCGCTCAGGCCGTAGGACGGCTTGACTTCGATGCGCGCCTCGCGGCCGCTGGTCTGTTCGCGCGCCGTGACGGAAAGCAGGCCATCGGCGTCGACCTGAAACGTGACCCGGATGCGTGCCGCGCCCGCCACCATGGGCGGTATGCCGCGCAGCTCGAATCGGGCCAGGCTGCGGCAATCTGAAACCAGTTCTCGCTCGCCTTGCACGACTTGGATCGCCATTGCCGTCTGGCCATCCTTGAAGGTGGTGAATTCCTGCGCGCGCGCAATCGGTATGGTGGAATTTCGTGGCACAACCTTTTCGACGAGGCCACCCATGGTCTCCAGCCCGAGCGACAGCGGAATCACGTCAAGCAGCAACCAGTCGTCGCCGGGCGCACGATTGCCTGCCAGCAAGTTGGCCTGAGTCGCGGCGCCGAGCGCCACAACCTTCTCCGGATCGAGATTGTTGAGCGGCTCCTGCTTGAACAGTTCCGCCACGGCGTGCTGGATTTGCGGCATGCGTGTCGAACCGCCCACCATCACCACTCCGCGCACCTCGCTCGCGGCAAGGCCGGCATCGCGCAAAGCCTTCTTGCACGGCGCCAAGGTCTTTTGCACCAGTGTCCGGGATATCTCGAGAAACACTTCGGTACTCAGCACCAGATCGACATACTCGCCACTGCCGAGCTTGACCGTGATCGGCACCTCGCCATGCTGGGACAACTGCTCCTTGGCCTCACGAGCGCGAACCTGCAACAACCGCGCATCGCGCAGCGACAGCGGCGCCAGTTTCGCCTGCTCGATGATCCAGCAGAAAATGCGGTGATCGAAATCATCACCGCCGAGAGCTGAATCACCTCCCGTGGCCAGAACTTCGAAGACGCCTTTGGACAGACGCAAAATCGAAATGTCGAACGTTCCACCGCCGAGGTCGAACACCGCGTAGACACCCTCGGCCGAGTTGTCCAGGCCATAGGCGATGGCGGCCGCTGTCGGCTCGTTCAGCAGGCGCAATACATTCAGGCCGGCGAGGCGCGCCGCATCCTTGGTGGCCTGGCGTTGGGCATCGTCGAAATAGGCGGGCACGGTGATGACCGCGCCGGTCAATTCCCCGCCCAGCGAAGCTTCGGCTCGGTTACGCAAGGTCTTGAGGATTTCTGCCGAGATTTCGACCGGGCTTTTGATCCCGGCAATGGTCTTGAGTTTGACCATGCCTTCGGTATCGAGGAAATCGTAGGGCAGAGATTCGATATGGGCAATATCCTTTCGTCCGCGGCCCATGAAGCGCTTGACCGAGACGATGGTGTTTTTGGGATCGATCGACTGCTTGGCTTCCGCGCCGTAGCCAACTTCGACGCCACCGTCGGCGCCATAGCTGACGATGGAAGGCAGCAAGGAGCGGCCACGTGCGTCATTGAGCACCACGCTCATGCCGCTCCTTACGGTAGCAACCAGCGAGTTGGTGGTACCCAGATCAATGCCGATAGCGAGACGATGCTCGTGCGGTGCTGCGGACTCTCCCGGCTCCGCAATCTGAAGAAGTGCCATAAGTATTCTTTTTAAGCTGTGACGGCTTCCAGCGCGTCATCAATTTCGTTGAGCAGTTTTTCCTGGAACATCAGTTGGCGTGCCAGATCGGCGGCGGCTGCATAGTCTTTGGCGACATCGATCAAATCGGCGAGCCGCACATATTCTTCCCTGATCAGACTCAGCAAACGCACGCGCACCGCATCCAGCGCGTCCTCATCTGCCGCGGCCCGGGCATCCATCACCGCTTCGCGCAATTCCATCTGGCTCATCAGGAATTCCGCCGGCATCGCCGTGTTGTTCTCAATCTGCGGATCGTGGCCCAGCAACTGGAGCAGGTAACGCGCTCGCTTGCCGGGTGACTTCAGCGTCTGATACGCCTCATTGATCCGCGTCGCCCACTGCATCGCCAGCCGTCGATCGGCTGCTCCCGCATGGGCATGCTTGTCCGGATGCACTTGAGACTGAACCGAGCGATAACTGTCCGCCAGGCCATCCAGATCCAGCGATTGCACCCGCGGCAAACCAAACAACGCGAAGTAATCAGCAGCGAAGTTGAGGTCGAACGACGTCATCAGGCGCTCAGGTGTTGAACGATTCGCCGCAACCGCACGCATCCTTGACGTTCGGGTTGTTGAACTTGAAGCCTTCGTTGAGTCCTTCCCTGGTGTAATCGAGCTCCGTGCCTTCAAGATAGGGCAGGCTCTTGGGATCGACCAGCACCTTGACGCCATGGCTTTCGAAAATCAGGTCTTCGGGTTCCGATGCGTCGGCAAATTCCAGTTTGTAGGCCATGCCCGAGCAGCCGGAGGTCTTCACGCCAAGACGGATGCCGACGCCCTTGCCGCGTTTGGCAATGAAATTGGCGACGTGCTTGGCAGCAGGTTCGGAAAGAGTCACCGGCATGATCAGGCTCCCTGTTTTTTCTTGTAGTCGGCCACGGCGGCCTTGATCGCATCCTCGGCAAGAATGGAACAGTGGATTTTCACCGGTGGCAGCGCCAACTCCTCGGCAATCTGCGTGTTCTTGATATCCAGCGCCTGATCGATGGTCTTGCCCTTGACCCATTCCGTCACCAGCGACGAGGAGGCGATCGCCGAGCCGCAGCCATAGGTCTTGAACTTGGCATCTTCGATCACGCCGTCCTTGCCTACCTTGATCTGCAGTTTCATGACGTCGCCGCAGGCCGGCGCACCGACCATGCCGGTCGCGACGCCATCGTCGTCCTTGCCAAAGGAACCCACGTTGCGCGGGTTTTCATAGTGATCCAGTACTTTTTCGCTGTATGCCATGATGCAACTCCTTAAGTAATTCCGACTAGTCGCCCCCACCCGCGGGACGGGGGTTGGGGGTTGAGCGCAATGCCTTCCCCGCAGGCCTCTACATTGATGGGGTTTGCCGCATCAATGCGCTGCCCATTGCACGGTGCTGAGATCAACACCATCCTTGTACATTTCCCACAACGGGGAAAGCTCACGCAGCTTGCCCAGTTTGTCGTGCAGCAACTTGATGGTGAAATCGACTTCCGCTTCGGTCGTGAAACGACCGAGGGTGAAACGAATCGAGCTGTGCGCCAGTTCATCCGAACGCCCCAGCGAACGCAGCACATACGAGGGTTCCAGACTGGCCGAGGTGCATGCCGAACCGCTCGATACCGCGATGTCCTTGATGGCCATGATCAGCGACTCGCCCTCGACAAAGTTGAAGCTGACGTTGAGATTGTGCGGCACCCGCTGGTCAATGTCGCCATTGATGTAGGTTTCTTCAATGTCCATCAAACCTTTGAGCAGTCGATCGCGCAACATGCGAATACGCTCGTTTTCGATCGCCATTTCCTCCCGCGCCAGACGGAAGCATTCGCCCATGCCGATGATCTGGTGCGTGGCCAGGGTGCCTGAACGCATGCCGCGTTCATGTCCGCCGCCATGAATCTGGGCTTCCAGCCGGACGCGCGGCTTGCGCCTCACGTAAAGAGCACCAATACCCTTGGGGCCGTAAGTCTTGTGGGCGCAAAAGGACATCAAATCGATTTTCAGCTTGGAAAGATCGATGGGCATCTTGCCGGTCGCCTGCGCGGCATCGACGTGGAAGATCACGCCCTTCTCGCGACAGATTTCTCCGATTTCGGCCAGGGGCTGGATCACGCCGATCTCGTTGTTCACCGCCATCACCGACGCCACCACGGTATCCGGCCGCAAGGCCGCCTTGAACTGTTCGACGGTGATCAAACCATTTTCCTGCGGCACGATGTAGGTCGCATCAAAACCTTGCCGTTCGAGTTCCTTGACGGTATCGAGCACGGCCTTGTGCTCGGTGCTCACGGTAACGATGTGCTTGCCTTTGGTCCCGGCATAAAAATGCGCCGCACCTTTGATGGCGAGATTATTGGATTCGGTGGCACCCGAGGTCCAGATGATTTCCTTGGCGTCGGCACCGACCAGCGCCGCAACTTCTTCGCGCGCCTCTTCAACGGCCTTTTCCGCTTCCCATCCATAAGCGTGGGAACGCGAGGCCGGATTGCCGAAATGCTCGGTCAACCAGGGAATCATTTTCGCCGCCACACGCGGATCAACCGGCGTGGTTGCCGAATTGTCGAGGTACACCGGCAGTTTCAATTCTGCTTGCATTACGAAATTCTCCAGTTCAGATTGCCAGAGCGGTCAGGCCCTTGAGTTGCAAGATTGTTGTGTTCAATACGGCAAGGAAATCTCTTACCTGCGGCGCCGTGCTATCCATGCCAAAACTCACGCGCACGGCACCACGCGCCAGCGAGGATTCAACGCCCATCGCCAGGAGCACATGCGACGGCTCCGGATTGGCGCTGGAACAGGCCGCTCCGGCTGCCACGGCAAAGCCGGCGCGGTCGAGTTTGCCGACCAGGGTTTCGCCATCAACACCGGGAAAGGCAAAGTAGCTCGTGTTGGGCAAGCGCTCGGAGGCATCGGCGAATACGGTCGCACCTTGAGCGACCAAACCCCCTTCAAGCTCCGCCCGCAAGCCCGCAAGCCGAGTTTCCTTCAGATCAAGCCGGGATACCGCCATTTCCGCCGCCAAGCCGAAACCGACAATTGCCGCCACGTTCTCGGTGCCCGAGCGCAAGCCGCGCTCATGGCCACCACCGGCAATCAGCGCCTGCAGCTCGACGCGCTTGTCGACTACCAGCGCTCCCGCTCCCTTGGGTCCGCCAAGCTTGTGCGCGGACAGTGTCAGGGCATGTACGCCGGAGGCATTGAGTGTTCTGAAATCCAGCGGGCGCTTGCCAAACGCTTGCACCGCGTCGGTATGAAACCAGGCCCGGGATGCCTTCGTCTGCGTCGCAAGGCCGCACACGTCCTGTATCGCGCCGGTCTCGTTATTGGCCAGCATGACGGAAACCAGGGCCGGCTTTGCTTCGAGCACGGCCTGAAAGTCGGCGTTGGCGATACGGCAACTGTCGTCGACGGCAATCTCGCGCAGCCTCCAGCCGGCACGCTGCAATTGCTTCGCCGGCTCACGCACGCAGGGATGTTCAATGGCCGAGATGGCCACCATGCCCGGTGTCAGACAGGCTGCTGCACCCTTGATGAAAAGATTGTTGGCTTCCGAGCCGCCGCTGGTAAACACCACTTCGGTCGGATGCGCGCCCACCGCACAGGCCACCCGCTGCCTCGCTTCATCGATCGCGCGCCGCGCCGCCCTGCCGTACTCGTGGCGGCTGGAGGCATTGCCGTACTGCGTTGCAAAATACGGCAACATGCCTTCCAGCACACGCGGGTCGAGCGGCGTGGTGGCGTTGTGATCGAAATAAACCGGGGCAAACATGGCTTGACTTGACTCGTCTGCGGTCAAGCCGCGATGAGGTCGACGGCGGGACGGCGCACGCGGCGCTCGGGACGTTCGTCATGCAGAACTGCCGAGACTCCCATCTTCTCCCGTTGCTTGGCAACCAGATCCGCCAGGCTGACTGAATTCAGATACTCGAACATTTTTTCGTTGAGGCTGGTCCACAGATCGTGCGTCATGCAGGGACGCTGGTCTTCGGCGCAATTGCCCTTGCCGCCGCAATTCGTCGCGTCCAGCGACTCGTCGACGGCGTGGATGATGTCGGAAACGGAAACAGTTTCAAGCGACTTGGCCAGACAATAACCGCCACCTGGTCCGCGCACGCTGGATACCAGTTCGCGGCGGCGCAGCTTGCCGAACAACTGCTCGAGGTAAGACAGGGAAATTTTCTGCCGCTCGCTGATGCCTGCCAGCGTAACCGGGCCGGTATGCTGGCGCAGGGCCAGATCTATCATTGCCGTTACGGCAAAACGTCCTTTGGTCGTCAGTCTCATGGGTACTCTCCGTCGGGTAAATCGGTAGGGAAACGCGCCAGGACCAATACCTGACCATTTCCATCAAGTATAGAGTATTCCGACTATTTTAGTCTACTATTTTTGACAAATAGTTTGGATCAAACTTGTCTGCGGTCGCTACATCGTCTTCCAAAGACACCCCTGCACGCTGCATGGTCTTGAGCAGCGCCTCGATGCGGCGGTCGGTTTCCACCGCGTGGTCGAGCAGGCCATGAATTGCGTGCGCCAGCGGATCGTCCTCGGTACGGGTGACGGCGTAGGCGGAGAAGCCCATTTGCCCGGCCTTCACCTCGCGATCGATTTCGCTGCGGTCTTCGACAATGCGCGCCGGAATGCCGACCGCTGTTGCTCCGGGCGGGACGTCGCGTACGACCACGGCGTTGGAACCCACCTTGGCACCCTTGCCCAGCGTAATCGGCCCCAACACCTTGGCGCCGGCACCGATCACCACGCCCTGCTTCAATGTGGGATGCCGCTTGCCCTTGTTCCACGACGTGCCACCGAGAGTCACGCCGTGATACAGGGTGCAATCGTCCTCGATCACCGCCGTCTCGCCGATGACCACGCCCATGCCATGGTCAATGAACACCCGACGCCCGATCGTGGCGCCGGGATGAATCTCGATGCCGGTGATCCAGCGTCCGAAATGGGAGACAAACCGCGCCAGCCAGCGCAAACGCGCATTCCACAATGCATGCGAGAGGTGATGCAGCGTCAAGGCATGAAAACCCGGATAGCAGGTGAGTACCTCCCAGGTGGATCGGGCGGCGGGATCGCGTTCGAAAACGCAGGAGATATCTTCACGCAGTCGGGAGAACATGGGCAGGTCTATTAGAATTTTCTTAAAGGGTAAAAAACCCGAGCGAAATGGTCAAGTTTTATTTTCAGGGTCAGCTCTTTTACTGATTGGGGCGGAAATGCCTTTTTCCAGCGCCGCGAACAAGCCGCGCAGAATATTGACCTCCTCCTTTTCCGGAACCGCGCGCGACAGCATTCGACGCAGGCGTGCAATCAGGCGCTTCGGGCTGGCGGGGTCGAGGAACTCGCTCGACAGCGCTGCGCGTTCAATATGCGCGATCAAGCGTTCCACCTCGTCATGGCTGGCTGGCTCGCCGGCTCCCGAGATGGCCGGTGGGCGGCCGGGATCGATTGCCGCCAGGCGCAGTTCGTAGCACATCACCTGCACCGCGGCGGCGAGGTTGAGCGAGCTGAAATCGGCATTCACCGGAATCATCGCCCAATGTCGGCACATGGCCAGTTCATCGTTCGAAAGCCCGGATGTCTCGTTGCCAAACACCACGGCAACATCGCCCGATGCTGCGAGGGCCACCAGTTCGGCGGCTCCGTCGCGGGCCCACAGCGCAGGCACGGCCAACTCGCGGCGACGCGCGGTCATGGCCATCGCCATCACGGTGCCGCTCAAAGCCTCGGCCAGAGATGTGACGACTTTGGCTTCCACCAGCACATCGGTGGCGCCTGCGGCCATGGCATCGGCCTGGGCATCGGGAAATACGCGCGGATTGACCAGCACCAGATGCGACAGTCCCATGGTCTTCATCGCCCGCGCCGCCGATCCGATGTTGCCCGGATGGCTGGGGTGCGAGAGGACAATGCGGATGCGATCAAGTACGTCTGGGGAGGGCAATGGCGTGGTGTTCATATTATGTCCCAGCCCTCTTGGGCCGGGACGGTATCCCGGGATAGAATCGCAGACTTCGCGCGCAACATGCGCCCCTCTTGGCTTGACCCGCCGTAAAAATCCATGCATCCCACGCTCAACATCGCCATCAAAGCCGCGCGTCGCGCCGGTCAGATCATCAACCGCGCCAGTCTGGACGTCGACAAACTCAGAATTGATGTCAAACAGCAGAGTGATTACGTAACCGAAGTCGACCGCGCGGCGGAAGCCGCGATCCTCGACGTATTGCGCGATGCCTATCCGGCCTATGGAATTCTAGCAGAGGAGTCCGGGCTCGCCGGCACTGCGGCCGACAGCGAATACCAGTGGATCATCGATCCGCTGGACGGCACCACCAATTTTATTCACGGCATGCCCCAGTACGCCGTGTCCATCGGGCTGGCGCACAAGGGCGTCATGACGCAAGCGGTGATCTACGACCCCAACCGCAATGAAATCTTTACCGCCAGCAAGGGTGGTGGCGCCTTCGTCAATGACAAACGCATTCGCGTCGCGAAACGCGTCAAGCTGGATGAAGCCTTGATCGGCACCGGCTTTCCGTATCGGATGTTCGACCATATCGATGCCTATCTGGCGATTTTCCGCGAGATGGCGCAAAAAACCGCCGGCATGCGGCGTCCCGGTGCCGCCGCGCTGGACCTCGCCTGGGTTGCCTGCGGACGCATGGACGGCTTCTGGGAACTGGGCCTCTCGCCTTGGGACATGGCTGCCGGCAGCTTGCTGATCACCGAGGCGGGCGGCCTGGTGAGCGACTTGTCGGGCGAAGCGAATTACCTGAAGACCGGCAACATCATTGGCGGCAATCCGAAAATTTTCGCCCAGCTGCTCAAACTGATCGCGCCGCACCGAACGGCGGCCCTGGCCGCCTAAGGCCTGATGACGGCAGCACGACCCGCCGCCGATCCGGCGGCACATACCCCCGTCATGCAGCAATGGCTGCGCGCCAAGTCAGAGCATGCCGACAAGCTGCTGTTCTTCCGCATGGGAGATTTCTACGAGCTGTTTTATGAAGATGCCGAACAGGCCGCGCGCCAGCTCGACATCACGCTGACGGCGCGCGGCCAGTCCGCCGGCAAGCCGATCCCGATGGCCGGCATCCCCTACCATGCCGCCGACGGCTACCTGGCGAAGCTGGTCAAGCTCGGCGTCTCGGTGGCGATCTGCGAACAGATCGGCGACCCCAATGAATCGGCCAAGGGCGCCAAGGGTCCGGTGGAGCGCGCGGTCACCCGTATCGTCACGCCGGGCACGCTGACCGACGCCAACCTGCTCGACGACAAGCATGACAGTCTGCTGCTGGCGCTCGCCATCGACCGCCAGCGCGCCGGCCTGGCCTGGCTCAACCTGGCCAATGGCGATCTACGCCTGCTCGAAACATCCATCGATGCCCTGCCCGCTCACTTCGAACGCCTGCGCCCGGCGGAACTGCTCTTGCCCGACGGCCTTCGCTCCGAGTTGCCGGAGCATCAGGCCATCAGCCAGCATCTCCCCGACTGGCATTTTGATGCTCGCGCCGCCGCTCACGCCCTGGCCGAACACTTCGGCACTCGCGATCTCGCCGGGTTCGGCATACGCGACGAGGAACTTGCGCTGGCCGCCACCGGCGCGCTGTACCGTTACGCT
>JAIPCT010000008.1 GCA_021738065.1 Burkholderiaceae bacterium
CGCAGCGGCGAGATCGAAGTCAGCGGCGACATGATCTCGGCCTTGCTCAAGGGTTGCGATCATATTGGTGCCCTGCTCAATGTCGTGCAGACGGAGGGTGGTGCGCCGGATGCGGATCTGACACAAGCGGGCGAACTGATTGCCGCGGCCTTGCGCCCCTTCCTCGGCGGCAATGAGGGGGCCAAGGCCGGCGCGGCAGGCAGCCTGACCGAGACCGGCGAAATGGAAGTGTCGCGCAGCGATCGTGATGGCGAGATTTCCGACTGCTGGCATATTTCGATTCGCTTCGGTCAGGATGTGCTCAGAAACGGCATGGATCCGCTGTCCTTCCTGCGCTATCTGCTGAATCTGGGCGAGATTGCGCACATCACGACCTTGATCGACGCGCTGCCCGAGGCTGACGCAATGGACCCCGAGTCCTGCTATCTGGGATTTGAAATCAGCTTCCGCAGCCATGCCACCAAGGACGCGATCGAGCGCATATTCGATTTTTGTCGCGATGACTGTGAGCTGCATATCCTGCCGCCAAACAGCAAAGTGGCCGATTTCATTCAACTGATCGAGGCCCTTCCCGAAGAGACCATGCGCCTGGGCGAGATTCTGGTCAAAAGCGGCGCGCTCACGGAAGAAGAGCTGGAAGACGGGCTGCGCCAGCAAACCGACGGAAAAGTCGGCGCTGACGAGACGGCGCCGAGCTCGCCGCTGGGCGATATTCTGGTGCAGCAGCACAGTGTGCAACCGGAACTGGTTGCTGCCGCTGCGGCCAAGCAAAAAGCCGTCTCGGAAAAAAAGGCGGCCGAGTCGAATCTGATCCGGGTTCACGCGGACAAGCTCGATCAGCTTATTGATCTGGTGGGCGAGCTGGTTATCGCCGGCGCTTCGGCCAATCTGCTGGCAAAGAACAGCCGTGAAGCCGCCTTGGTCGAAGCCACGTCGGTGCTGACCCGACTGGTCGAAAACATACGCGATGCAGCCTTGCAATTACGCATGGTGCAAATCGGCGATACCTTCAATCGCTTCCACCGCGTTGCACGCGATGTATCCAAAGAGCTGAGCAAGGAAATCGAACTGGTGATAACCGGGGCCGAAACCGAGCTCGACAAATCCGTGGTCGAGAAGATCGGCGATCCGCTGATGCATCTGGTCAGGAACGCCATGGATCACGGAATCGAATCGGCTGCGGTGCGCGCCGCCAACGGCAAGCCGGTCAAGGGCCGGGTCGAACTCAACGCCTTCCATGATTCCGGCAGCATCGTGATCGAAGTGATCGATGACGGAGGCGGCCTGAACAAGGACCGGATTCTGGCCAAAGCCATCGAAAAGGGCTTGGTCCAGCCGGGCCAAACACCGGCAGAGCAGGACATACTCAATCTGATTTTTGAGGCCGGTTTTTCAACAGTCGAGAAGGTCACCAACCTTTCCGGTCGCGGTGTCGGCATGGATGTAGTGAGAAAAAACATCAGCGCGCTGCGTGGCAGCGTCGATGTCAAGACCGAACTCGGAGTCGGCTCGCGTTTCACCATTCGCTTGCCATTGACACTGGCCATCATCGATGGCTTTCTTACCGGAGTCGGCAAGGCGTCCTACGTGATTCCGCTGGACATGGTGATCGAATGCATCGAACTGACCAATACCAGCGTCGATCGCGACTACCTGAATCTGCGTGGCGAAGTCTTGCCCTTTGTTCGCTTGCGCGAGTTGTTCGAAACGACCGGCAGCCGTCCACCTCGAGAAAACGTGGTGGTGGTGCAGTACGCCGGGCAAAAGGCCGGCCTGGTGGTCGACCAGTTGCTGGGTGAGTTCCAGACCGTGATCAAACCTCTGGGAACGCTGTTTCGCAACATTCGCGGCATCGGCGGCTCGACCATCCTGGGCAGCGGCGAAGTCGCCCTGATCCTCGACGTGCAGGCCCTGGTCAGTCGCTGCGCGCGCAATGAAGAACACCTGGCACTCGGCAACACAGGTTCACGCCGGCTTGAAGTCCAAACGGCATGAACTGCATTTTCCTGTTTCATTTCTCCCTTCCCCCTGCGTTTGTCACTACGGAGCACACATCATGCTGAACAATCTAAAAATCGGAGTGCGGCTCGGAATTGGCTTTGCCGTGACGCTGGCCCTACTGGTCACCATCGCGGTTGTCAGTTACGTGCGGATAACGGACCTTGACATCGCGGTACAGCGCCTGGTCAACGACCGTTTTCCAAAGACAGTGCAGGCCAACAATGTTATCGATGGCATCAACAACATCGCCCGCTTCTTGCGCAATGCCTATATTTTTAGCGGGGCCGAACGACAGAAGGCGCTGGATCAGATCCCGGACCAACGCAAGATCATCATGGAGAACCTGGCAAAGCTGGAAAAATCGCTTTACCTGGAGAAGGGCAAGGAAATGCTCAAAAAGATCAACACGAATCGTGTTGCCTATGTCAAGGATCAGGACATATTCATCGAGAATCTGAAGGCCGACAAGCGCGATGCGATTGTCGACTTGATGCAAAACAGCTTGCGCCAGACGCAGACGGACTACATAGCCAGTGTCGTCGAACTGATTGAATTCCAGACCGAGCTGATGAGCGAAGAAGGCAAGGCAGCCGCAGACATGGCGACGGCAACCGAACGCCTGATCGTGATTCTTGCCCTGATTGCAGCGCTCTTGACCGTGCTCTTTGGCTGGTTCATCACACGCAGCATCACCAAACCGGTCAGCGAGGCCCTGGCGGTTACCCGGCGACTGGCCGAGGGTGACCTCACGGTGACCATCGATGACGCCAGCAAGGACGAAATCGGCCAGATGCTGAGCGCGCAGCAAGTCTTGATCGCCAAACTCAACCAGATCATCGGCGAGGTCAAGAGCGCAGCCAGCGCCTTGTCCAACGCGGCGGGTCAGGTTTCGGAAACCGCACAGTCACTGTCGCAATCCTCCAGTGAGCAAGCCGCGTCGGTGGAAGAAACCACGGCCAGCATCGAGCAGATGACGGCCTCGATCAACCAGAATACCGAGAACGCCAAGGTGACCGACAACATGGCTTCGAAATCGTCCGGCGAAGCCGCCGAGGGCGGCAGCGCGGTCAAGAACACGGTCGAAGCCATGAAGTCGATTGCCGGCAAGATCGGCATCATCGACGATATTGCCTACCAGACCAACCTGCTGGCCTTGAACGCGGCAATTGAAGCGGCGCGGGCGGGTGAGCATGGCAAGGGCTTCGCGGTAGTTGCGGCGGAAGTGCGCAAGTTGGCCGAACGCAGCCAGGTCGCCGCCCAGGAGATTGGCGAACTGGCCGGCTCCAGCGTCAAGATGGCCGAGCAGGCCGGAAAGCTGCTCGACGAAATGGTGCCCTCGATCAGAAAGACCTCCGATCTTGTTCAGGAGATCGCCGCCGCCAGCCAGGAACAGTCGGCTGGTGTAGGACAGATCAACGGTGCCATGGGTCAACTCAACAAGGCCACACAGCAAAATGCCTCGGCATCCGAGGAACTCGCCGCCACGTCCGAAGAAATGGGCGGCCAGGCCGCACAACTGCAGGATTTGATGGACTTCTTCAAGATCGGGGAGTCCTCGGTAAAAGTCGGCGCTGGCGCGACGGCGAGAAATTCTCGCCCAGCCACACCAAAGATGCCGCCGGCGCACGCAGCGCGGCTGGCGACTACCGAAGGTGATTTCGAACGCTTCTGACCCCAGGGACTCAACCAAGGAGAACACCATGGGAAACGTCGTTCAGACCCCCCACGCAGCCGGCACCCCGGCTGCAAAACACGGCGGCAAGCAAGCGCTGGTCGCCACTGCGGCCGATCTTCACCAATACCTGACCTTCCTGCTCGGCGGCGAGATGTACGCGGTGGGCATTCTCAATGTCAAGGAGATCATCGAATACGGCCAGCTCACCGAGATTCCGATGTTGCCGGCCTTCATTCGCGGCGTGATCAATTTGCGCGGCGCGGTGGTGCCGGTAATCGATCTGGCGGCCCGCTTCGGCGGCCAGCAGTCCGAGGCCTCGCGCCGCACCTGCAACGTGATCATTGAACTCTCCAACGGCGACGAGCATCACGACATCGGCGTGGTGGTCGACGCGGTGTCGGAAGTCCTGGAGGTTTCAGCCGCCGACATTGAGCCCGCCCCTGCCTTCGGCGCGAAAATCCGTGCCGATTTCATTCAGGGCATGGCCAAGATCAACGGCAAGTTCGTCATCATTCTCGATATCCAGCGCGTCCTGTCCGTCGATGAAATTGCCGAACTCGCCACCGCGGTGGACCGCAGCGCGGATACCGTTACCAGCGATTGATACATCATGGTGGCGCAAATGGTGACCCTGTCCGTCGCGCTTCGCCCGCCCGAGGCTTTCGGGTAGTCAATCGCGTCGAGCGCAGATTCCGGACTCAAGGCGGTATCCCTTGCAGGAGCCACAAATGGACAACACTACAGCCCTCAAACCAAGAATCGACTTGGCCCGGTCCGAACGCTTGACGGCTGGGCTGCGGTCCAATCGATATCCGCAAAACGACATTGCGCTCTCGGCAGATGCGGTAAAGGGTTCGCTGCTGTTGATCGTGGACGATGTGCCGACCAACCTGAGTGTTCTCGGCGACTTGCTGCACCGCGCCGGATATCAGGTCAAGGCGGCCAACTCGGGACGCGCCGCCCTGCGCTATGCCGCACAGGTACCGCAGCCTGCGTTGATCCTGCTCGACGTAATGATGCCGGAAATGGATGGATATCAGGTTCTGGCCGAACTCAGACGTGACCCGGCAACTCGCGATATCCCGATTGTTTTTCTGACCGCTCTGGACAGCCCGCGGGACGAAGAGCGCGGTTTTCAGCATGGGGCCGCCGATTACATCACCAAGCCGATCAAACCTGACGTCGTTCTGGCCCGCGTACGCAGCCAGTTGCTGGCGCGGCTGGCAGGCAACTGGCTACGTGATCAGAACGCCGCACTCGAGGTCGAGGTGCTCAGGCGCATGGAAGAGAACGAGATGATCCAGACCGCCAGCATCCGGGCGCTGGCGCATCTGGCGGAAACCCGTGACCTCGAAACCGGAAACCATATTCTGCGAACCCAGAATTACGTTCGTCTGCTTGCCACCCGCCTGCAAAGTCATCCACGCTTTTCAGAAACACTGGATGACGCCTACATCAGAATGCTGACGCATTCGGCACCTTTGCACGATATCGGCAAGGTCGGCATACCAGACTCGATTCTGCGCAAACCCGGCAAGCTTGACGCGGAGGAGTGGGAGATCATGAAGACCCATGCCGGTCTGGGCAGCAATGCGATCGAGCACGCGGAGCGAGACATGGCCAGGCCGGTCGAATTTCTGGTGCTGGCCAAGGAGATCGCGCGCTGGCATCACGAACGATGGAATGGCAAGGGATACCCGGACGGACTGTCTGGAGAGGCCATCCCGATTTCGGCCCGGATCATGGCCGTCGCCGATGTTTTCGATGCGCTGATCTCGCGACGGGTCTACAAGGAAGCCATGCCGCTTGATCAGGTTCGCGAGATCATGCAGGCGGAGCGTGGCGAGCAGTTTGATCCGGATGTAATCGATGCGTTTCTCGCCGACTTCTCGGAATTCGCGGCCATAGGCTGGCGCCATCGAGACAGCGTCTGATCTCTTGCGAACGCTGATGAGCCAGGAATGCCTTCGATGACTTCGCCGCGCCTGCCTGACCCGGATCGGGCCAGGGCCATCGCTTGGACGACGCGCAACAGATGTTGGCAAAGAATGCCGATTAGGTTGCCGCGCCGACGCGCCATGTGCCAACCCGCGCCGCGCGCGCCGAACCCCATCCGCTTGCGCCTGGAAGGTGTTGCCGCCAGTCGGGATGCGCACTCCAGTGTTCCTGGTCGATTTCACACCGCTCAGACCTGCCCGACACGACAAAAACCGCTCCAGAAGAGACTGTTGCTGGAATCATTCGTCGGCCCCTGCCGTCGAAAGGACGCCACTCACCCACTGCCATCGGGATACCATGCTTGAAGCCGGCTGGCCCGATCCGTGGATCGTCCTGGGCGGCGCCTTGTGTCTGCTGGTGATCATTGGCGGCTCCTTCCTGGTGCGACAAAACAAGCGTCTGGAGAGTATTCGCAAGGTACGCGAACATCAGGCCGAGCAACTGCGGGCTCTGGAACTGCTTGACGCACTCGCCGAAAACTCAGATGACTGCATGTACGTCAAGGATACGGAAGGCCGCTATCTGCTCTTCAATCGTGCCGCGTGTGCCATGGTCGGCAAGTCCCAGGCGGAGGTGTTGGGACGGGATTGTTTCGCTATCTTTCCAGCGGAAGATGCGACTGAATTGGCACGGGTCGACAAGGAGGTTGTCGCCAATGACTGCCGCGCGACGAGTGAAGTGTGCATCGCCACCGTACAAGGCCCCAGAACCTTTCATGTCACCAAGGGCCCGCTGCACGACGCCAAGGGCAAGATCATCGGTGTCTTTGGCACCTCACGCGACATCACCGAGCGCATTGAAGCAGAAAACCGTCTCAAGGCTTCCAAGCAGCAGTTTCACGACCTGGTCGACACCACCGACGGTATCGTCTGGGAAGCCGATGCCCGCAGCTTCGATTTCACCTATGTCAGCCAGAAGGCCGAGCGCCTGCTGGGTTTTCCGGTAGCGGACTGGTCGCAGCCGGGCTTTTGGGCGGAACACATTCATCCTGACGACACGGTGTGGGCCGTAGAGTACTGTGTCGCCCACACGGCCCAGCTAAAACCGCATGATTTTGAGTACCGCTTCATCGCGCGGGACGGCCGCACGATCTGGCTGCACGACATTGTTACCGTTGCAACCGAGAATGGCCAGCCACGATGGTTGCGTGGAATCATGATCGACGTTACGGAACGCAAACGCCGGGACGAGTTGTTGCTCAAGCTCTCTCTGGCAGTGGAACAAAGTCCCGACAGCATCATCATCACCGACATCGACGCAAATATCGAGTACGTCAACGAAGCTTTCATCCGAAACACGGGCTATGGCCTTGACGAGGTCATCGGAAAGAACCCGAACCTGCTTCGCTCGGGCCAGACTCCGCGGGAAACCTACCGGTCCATGTGGGCCTCGCTCTCTCAGGGACAAGCATGGAAGGGCGAGTTCATCAACCGGCGCAAGGACGGCAGCGACAATGTGGAGCTTTCGATTATCGCGCCCATTCGCCAGACCGATGGAAAGATCAGCCACTATGTGGCGATTTCAGAAGACATCACCGAGAGAAAACGGATGGGTCATGAACTTGACCAGCACCGTCACAATCTCGAAGAGCTGGTGGCCAGACGCACCCTGCAACTGGAAGAGGCACGCCAGCGCGCAGAGGTCGCCACTCGCGCCAAGAGTGCCTTTCTGGCCAATGTGAGCCATGAAATCCTGACACCAATGAATGCCATCCTGGGCCTCACCCACATTCTGCGGCGTGGCCTGCCGACACCGGAGCAAGCCGACAAACTGGGCAAGATTGCCGCCGCCGCCGAGCATCTGCTTTCCATCATCAATAATGTGCTCGACCTTTCCAGAATCGAGACCGGGAAACTTGTTCTCGCAAATACCAACTTCTCGCTCGAGTCAGTACTCAACCATACCCGCTCCATGATCGCCGAGACAGCGCGAATCAAGGGAATTGCCTTGAATGTGGATTGCGCTGGACTCCCTTCCTGGTTGCGAGGCGATCCGACGCGATTGCGGCAAGCCTTGCTTATCTTCGCCGGCAATGCGGTGAAATTCACCCACCACGGCAGCATTTCCCTGCGCGCTCGCCTGGTCGAAGCCAATGACCGTGGCGCACCGGAAGCCGCGACAGGAGATGCCGAAGACAAGCTGCTGATTCGTTTTGAGGTGGAAGATACGGGTGTTGGCATTCCTGCCGACAAGTTGTCCGGGCTTTTCCAGCCTTTTGTGCAGGTCGATGCATCAAGTACCCGCAAGTATGGCGGCACGGGTATTGGACTCGCCATCAGCCGATTGCTGGCTACCGAGATGGGCGGCGATGTTGGCGTCGAAAGCCAAGTCGGGCGCGGCAGTACCTTCTGGATGACTGCTCGCCTGTCCCGTGGTCAGGATGTCGCGCCGCCGGTTCTGGCTCCGGCAGACTTGCCTGCCAACAGCAGCGCCGAGTCCTTGTTGCGCCATCACCATCGCAACGCGCTGGTCCTGCTCGCCGAAGACAATGAAATCAGCCAGGAAACCACCCTGGAGTTGATCTACGCTGTCGGCCTCAACGCCGACACGGCGGCAAATGGTCGCGAAGCGGTCGCCCGAGCCGCAACCGTTCCCTACGATCTGATCTTGATGAATACTCGCATGCCCCTGCTGAACGGACTTGATGCCGCCCGTGAAATTCGGGCCCAGGCCAGCACTGCGGCCACGCCGATTCTTGCCATCACGGCCAGTGATTTCGACAATGATCGGGTTGCCTGTCAGGAAGCCGGCATCAATGATTTCATTCACAAACCAATCAGTCCGTCGATGTTCTACGATACTCTGCTCAAGTGGCTGCCAAAACCGGCTCCACCGTCCGCCGTTGTCGAGCAAACACACGATATGCCCGCAAACAAAGAGAATCTACAGCAACGCCTGACTGCCATTCGTGGACTCGACCTTGAATCCGGTCTGGCTATCCTGCGTGGCGATGTCGGCAAATACGCAAGACTTCTGAAGCTTTTTGCCGACAGCTATCGCAATCGCTCGAAGCTGATTCACGGCGCTCTGGCAAAAGGAGAAATCGCATCGCTTGAGTCCATCGCCCATTCTCTGCGCGGATCGGCAAGCATGCTGGGTGCGCAATCCGTATCTGAAACTGCGAACTCCGTGTTGTTGGCAGTGCGCGGCGGCCAGATGGATGACGCGGCGCGGTTCGGCGCGGTTCTTGCGGAACAACTCTCAACGCTGATTGATGACATCCTGCACGCCGTGTCGGACAGCCCTGAGGCTGATGAACCGGCTCCAATACACACCCGTCTGCCCATCGTACTGGCCCAACTGGAAGAGCATCTGGCGCACGGGGATTTGGCCGCCACGTATCTCGCCACAGAGGAGGCCCCCCTGTTGCGCGCTGTCCTGGGTGAGGCCGCGCAGTCTCTTATTGGCCACATCGACGCATTCGAGTATGAAGAAGCTGCCACTGAACTGAGCAGGATTCTCAGGCAACTGAATGCTGTGCCAATCGAAAGCGCCCCGCCATCACCTGAGGGAACCAGGTGAGACAGATATTGCCTACGAAGATTTTCGAGGCATGAACTCCATGGTCAGACGTACCAGTTCGGCAATCGATCCGGCCTGAAGTTTTTGCATGATGAGGTGTCGATAAGTCTCGGCGGTGCGCTGACTGATGCCCAACTCATGAGCAATCACCTTGGTGAGTTTTCCTTCAAAAACACCTTCCAGTACTACTTTCTCGCGCGGCGTCAAGGTCGCCATCCGCTCGCCGACGTCGCGGCTGTTGGCCTGGATGTCGGCGCGAGCCTTGCCTATCCTTAAACCATCCTGGATCCGATCAAGAAGCTGCTGAGTGGAAAACGGCTTCTGGAAGAAATCCAAAGCACCGCCGCGCATGGCGCGCACCACCAGAGGAACTTCCGGATAGCTTGAAATAAAAATGATCGGCAGGTCGATACCTTGAAACCGGAGTTCGTCCTGAAGTTCCAGCCCGCTCGTTCCCGGCATGCGCACATCCGTGACGATGCAACCGGAAAGTTCAGACAAATCCTGCTGCAAGAAAGAGGCGGCATCATTAAAAACCGCATAAGGCAAACCCACCGATTCGACCAGGTCGACCAGCAGAAAGCTGATCACCGGGTCGTCATCTATCAAATAGACCTTCGGTTCTATTTGGGTTGGTTGTTTAGTGTTCATCGATTTACCATAATTGCGGGCACGCCACAAAGACCTGTGCCTGCAGTGTGTTTGTGTACTATTCCTGAACCTACGTATATCCCGCAGTTTGTAGCGTTATTCCCGGATGCACAAATGTGGACCGCTTTGAGACTATTTGAGCGACAGCCTCAAAACATGAAGAAGTCAGATTTTAGCTTCGATTCAATGCTATTGGGCAGCCAAAATCCCTGCAGTCCCTTAAGCGCAGCGAAGGTAGCTTAGAACTCACATGGCACCCAACGATAATCAAGACATCAGCACTGCCGAATTTGCCCAGTTTCAGAAGCTGATCTACAAGATCGCCGGAATCAGCCTGGCCGACTCCAAGAAAGTGCTGTTGGTGGGCCGCCTGGGGCGGCGGATCAAGCACTACAAGTTGTCAAGCTTCGGCGAATACTATCGTCTGGTGTCCAGCGGGACCGCAACCGACGAGTTGCAGATCATGGTCGATTTGCTGACCACCAACGAGACCTATTTCTTTCGCGAAGCGGCGCACTTCGAGTTCCTCACCAAGACCATTCTTGGCGGACGCTCGACGACCAGCCCATTCAGTATCTGGAGCGCCGCATCGTCAACCGGTGAAGAAATCTACACCCTGGCATTCGTGCTCGCCGACACACTGGGTCTCGATGCACCCTGGAGTATTACCGGTTCGGACATCTCGACCAGTGTTCTGGCAACCGCCGAGCGCGGTCTGTACTGGCTGGATCGGACGCGGGGCCTTCCTCAGTCCTACCTGCGCAAATACTGCCTGAAGGGCGTGCGCAGCCAGGAGGGCGGCTTCATGATCGCACCCGAGATCAAGCGACACACCAAGTTCCTCCAAGTCAATCTGAATCAGTCCCTGCCTGCGGCCATCGGCAAGTTCAATGTTATTTTTCTGCGTAATGTCATGATCTATTTCGACGCTGAAACCAAGCGCCAGGTTGTGTCGCGACTGGTCGAGAAACTGCACCCCGGTGGCTATTTCATAGTCGGCCATTCAGAAAGCCTGAACGGGCTCACGGACAGTCTGCGCGTCGTCAAACCCACCATTTATCAACTTCCAGAATAGATCCAGGGCATGGTAAACAAAATCAAGGTAATGATCGTCGATGATTCGGCGGTGGTTCGCCAGGTGAATCGGGAGACCCTTGAGCGTGAACCCGACATCGAAGTCATCGGGGCAGCCGCGGATCCACTCTACGCCCTCGAAAAGATGAAAATCCAGTGGCCTGACGTGCTGGTCATCGATATCGAAATGCCGCGCATGGATGGCCTGACTTTCCTCAAAAAGATCATGGCCGAGCACCCGACACCCACGATCATCTGTTCTTCGCTGGCCGAAAAAGGAGCGTCCGCAACCATCGACGCCCTGGCGGCCGGCGCCCTCTCCATCATCACCAAACCAAAATTGGGGGTGAAACAGTTTTTGCAGGATGCCGGAAACGATCTAGCCATGGCAGTGCGCGCGGCGGCTCGCGCCAACATGCGGCGCGTCAGCCCAGGTGCGACTCGCCACACTTCGCCGCCACCCAAACTGACCGCCGACGCAGTGTTGGCGGCACAGGTCGCAAGCACTCGTGCCATGGCTGACACCACAGACCGGGTCGTCGCCATCGGCACCTCCACCGGCGGCACTCAGGCGCTCGAAGCCGTGCTGACCCGCTTACCGAACGTCGGCAGCGGCATCGTCATCGTGCAGCACATGCCGGAAAAATTCACCGCCATGTTTGCCGCGCGCTTGAACGGACTGTGCAAACTGGAAGTGCGTGAAGCGCAGAACGGCGACAGGGTAATGCCCGGACGCGCGCTGATTGCACCAGGAGGCCGGCACATGATGCTGCGGCGCAGCGGCGCGCAATATTACGTTGAAGTTGCCGATGGCCCGCTGGTCAATCGGCACAAGCCCTCGGTCGATGTGCTGTTTCGTTCCGTGGCACAGATTGCGGGACGCAATGCTTTGGGTGTGATCATGACGGGCATGGGCGACGACGGCGCCCGCGGCATGAAGGAAATGCACGACGCGGGAGCGAAGACCGTCGCCGAAGACGAGTCGACCTGCGTTGTGTTTGGCATGCCCAAAGAAGCCATCAAATTGGGCGGGGTCGATCGCGTTGTGCCGCTGGGCCGCATACCTGAAGAAATCATAGCCTACGGCTGATGGCCGACTGGAACCCGATCAAGCCGCGCCATGTCTCCCACTAATCAAAACGCCAAGAATCTGGAACGAATCGGCCGCAATATAAATCCGGGTGGATGGGCTGTCGAAGTCGAACGCCCCATCACCACTTTGCTGGGGTCTTGCGTCGCGGTCTGCCTCTACGATCCGAAGCTGCGCATGGCCGGTATGAATCACTTTCTGTTGCCTAGCCGCACCAAATCGTCAGTCGATGACACGGATGTCATTCTGGCCGGTGACTATTCGATGGAAGTGCTGTTGAACACCATGCTCAACAAAGGGGCCGCAAAAAATCGCCTGATCGCCAAGGCCTTCGGCGGGGGAACTATTGTGACCTCGATTTTAATGGCCATCGGGCAACGCAATGCCGAGTTTGCCAAAGAATGGCTGGAGCGCGAAGAAATACCTCTGGTGGCCCAGGATTTTGGCGGCGCCTGGTCGCGCAAGGTCATCTTTACGCCGGACGGCGGAGATGCCTTTTGTCGACGCTTGCCAATCAGTCAGCCCGGCGTGCAGGCCGTTGTCAGTGCCGAGCGTGACTACGAAAAATCATTGGAAAGCCCCGCTAAAACATCGACCGAAAAGAGGATCGAACTATTTTGAGTGCCAACATGCGCGTAACCCAACGACGCCGTGTTTCTCCGCTTTTTCATTTGGCGCAAGGATAGCCAGAGTGGATGCGAAAACAATTCTGTCCCGGATTGCCGAAGTCGCCGAGAGTGACACCATGGCTTTTCCAAGCACGACGGAACTGGCACTCAAGGTGCAACGTGTTCTGGACGATCCGGACTGTTCGGTCGATCAACTGGCAAAACTTGTGCAAGCCGATCCCCTGCTGGCAGCCCGTGTCGTTGCCGTGGCGAATTCGGTGGCCTACAATCGGTCGGGTCAAGCGATTTCCAATGTGCGCAGCGCCGTGTTGCGTATCGGCTCCAAATCCTTGAGAGGTTTGGCCGCCGCTGTGGTGGTGCGGCAAATGGAGAGTATGGCGAGCAATCCCGTGCATCGTCAGATGGCCATGAAATTGTGGGAGCATACGGCGCATGTTGCGGCTCTCGCGCAGACCATTGCGCGCCGCTTTACTCATGTTGACCCGGATGCGGCCTTTTTTGCCGGTATCCTGCACGAGGTGGGCGGCTTCTATCTGATCGCCCGTGCTCCAGAGTATCCGGGATTGCTGGATGGCGAGCATGGCAGCCTGTTGGCATGGGATAGTGGCGGCGCCGCCGAAGTCGGGCGCGCGGTGCTTAAAGGACTGGGCGTACCCGCAACGGCAATGGAAGCAATTGAAGGCATGTGGGAAGGCTACCTCGCGATGCCGCCACATTCTCTCGCTGACACACTGCTGTTGGCCGACCATTTGGCGCCCGTGGAGTCGCCACTGTCTTTGCTGGCAGGCACCGGCAAAGAAGGCACTGAAGCTCAGATTGACGTTGCACTTGATGATTCGACACTCAGTGGGCTCCTTGCCGAATCGGCCGAGGAAGTCAGATCGCTGATTGATGCGTTGCGCTCCTAGATTAGAATGAGTTTTCTCATGCGATATCGTTCAGTTTTACCCTGTCTCACGGGCGCTGAGAGGAAATGAGCCAGACCAGGCACCGACCGGTCGTCGGCACCCGGGCTCATTCCGGCAAGGGGAGACAGGGGTGCTGCAGGCCAAGGCTTGATGAAAGGTTTGATCATGTCTGAACTATTGAAGAATATCGATGCCCGTACCCGTCTGGCGGGAACCAACAAACTCGAAATTTTGTTGTTCTCCCTGGCAACCGACCCACGCACCGGGCGGCGCGAGACTTTCGGTATCAACGTCTTCAAGGTGCGTGAAGTCATCCCCACGCCCGCTTTGACGGTTGCTCCGGATATGGCGACAGCGGTAAAAGGCATGGTCAGCTTGCGCGGTGCACTCGTGCCCGTGGTCGACTTGAGTGAATTTGTCGGTGTTGTCTCGGACACCCCGCGCGAAATCATGATCGTCACCGAATACAACGGTAGAACCCAGGGATTCCTGGTTGAGTCGGTCGATACCATCCTCCGTCTCGACTGGTCGCAGATGCGCGTACCGCCAGAAATGCTGACCGCCAACCTGGGTGGGCTGGTGACGGCTGTCACGGAACTGGAAGATGGCCGCCTGGTCATGTTGCTGGACGTCGAAAGGATACTGTCCGAAACCGCCAAGTCCGACGATAGCGCTGCTTTTCAGGACATTCCCCACCTCGGTCGCGATGACTTGACGGTGCTTTTCGCCGATGACTCCTCCGTGGCGCGCGGGCAGATCAAGCGCACGCTGGACGCCATGGGCTTGCACTCGATCAGCGCGGTGAACGGCCGCGCGGCATGGGACGAGTTGAGACGCATCGCCGAGAAAGCGGAAGCTGCCGGACGGCCCGTGAGCGATTTTATTCAACTGATCCTGACCGACGTCGAGATGCCGGAAATGGATGGCTATCTCCTGACGCGCAGCATCAAGGGAGATCCGCGCTTCAATGGCATTCCGGTGCTGATGCACTCGTCCCTGTCTTCGATGTCCAATCAACAGTTGGGCCGCTCTGTCGGAGTCGACGATTACATTCCAAAATTCGAGCCGCATCGCCTGGCGGAAACATTGGTTTATCGGCTGCTGGGCAAGAACGCCAGCGCATTGGTGCCGATGAAGAACGCGCTTGTACCAGCGTTTACGAATCCAGCCGGAATGCTCGCCAGCGTCGATGCACGCACCAAGCTGGCCGGTTCCAATCAGATGGAGATCCTGTTGTTTTCACTGGGAACTCATGAGCTGTTCGGGATCAATGTGTTCAAGATACGCGAAGTCAGCCATACGCCCGACATTACCCGGACACCCAACATGCCGCGCGGCGTTGAGGGACTTGTCAGCCTGCGCGGTAGCGTGATTCCGGTTTTGTCGCTGTCCGTGGTCATGCAACTCAATGATGCGCCTTCTACCCTGGCACCGTCGATGATGGTTGCGGAATACAACAAGCGCAACCTCGGGTTTCTTGTCGAGCAAGTTGATCGGATCATTCGTGTTGCCTGGGACAAAGTCCGGGCAACCGAGTCCGTCACCGGCGAAACGCATGGCTACATTTCCGCCATCACGGAATTGCCCGATGGCCGCCTGGTTTCGATCCTCGATGTGGAACAGATCATGGCAAACACTTTTGGCGAAGCTGTCGTCGGACCGCTGGATCCGATTACCGGCGGTGATGCGATGAATATTTTCTTTGTCGATGACTCGATGGTGGCGCGGAAAAAGATTGCCGAGGTTCTGGACAAACTATCCCTCAGGCACAAGCATGCACAGAATGGAATGGAAGCGTGGACCCGACTGTCCGGCATGGCAGCTCACGCACACCAGGCGGGGCATAGCGTGCGCGAGGAGCTGAATCTGATCCTGGTGGATGCGGAGATGCCGGAAATGGATGGCTATGTGCTGACCAAGAACATCAAATCCGACAGACGTTTTGATGGTATCCCGGTGGTCATGCACTCGTCACTGTCGTCCGAGGCAAATCATGCCATGGGAAAAAGCGTCGGCGTCGATGCCTACGTCGCGAAGTTCGACGCTGAGGTCTTGTCGCAGACCCTGCGGGCGCAGTTGCAAATGAACACTCGAAACTGAAAAGGAATAGTCATGGTGGTAGAACCGGCAAAATTGAAGTTTCTCGTGGTTGACGATTTTTCAACGATGCGAAGAATCGTCCGCAATCTGCTCAAGGAATTGGGCTACACCAACGCTGACGAGGCCGAAGATGGCGCCATCGCCCTGCAGAAACTCCAGGCAGGCGGGTTTGATTTTGTCGTCACCGACTGGAACATGCCGAATATGGACGGACTCCAGCTGCTGCAGGCAGTGCGCGCCGATCCTGCGCTGAAACATTTGCCAGTTCTCATGATTACTGCCGAAGCGAAAAAGGAAAACATCATCAGCGCCGCCCAGGCAGGGGCTTCGGGGTACATCGTCAAGCCATTTACAGCGGGAACTTTGGGCGAAAAACTCACAAAAGTGTTTGAAAAGCTGGGATGGACCATCTGATGACGGAGAGCAATCCAATAGGTTCCGGCCACATGGACAATCCAATCACACATGACGACGGTAGCGACTCGGACGATCTACAGGCATTGTTCGACAGCATCGCTGCCGGTGCGCCGCCCTCGCCGCCCATTGCAGCGCCTGCCAGCCCTAGCCCGGATTTGACCGGCGATTCGGACGATCTGCAGGCATTGTTTGATAGCGTCAGCGCCAATGCTTCACCCGATACCCCTCCTGCGCCAAGTGCGTCGACCGGCGTGACCGATCCGCAAGAAGTGGTTTTCAATCGCCTCGGCCATCTGGCCCGGCAGTTGCATGAAAGTCTGCGTGGTCTGGGAGTAGACAAGCTGCTGGAGGATTCGGCGCGACAGATACCCGATGCCCGCGAACGCCTGACGTATATCGCGCAAATGACCGAGCAGGCAGCCTCCCGTGTCCTGAACGCGACAGATATCGCCAAGCCGCTGCAGGACGAACTCATAGCGAAATCGGAAGGTCTCGCTCAAGCTTGGGAAAAAATGTTCGCAAACCAGTTGTCAGTGGATGAGTTCAAGACACTGGCGACCGACACCCGCAGTTTCTTCCTGATGGCGCCGGCCAGCTTGAAGCTGACCAACGAGCAGTTGACCGAGATCATGATGGCCCAGGACTTTCAGGACCTGACCGGCCAGGTCATCAAGAAAGTTGTGGATATCGTGCAAGGGCTGGAGTCGCAACTACTGAACCTGTTACTCGAAGCCATGCCTGAACAACGCAAGGCCATGACCTCCGATGGACTGCTCAACGGCCCGGTGATCAGCAAAGAGGGACGCACGGACATTGTCGAAGACCAGGCTCAGGTGGATTCACTATTGGACAGCCTGGGTTTCTAGACCCCAATGTCCAGGACACTAGGAGTAGGGAATGAGTGATTTTCAGGGAATGGAAGACCTGCTCCAGGATTTCATGGTCGAAGCGGGTGACTTGCTTTCCAGTGTCGACAACAAACTGGTGGATCTCGAGCAAAACCCCAATGACCAGGCGCTGCTCAATGACATTTTCCGTGGATTTCACACCATCAAGGGCGGCGCGGGCTTCCTCAATGCAACGGAGCTGGTGACGCTTTGTCATTTGACAGAGAATCTTTTCGACCTGCTGCGAAACAATCAGCTGCGTATCAGCGGCGAAATCATGGATGTAATACTCGCCGCCACGGGTGGCGTTCGTACCATGTTCGATACACTCGAACTCGGCATGCTCCCCTCTCCGGCCGATCCGCGCTTGCTGGCCAATTTGAAATCCGCTCTTGCCGGCGAGACGATTGCACCAATCGCCTCATTGCCTGCCGCGAACGCTGCCGCAGTCACGCCGGAGTTGCCTGCCGGTTCCGGCGGCCCCGATTGGAATGGCTTGTTTGCCGCGGTGACTGGCACTGTGCCGCCATCGCCCCAGTTCGCACCTGCAATCGAAAGCGTGGTCCCGCCGGATATGAGTCACAGTCTGGCGGGAGCGACGCCTGAACAAATCATCCATGCCGCAGTTGGCCGACGCGCCAGCGACGTGCCGGGGGCTGCCGCTCCTGTCGGACGGCGAGAAAATGAAAAGACTCGCGACAGTTCCATTCGAGTCGACACCACGCGCCTCGACCAGGTGCTCAATTTGTCGGGAGAAATCGGCCTGACCAAGAATCGCCTGACCGCGCTGCGCACCGACATCCTGAATGGCCATACCAGCCCGGAAATGCTTCAAGCGCTCGACCAGGCCGTGAGTCAGCTTGATTTGCTGGTATCGGACATGCAAAGCGCGGTGATGAAAACCCGCATGCAACCGATCGGCCGTCTGTTTCAGAAGTATCCGCGTATCGCCCGCGATCTTGCCCGCAGCCTGGGCAAGGATGTTGAATTGGTCCTGGTCGGCGAAAACACCGAAATCGACAAGACGATGATCGAGGATCTGTCCGATCCGATCATTCACTTGATCCGCAACGCGGTTGATCACGGCATCGAGTCGCCCGAGATTCGGCGCGCCGCAGGCAAACCGGAAAAGTCCCGGCTCCGGCTCGAAGCGCGTCAGGAAGGTGATCATATTGTCATTTTGATTGCCGATGACGGCCACGGCATGAATGCTGAAAGCTTGCGCGCCAAGGCGATCCAGAAAGGCCTGATTTCAGACGAGCAGGCCAACATGATGGATGAGCGGGAAAGCTTCAATCTCATCATGTTGCCGGGGTTCTCGACCAAGGATGTGAGTTCCAATGTTTCCGGTCGTGGCGTCGGCATGGACGTTGTCAAGACGAACATCCAAAAACTCAAGGGCAACATTGATATTCAATCAAATCTCGGGCAGGGATCGACATTTGTCATTTCCCTGCCGTTGACGCTGGCAATTCTTCCCGTCCTGCTGGTGGAGCTTGGCCAACAACCGTTTGCCGTGCCACTTTCCATGGTGCGCGAAATTATTCCCCTTAATCCGACAGAAGTGCAGGAAGTCGGCGGCTGTGCCAATCTGGTAGTACGCGGCGAAGTCATGCCTTTGTTTCCCCTCTGTTATTTGCTGGGCTGGCAGTCTGAACGCCCACCCCGGTATGGTGTCCTGATGCAAACCGCGACGCACTCCTTCGTTCTTGCGGTCGATGGCTTCATGGGACGCGAGGACGCCGTAATCAAATCGCTCGATGACTTCCGTCCCAAGGGAGTCGCCGGTGTCACCAATCTGTCGAACGGCAAGATCGTCCTGATTCTCGACATGAAGGAATTGTTCGCCATGGTCGGCGAATCGCGCGGAGTGCCGCGATCGGTGTTCATGCCGGCCGTAGCCTTGGCGGCCTGATCTCTCCAGACTCCAAGCGCGGCAGATGGCGAGCGCCGTCGCTCCGGCTCCAAAGATTTCGGCATGATTATGGTCAGTAGCACACGCCTTCGACCTCCACCCACTGGCATTGATGCAAGCGCTGTCGCCCGCCGGGCTGCGGCATGGTTCGATTGCCTCTCGGGCGCTTCGCGCCGCGCTATGCCGCACGAAGAGGATCTGCCGGAGCAGCCGTTGGCCACGCTCGCGGCATTTGTCGGAATTGCACTCGCGGCAGGCCGCAGCGTGTTGATATTGGTACCCGACGACGACCCCCTGCCCGAACTTTCGAATGCGCTTGATCTTTCGATCCGGCCGCTTTGTCTGGTCCTGCCCGCAGCGGATTTTGCCGCCCAGATCGCATTGCGAGCGACCTTGTCCTTGCTCAAAAGTCGGCTCTGGCGAGACGGCGAAGAAGCGCAATCCGATACCTGGACGCAACAGCGCCATCATATCGAGGCCAAAGCTGATCTTTGGCAAGAAGCGCAGTCATGGGTGGCGAATGGGGATCGCAGCGACGCGCCGCTTGCCGTGGCCGAACTGTTTCCCGTGCGCATTCTGCCGGTGGCCGCATGGCGCAAATTGCGCCTTACTGCGACCGATATCACGGTGCTCTATCGCTGTGACGCTCCGGTGCAACTCATCGCGGCGGCCGGCGGCCTGCTGCGCATCGGGATGCGCAGCGACCTATCCCAACAGCACGCCGTCGTCCTGGAGGATGTGCAAGGTCGTTTGGTGATGGAACGGAACCAACTCACCCGGGATATAGCCGATCTGGAACTGGAGTTGGCAACCGTACAGGCAGAAGTGGTCGAATTCATGCATCAGTACTACGCCAGAATCGGCAGCCGCATGGCTGAAGTCGATGCTCTGCAAGCTCGATTGGCGCGCAGCGAGGCCGAACGGGCTCCGGCAGACTCACAAGCACATGCTGCTGCGGAAAAACTGAAGCAACAGGCAGATCAGTCGGCGCGTGAATCACAGCAGTACACCGAAGCAACCGCTGATGACGCTCCCGCGTTTCATCCGAGCGACCAAATCAAGCGTTTGTTTCGCAAGATCGCCCAGCAAATTCATCCCGATCGCGCGGTCGATGACGACGATCGAACCTGGCGTACCCGTTTGATGAGCGAGGCCAATCGCGCTTATCGCCATGGCGATGAAAACGCCTTGCATGAGATCGCCGCCTTGTGGGCGGAAGGACGCGGTGCGTCAGCGGAGGATGGCGTCGCCGGCGCGACATCGACCGCCGTACCGTCAGCACCGACTTTGCGACATCAAGTGGAGAGTCTGCGCTCGCGCCTGAGCGAAATTGAACGCGAACTGCATCGGATTTTTGGTTCGCGCTTGTATGAGCTTTACATCGCTGTCCGCCAGGCCAGCCGTCAGGGGCGCGATCTCCTCGCCGAAATGGAGGGACAACTCGACGCGTCTCTCGAACAACTACGACATCGCTGCCCGGTTGACCGCGGCTGAGGGCTTCGATGGTGAGATTGGACGCGATTCCGAAGCCAGGCGCTCAAGCGGGCGCTTCGCCATGTTTCATTCGAGTCAGGCTCGCGCGGGATGCCGCATGCCCTTGCCCAGCGGCCACCCGCAGCCATTTGGATGCCAGGCGCAGGCTTTGTTTCACGCCCTCGCCGCGATGGTAGAGCATGGCCAACTCGTAACAGGCATCGAGTTCGCCAAGCATGGCGGCGCGGCGCAGCCACTGCGCACCAGTCGCCGCATCACGCCCGACACCTTCGCCACGCAACAAGCAGTAGCCGCAACTGTACATGGCGTAGGCATCGGTATGGCCCAGTGCGGCCTGTTGGTACCAATCAAATGCCTCGGGCAGATCGCGTTTGACGCCCTGCCCAAAATAATAGATATCGCCGAGTATCACTTTCACTTCCGGCAGAACGGCGGCCTTGCGATACCAGACCAGCGCCTCGGCGAGATCGATGGCACAGCCCGTGCCATGCCGGAGGCACTCGGCCAACAGGAACATGGCACGGCGATGGCCGCTCGCCGCCGCACCCCGGAAACAGCTCACCGCCTGCGGGAAACCGCCATCGTCCACTGTGTCATACAGTAGCGACTGGCCGCGCTCGAACCAGTAACGCTCAAGCTCCCGACTGGCCTGTACCCAGCCCTC
The DNA here is from genome assembly GCA_021738065.1 of Burkholderiaceae bacterium. GTDB lineage: Bacteria > Pseudomonadota > Gammaproteobacteria > Burkholderiales > Rhodocyclaceae > Sulfuritalea. Next base: position 21,026 of record JAIPCT010000008.1, read on the forward strand.
CCGGGCTGCCTCTTGCAGCAGCGCTTCGCCACGCTCCACGGAAACTTCGCCACCAATGCCCAACAACAGGCAACGGCCATATTCCGCCTTGCCATGAACGTCACCCCCCTTGGCAGCGGAGAAATAAGCATCACGCGCGGCAACCGGATCGACGCTGCAGCCCTCGCCGCGTTCATGGCATTCGCCCCGCCAGACCCAGGCCGACGCATCGCCCAGTTCAGCAGCGCGACGATACCAGCTCACTCCCAGTGGCTTGTTCTCGGCGACTCCATCTCCCCAGCGATGGGCGTGAGCTATCTTGAGATGAGCCCGCACATGTCCGTGTCGCGCCGCCGCACGCCACCAGCGCAAGGCTTCGGACAAATCGCGTCCGCCACTGCCCAGACCATAGGCAAAGCATTCTCCCAGTTCGAACTCGGCATCTCGGCTGCCGTTCCGGGCTGCCCGCCGATACCAATCCATGCCGGCTTCTGGATCGCGCGTCATGCCGAGACCGAAATTCGCACATTGCCCAAGCAACAGCATCGCCCCGGTGACGCCCTTGTCAGCGGCTTCCTTGAAATGCGTCACCGCCGCGGCATGATCGGAGACCGTGCCCTCACCCACGTAGAGGCACATCCCGAGACAAAAACTCGCGCTGGCAATACCACCGCTGGCGGCTTCACGCCACAGTCGAACGGCTGCAGCGCGGTCTTGCTCGACCCCGCGGCCAAAATAATGGCAACGCGCCAACAAGTCGAGCGCAGCGGCATGTCCTTGCCTCGCAGCTCGCTGCAAGCTGCTCGCTGCCTGCCCAAAATCACGACTCAGCCCAATGCCGAAATAGCGCATTCGCCCGAGCCAGTAGTGGGCCAACAGCACATCTTTGGCGGCAGCCCGCGCGAACAAGCGCCCCGCCTCGGAGTGATCGCGGGGCAGGCCTTGCCCGTGAAACAGCAGCCAAGCCAGCACCGCAACGCCAGCCGGGCAATCCGCCTCGGCGCTGCGCACGGCCCAGCGCACGGCATCCGTTGAACTTTTTCTGGCGCGATCACCTGTCGCATGACGCCAGGCCAGTTCTGCTTGCGCGCCACTATTGCCGCCCGCCGCCATGCGCTGCAATTCCGCCAACGGTAAACTGCCCCAGAAATCGCCGGCATTCCCGAACAACTCCAGACCTTGGGCCGCGCCACGTTCGATCACCGCGCTTTCGAGCGCGGCACGAAGAATCCCCAGCAGCGCTGAAGATCCGAGTGGAACCAAGGATGCCTTCATGACTGTCAGAAATCTCCTAGCATCTACAGAAAACAGCTCAACTGGCGCAGGCGGAAACAACACGCAGATGTAATCCAATGCGCAAACTCTGCGGGCAAACGTTGCCCGGTCGCTTCGCAACAACGGATCTGCCGATATTTCCGGCCGCCAGGCGCCCTGATGCGGGTTCTAACCGTGTTGCGCACACCGGGCCAGACAATAAGGGCCAGACAATAATCGGGCATCGCCTCTGACCTGCGTATCAGCGCACTCCAGGCGATTCAGGCTCGAGCTGCAGTACGCCGTACAGGATCGGAAGAACGCATGTCCGCGATGGCGTTCCGCTCATTTTGACACCGCTTTTTGACACGCACTAAGCAGGAACAACACGGTTCTTTCCGGCGCGTTTTGCCAGGTACATGGCAGCATCGGCCCGTTTCAGCGTTTCATAGGGATCTTCGTCAATCCGTGTCTCCGCGACACCGCAACTGAACGTAATCAGTATTTTTTCATTCTTGTTCAGAAAAAACCGCCGGGTGAGCTCGCGTTGAACCCGTGTCATGGCGGCGACCGCGTCGGTCATCGAGGTGCTGGGCAACAGAACGACGAACTCCTCACCACCGTAGCGGGCCAAGGTATCCTGCGGTCGAATCGTTTCCTGAACAACGCTCGCCAGATGCACCAGGGCCGCATCGCCGACAAAATGTCCCAGCGTATCGTTGAGTTTCTTGAAGTTGTCGATGTCAAGCATGGCCAGGCTGAGCATTCCGCCCTGGCGTTGCAGGCGCGAGATTTCTTTCTCCAGCGCTTCATCAAGTCCCTTGCGATTGAGTACGCCGGTCAAGGCATCGTGACGAACCAGTTCGCTGGCGCTGGACAGTTCGTCCTGCAAGCGCGAAACAATCTGCTCCGCTTCGATCACCCTGTTGCGCATGTCGTTCAGCTCATCGCGTGAGCGCGCGGCATCGATTTGCACAATGCGGGTTTCGCGCATCACTTCGTCGAGCACATCGGTGAGCTCCGAAATATCATGCGCCTTGCTTATCTTGTGCGAGAACACCTCAATCTTGCCGTGATAGTCACTGGTGGTCTCGGAAAATCCTGCCAGGCGATCAACGAATGTCGATAGCATGGTCTTGAGCCGGTTTTTTGCTTCATTCAGATTCTGTTTGAGCGAGCTTTGCTTGACGATCACATCCTTCATGCGTCGTTCGACATCGTCCAGGCGGCGCAAATCCAGTGGCTGCAAAACAAGCTCGCGAACCGAGTCGATCTGACCCGACAGCCACTGGTCCTCGACGACCAGTTCGCTGATGTTCTCCATGATGAGCTGGACCAGATGGATCAATCCGGTACTGATCTCGGCCTGATCTTCGGCGATGAAGTGCGCCCGATAGCATAGTTTTTTCAGGCGCTCCGAAAGGCCGTTCAGCGCATCGGCATCTTTTGCCGCCTTCACGGCAGCTGATATTTCGGCCGTCTCCCGCGCCAGATCTGGTTTGTCGCGCAGAATGATCGAGAGTGTATTGTCGAGCAGTTGCGCAATAATTTCCCGCAATTCAACAATGCCGCCTGCCCAGGCCGGCGGTGCCGTCTGGGCTTTGGGCGTGGCCGATGGTGTTGCGGCCGCTGGGGTCACACCCGTAGCTGTAGCCGGAGCCGGAGTAGAAGCTGGACTAGAAGCTGAAGCTGCGGACTTTTCAGCCGCCGGATTGAGTGCCCATGATCGAATCAGCGACAACAACCGGGTAAGCAGAAGCTCCGGGGTACCGGAAACGGACAAGACATGATCGAGCGCTTCCTTCTTCTTGGCGGCGGTCAAGCCGGCGTGATGCGTATCGAGCTGATGCAGCAGATCACGAATCAAGCCGGGCCACTGCGACTGTTCACTGCCAAGCTTGCCAATGAATTCCTTGAGCAGCGCGCCGACGCCGTCCCAATTGCCGTCAGCGATGGCGGTTTCAAGTTGGCGAGAAAACCGATTCTGCTCCTGGTTCGCTCGCGGCAGGGCGGCGAGGACGGCTTTGAATTCCCGCTCGGGAAATGCCGTCGTCGCCGGAGCGCCGGATATCTCGAAGTACAGAGCGCGGTAGTTGTCCGGCGTCGGCGGCACCTTGGTCATCGCCAGGCGGCGCAGGGTTTCGCGAGCGACTTCTATCTCGGACAACTTGGTGGTTTCAGCCATGATTCACCTATAAATACTTGATTCAGCACCAGCAACCAAACTCGCGCCGGAAGACTGGCGGACAGCACCGCGATGTTGCCGGGTCATTGCAGTTCCGCTTGGTCGTTGCCGACTATTCCGCAAAGCCGGCCAAGCGCAACCCACATTCTATTCCCGCCCGCGATACACGCCCAAGAAACCAGACACCCGGCCATCAGCTACGGCTCCGAAGAGTGCTTCGCATAAACAAAAAGCCGCGTCCGACGCCTGTCGTCAACATCGATAACCGACAGCGGTTCCTGTCCGGAAACAGGGAAACTGTTGCTGACCAGACAGGCATCGGGTGCCATCTCCTCCCTGGCCTTGGCCCAGAGCCGACCCATCGGCACTGGCGAAAGAAACACATAGACAAGGTCGTAGGCGGCCAACGAGTGAGTCCAGATACTTTCTCGACGAACGCGAATATTGTGGAAGCCGAACGCGCGCAACCTGGCCCAGGCCCAGGTCAGCGGCGCATGTTCGACCCCCACAAACAGACAATCCGGGCGCGCACGCGCCAGAAAACGCAGCAGACCGCCGTCGCCGCAGCCCAGATCGACAACGCGACAGGCTTTTGCCGGCAGCAAGGTCAATAGCGCCCTGCAGCTCTGGCGGTTGGTCAGATACAGAGGTACCCGACTGGTATCGGTACGCCAGAAAACCAGCAAGAGAAAAATAAAACCGCCGAGCCAGAACCCTGCAGGAAATTCAAGGCCACGGGCGAGTACAACGAGCGGCATGAAGATCAGATGGATGATTCGCCACCAGACCGGCGCCCGCAGCCCCCAGGCGACAAGCATGGCGCAGAAACCCTGGAGCGATGCAAGCGCCAACGGATGATCGAGCGGTGAAGGCAATATCATCCACACCGCACTCGCCGCCACCAAAGTACCGAGACCTTGTGCCAGCAAAGCGGAGCGCAGCGGATGCGGCCCGGACGAATCTATTGCCGGCCAGCTCTCGCCTGGGTCAAGCTTCGGTGCATTCAAGATCCAATCCCGTTTCTGTCCCGCAGCGCCGCGTGGCGGTCGCCAAAAGTCGGCGCTGGCGACACGGCGACACACTAGGGTACCCAGAACTGTTCGATATTTGTCAGACCCCAGGCACCCGCGTCTTCGCGGCTGACGATCTTTTCCTTAACGAGAGAATCCGACAGGTCAATGAGTTCGGGAGAAATATGGGTTTTCGACTTTGTCGAAAAGAACACCTTCACGTGCGGCATCAGCAGCGACTTCTCCGACTGGTCGATGACCACGGCCAAGCGCTCCGAACTCAATCGCACCAGTGACCCGATCGGATAAATCCCAATGCATTTGACGAAGGCCTGAAAAATCCGTTCATCGAAATGGCCATTGCACCATTCCGCCATTTTGCGAATCGATTCCGCGGGCCCCCATCCATTTTTGTAGGGTCGATTCGAGGTAATCGCGTCATACACATCGCACACGGCGCCCATTCGAGAATACAGGCTGAGCTCCTCGCCTTTAAGCCGGCCGGGATAACCGCTGCCATCCATCTTTTCATGATGATGCAGCACGACTTCCAGCGGAATCGGTCCCACTGCTGCGCCCTGAACCAGAATCTTGTGCCCCGCCTCGGGGTGGCCCTTGATGATGGCAAACTCTTCATCGCTCAGTTTGCCGGGTTTGTTCAAAACGTCCATCGGCATCAGTGCCTTGCCCAGGTCGTGCAGAAGTCCCGCCAATCCCAGTTCTTGCGTGCTTGCCTCGTCCAGTCCCAATTGACGAGCCAGAGCCACCATCAGCGCGCATACCGCGACAGAATGCATGTAGGTGTAATCGTCGGCGGTTTTCAGTCGCGCCAGGCTGATCAGTGCGCCCGGATTGCGCATCACCGAACTGGAGATGTCTTCTACCAGCGCTCCCGCGGCATCAGTTGAAATCGCCTGACCCATGCGAACTTCCTGAAACATCGAAACCACTGCGGCCTTGCCTTGCTCACAAATCCGGGATGCTTTTCGCATCTCCTCGCCAATATCTACCTTCTCGGTAGTTCTTGCGGGTGGATTGCGAATCTCCGTTTTTGCCAAGGTTGTGTCCACCTCCACCTCGACCTCGGCTTCGCCTTTCACCGGTGCCTCCTCGGAAATGACGTCAAGGCCTTTGCCGGTGTCGATCCAGAGTTCGCTGATGCCGCTTTCCCGAATGCGGCGAAGATCGTCAGCATCTTTCAGCGTGAATTTGGAGCGCCAGAAAGGATGTTCCATCCACGAGCCACACAGCTCATGAACATACATTCCGCGACGCAGGCTCGCGACACCTATTTTCTTCAACATGCGGAGTTTCCGGAAGTCACGCGGCCTTGGCCGATGTTTTTGCGGTTGGCGGTATAAACGCGCTCCGACCCGACACCTCCTACCAACTCAGGTGACGAAAGCAGTTGCGCCGGTGCCTTCAAAAAACCCAAGTCCAGTTCAAAGCATTTCGCGTCGCGGCTCACCGACCGACCTCCGGTGCTGCGGCGACACCGCGGGAGGATCTTCCGCCGGAACTCTTCCCGACAAATCGCAGCAGGTCACTCTCGACTTGAAAACTGCCGATCAGTTCCCCCGGTTCCGGCGGCGGCTTTTCGTAGGTTTGAAAAGCGCAGTTTTCGAAAGATGTGACATGCCAACGTCTGTCCGCAAAAAAGATATACACACCAGCCTCGGGCCGGTACACATCGATTCGGAGTTGATCGGCGGTTAAAGTTTTTAGGGAATAGCGCCGCTGACATCGAGGGTCGGCAGCGACGATCAGGGTTGATTGCCAGGGGCCACCGGCGTAGGACTGCTCGCGCACCAGAGATATTGACTGGCTGGGGTCATCGCCTTTGAAAAAAGCCATCTGGTTGTCGCCGCACGCCGCGAGTAGCAGGCTTGAAAGCAGTGCAACGAACACACGCGAGCGTTTCCAATTGCGCGCTTCCGCAAACATCTGACTGCTCCCTGGGTTTCCATTCATGACGTGTTCAAAATCCTTTGCTGCCAGTCTCCATGCGGTGGATTTCCACCATCCATCTTCGGTACCGTTGGAGGCCAAAGAGCATCGCTACTTTAACCGAGATATCAAACCCCGGGGCTGCCCGCCTCGATCGAAGTTCGCTCCGTGATCAGCGCGATCCTTTTATCAGTCGCGCGTTCGCCGCCTGTACCGGACGGGCATTGTTGCGATACACATGCGAGAAGATGCTCACTTGCTCGGGAGAAATCTGAACAGCCTGTTTCATCACCATCCACAGCACGCCTTCGCTGCAGGGCGGCGTCGTCAGCGATCCCATGTAGGTCCAGTAAGTGCGGCCTTCCGGCAGAAGTTTGTTCAGATCGATGACATCGTCCGGCGTTACGTCGGTTTCACGTTCCAGCGGCAGGTTGTTCCATAGTGTCTGTATCAGCGGATGCTCGCTGCCGTTCTCCAGCAGTATGGCGACCACCGCCAATTGTCCCTCGTCATTCCTGTGCACCAGATGCACGACCATGTCATAAGCCCGACCGTTGACGCGTTCCTCCGAGGGACGATGGAAGTGAAACTGTTGCAGTTCGTAGCGTTTTCCCATTACCGTCAGTCCCATCCCGTGGCCGACATGAACTTCCACGGTATGCCCGGTGTCCGTTATGCGGAACTGTGTCGGTTTGTAGTCAAACTTGATGTCTTCAAGGTTAACCTTGATCCCTTCCCGGATGTCGATTGGCGACTGACGCTGGCCGTTGCCGCAGGTGGCGTAGTCTGAACGCAATTGCGCCCAGTTCGCCGGTCCGCCCTCACCCTCGTAAGACCACTTGACGGCTTTTGGCACCGTAACTGCATCCGGCACGTTCGTTTGAGTTTCCGGAGCCTTTTTCTTCGCTCGCCTGGGCGGTCCGGAAGTCGCGTAGTGCAGTTCGCGCAGGCGCTTGTCGGCCGCATTTTCCGCCGGCGGAGGCGCGCCAGGTTCCCGAATCGGCGCCGCGAGCGGCGCTTGAGCCCGCTCCGGTGCTGCTTTGGGGCTCGATATGGGGGCCTCCGCTTTCGACTTGCCAGCAACTTTGCCACCGGCGTCCGTCATATCCATTGCAGCCCTGTCCGCAGCTGCCTTGTCGATCGCAGGCAGAATGATCATTTTTGGCTTGCCAGCCGCGACCACGGGGGTGGTATCGGCAACCGGCGTTAGCTTGGGCGTCGGTTGCGAATTCGCCAGCGTACGCATATCGGCGTGCATCGCCGCGGGCCGTTCAGCCTCCTGCTGAAGCAGAATCTTAACTTCAGCCTCAGCGCCGATGCCAGCCTCGGCGGGCAACCCGCCTTTGGTGACAGCTACGCAGGCCAAGCTGAGCAGACGCTCATCGACGCTGCCGACCTCAACCCGATTGGCTCGCTGACGCGACACTTCCTCATCGCGCAACGGTGTGTCGCTGTTGAAGTAGGCGCGGCGCAATGTCGTGAAACGACGTCCCGCGCAGTCATACTGAATCAGCGCCCGAATGGAGTCATAACTACCGCTGGCATCGCTGACGTTCCGATCAAGTCGGATCCGGCTCCAGGCCGTGGCACTCGCGGCACTTCGGGATACGCTGAGCATATCCATCTCGATGGTTTCGTTTTTCCCGGCAGCAACTTTTTGCCAACCGCCGGCCACTGCGGTTCCTTGCAAACCGATGATCAGGACGAAAACTCCAATAGCGGCTGATGCAGGAAGTACAGACATGGTTTCCCCAAAATTCATTGATGGCGCATCCCAATTCACGGCACGGCAGCCAAAATCTTTAGTGGGTGCTGGAAACCTGAACCGAGCGGGTCAGGCGCGACCTGCTGGAGCGATCCGGTGCTTTGCCGCCAAAGCAAGGCACGTTCTGCATTGATACGGATTTGTGATTCAGCGAGCTGCCGCGGCCAAACCGTGTTTCAGAGAAGGCAAGCGTCGGGCATGAACACAGCCGACAAATGGCTTCGCGGGCAGTGCGCCCTCAGACCTGAATATTCATGATGTCGTGATAGGCCGAGACCAGCTTATTGCGCACTTGCACCATTTGCTGGAAGGACAGGCTGGCTTTCTGAAGATTGATCATTACGTCCTGCAGATTGACGTCGCTCTGGCCAACCGAAAAGTCCTCGGCCATTTTGTGGGCATCCTGCTGCGCGGCATTGACCTGATCGATCGTGCTCTTCAGCACCTCGGCAAAATCCGGACCGCCGGCTGGCGCTTCATTTTTGCCTCCGGTCTTTCCGCTCGCAAGAGACGATGTCGAACGAAGTTCGGAGATCATCTGTTCCAATTGACGTGTGTCGATGGCCATGGCGCTAAGCTTACCCTAAGCCGGTCAAGCCGGAACCCAACAGGGAAGGCTTCGATGAAGAATCTTGACGCTCGGCCGGGAAAACGAATTGAAGGCCCCCCACCCCCATCCCCGCCCCAGGGCGGGGCTACGGATCAGCTCGCTTCGCTCGAAATTCTTCGCAGGATTTGTCATGACTTGGTCGCTGAGTGATTAAAAGATCAGAATTGAAAAAGCAACCATCGTGCCAGAGCGTTCATTTAACTCAGTCTTTTTCTGCTTCATTGAAAAAACCTTCCGCGCGATACTGGTTCAGCTTGTTTCTCAGAGTGCGTTCCGATATCCCTAGCACCTCAACAGCCTTCTTGCGCGATCCGCCGACACTGACCAGAGTATCCCAGATATGCTGCCGTTCAAGCGCCTTCATATTCGCTGGAACGCTCTCTGTGACAGGGTTTGCGTTCAAAGCAGCTGACTGGACCGGACGCGCCGTCAGCGAAGCGGCTGCGCCCTCCTCGCCCGGTGACCTTGCCGATTTTGCAAGTGTGGCCAAATACTCCGGCAGACCCTCTGCGCTGATGATCTCGCTCGGCTCGACAATCAGCGCGCGCTGAACGACATTTTCCAGCTCCCTGACATTGCCCGGCCAGCCATGGGCGAGCAGCCGGGCCTCGGCGGAAGCGGCAAATCCTGCCGTGCGTCGTGCCGCAGCGGCCATTTTTGCCAGTATCCGGCGTGCCAAGGGCAGGATATCCCCGGGCCGTTCGCGCAGCGGCGGAATTTCCAGCGGAAAAACATTGAGCCGGTAGAACAGATCTTCACGAAACCGCCCCGCGCGGACTTCTCCGGCCATGTCCCGATTGGATGTGGCCAAAACGCGAATATCCAGCGCCACAGGTTTTTTGCCGCCGACGCGCTCCACTTCGCGCTCCTGCAGTACGCGCAACAACTTGGCCTGCAGGCCCAGCGGCATTTCGGATATTTCGTCGAGCAACAGGGTGCCGCCATTGGCTTGTTCGAATTTCCCGGCCTGGGCGGTCTGGGCACCTGTATACGCACCTTTTTCGTAACCAAACAGTGTCGCCTCAAGCAGCGTATCGGGTATTGCCGCGCAGTTGATGGCGACAAAGGTGCCCTTCGATCGAGGCGACTGATCGTGGATGTAACGCGCAAAGACTTCCTTGCCGACACCCGATTCGCCCGTCAGCAGCACCGTGGCATCGGTCCTCGCCACCCGTGCGGCGAGCAACAGGGTGGAGTGCGTCTTCGCATCGACTGCAATGACACCATCCGGAGGCGGTGGTGGCGTCGCATAGCGGGCGATCTGATCAATCAGCGCCTTGGGCTCGAAGGGCTTGAGCATGAAATCACAGGCGCCGCCTCGCATCGCCGCCACGGCCTTGTCGACATCACCGAAGGCTGTCATCAACAACACTGGCAAGCCCGGGTGGCGGCTGCGGATTTCTGCCAGCAGGGCAAGCCCATCCATCGGGCTCATCCGCAGATCCGACACCACCATGTTGCAGGCCTTGCGTCTCAACGATTCAAGTGCCGCTGGGCCACCGTCGACGCCAGCTACATCATGACCGGCCGACTCCAGGGTAATTTGCAGCGCGTCGCGCAAGGCGTCGTCGTCCTCGACGACCAGGATTTTCAGTTTTCCGGACATGGCAGACTCAGGATGAATTCGGCTCCCGCACTCGGGTCGGACACGACTTCGATTCCGCCACCATGGGCTCGCGCAACGCCACGTGCAATGGCAAGACCGAGGCCTGTGCCGTCACTACGTGTAGTGTAAAAAGGTTCAAACAAACGGGCGGCGGTCGCCCTGTCCATACCGCAGCCATTGTCCCGCACCGCCAGATAAACCACGCCTTCCTTGCGTCGAGCGGACAGCCCGATACAGCCTTCATTCACACCATCAAGCGCCTGCAAGGCGTTCTCCAGGAGGCTCGTCAAAGCGCCCACCAGTGATTCGCGCTTGCCCGTAAGAGGCGCGCCGCCGCTGTCATCGGTCACCATGAAGCGAACGCCGCGGGTCTGGGCCAAGGGCTCGAAGTTTTGCGCCAGCTCTCCCAGTAATTCCGTCACCGAAAAACGTTCGCGACCGAGGGCTTCGCCGCGGGCAAACAAGAGCATGTTCTGGATCAATTGTTCGATGTGCTTCAGGCGCGCCACGGTTTTATTTGCGATGGATTGGGTACTGGTGGCGGAAAGTTCCGGGTTTTCCAGGTTGCCGGCATACAGCAGCGCGGCAGCCAATGGCGTGCGCAACTGATGCGCCAACTGGGCCGCCATTTCACCCATTGCCGCCAGACGCTGGTTGCGCTCGGCCCGCGTTTTCAAGGCCTGGGCTTCGGTAATGTCGTTCAGCAGCACGATGCGACCGCCCGCCGAATCCAGCGGAGTCACGGCAATGGCCAGGCGCCGCTCGCCACCAAGGAACTCCCCCGGGGTGTCGCCTGGCGACAGCGTCTCCGACTCTATCGCCGTCCAGCCAGCGCCGACTTTTACGCCACCCAGGAAACGGCTGGCGGCGGGATTGATTTGCACCACGGTACCGGCGTCATCGAGCACCACCACGCCGGCAGGCAAGGCGTCGAGCAACAGGCTCAGCCGCTCGGTCAACGCGGCTTTCTCCTGATACTGCTGGCGCAAGGCCCCATTTGCCGCAGCAAGCTCCTCGCTCAAGCGCGAAACTTGGCCCTGCAATTCGCTGTAGGCACCCGCCAGTTCCTCTGACGCCTGGCTGAAGATGTGAAACGCTTCGGCCAGACGCAGAGCTTCCTGTGGCGCGACCTGGGGCGATGGCGCAGGATCCAGACTTGGCGCGATGGGGACTGGCGAGGGTGGCATGACTTGATGATGGCAGAATCACGGCCTGCAAACAAGAAGATAGGCGGCTTTCCGGGATGCGATATGCCGGTAAAAATTGCCGCTTCTTTCAGGAACCAGGCTTGGCGCGGCAGTTCATACTTTGCACGCAGGCGAATTGACCCGAAATATTGACTGAAATCTGGACACACCGCACAACATGGCAGAAACCGCAACGGCCGCAAACCCGTTCCCGATATCACTTGATGCATTCATTCGCATGGATGCCCGGCAGAAGTTCATCGCCATGATCGGCACCGCCATGTTCCTGGCGATCATGATCGGCGGTTTGCTTTGGGCCCGCGAACCATCTTACGCCGTGCTGTTTTCCATCCAGGATGAAAAGGATGGTGGCCAGATAGTCGCCGCCCTGCAGCAGCAAAACATTGCCTATCGATTCAGCGAGGGCGGCCACACCATCCTTGTGCCGCAAGCTGTCGTTCATGACACGCGCCTGCGCCTGGCAGCGCAGGGAATGCCCAAGGGCGGCCTGGTCGGATTCGAGTTGCTTGAGAATCAGAAAATCGGCATCAGCCAGTTTGCCGAACAGGTCAACTACCAGCGCGGGCTGGAAGGTGAGCTTTCGCGCTCTATTCAGTCACTGGCTGCCGTCAAGGGTGCGCGAGTGCACCTGGCCATTCCCAAGCAATCCGCTTTCCTGCGCGATGACCAGAAACCTTCGGCCTCGGTGCTGGTCAGCCTCTATGCCGGGCGCCGACTGGAGCCTGCGCAGGTGGTCGGCATCGTCAATCTGGTTGCCTCCAGCGTGCCGCAACTTCTTCCCAAGAACGTGAGCGTGATCGACCAGGAGGGTGCCCTGCTCTCGCAGCAGAAAGATCCTTCGCGCGATGCAGGACTCGACGCCTCCCAGCTCAAGTACGTACGAGAGATCGAAACCGGTTACGTAAGGAATATCGAGGCAATTCTTGCGCCGATTGTCGGCAACAGCAATGTCAGGGCCCAAGTCGCTGCGGATATAGACTTTGCGCAAGTTGACCATGTCGCGGAAACATTCAAGCCCAATCCCAGCCCGGATACCGTCATCCGCAGCCAGCAAATTGCCGAGTCCGGCAATGGTTCTCCGCCGGCGGCCGGCATTCCCGGCGCACTCAGCAATCAGCCGCCCGCTCCGGCAACGGCAACTCCAGGTGCGGCGGCGGCCGGTGTTAGCCTCGAAGGTGACACCGCAGCCGATCGGAACTACAGTAAAAATGCCACCATCAACTACGAAGTCGATAAGTCGATCCGCCATACCAAGAATGCCCCGGGCGGAATTCGGCGCCTGTCTGTCGCCGTGGTGGTCAACTACAAAAAAGACCCTGCGAAACCCAAGCCGCTGCCGCTCACAGCGGCTGATATCAAGCAAATCACGGAACTTGCACGCGAGGCCGTGGGTTTTAACAAAGAGCGCGGCGATTCCCTGAATGTGGCCAACGCACCATTTGCGACGATAGAAAAGGAGATCATTCCCGATATCCCGCTCTGGGCGAATTCCGAACTCATGTCGACGCTTAAAGAACTGGGCAAATACTTGCTCATCCTGGGCATCATCTACTGGTTGTGGACCCGCATCTTGAAACCATTGCTGGAGAAACTCATGGAAGCCGTCCCTCCCGCTCCGGTGCATGCGGAAACTGGTTCCGAAACACGCTCGCACATGGCTCAGATGAGCTATGAAGGCAAGCTTGCCGCCGCTCGCGAAATGGCGAAGCAGGACCCCAAGGCCGTGGCCAGCATGATCAAGGATTGGGTCGGCGGCAGTGAGCGCTGAAAGCGAAGGCATCGAGAAGAGCGCGATTCTGTTGCTCTCGCTGGGCCAGGATGAAGCCGCCGAAATACTGAAGAACCTCGGACCAAAAGAAGTCCAGAAGCTGGGTCACGCCATGGCTGCGCTGAAACAGGTCGAGCGCGTGCGCATCGAGTCGGTCATCGATGAATTCACGGCGCAGTCGGCCAAGGGCGCGCCGGTTTCAATCGACAACGAAACCATCAAGGCCATGCTGACCAAGGCCCTGGGAGATGATCGCGCCGCGGGCATCATCAGTCGCATCATGTCGGGCAACGACACGGCTGGCATTGAAGGACTGAAATGGATGGATGCGGCCAGCGTAGCCGACCTGATTCGCAATGAGCACCCGCAGATCATCGCCACCATACTCGTGCATCTGGAATACGATCATGCGGGCGATATTCTCAAGCAGTTCACCGATCGCTTGCGTAATGATGTCCTGCTGCGTATCGCGACATTGGATGGAGTACAGCCAACCGCCTTGCGCGAACTGAACGAAGCGCTGACACGAATTCTCTCCGGCGCCGCGGTCAGCGCCAAGAAAACCGCCATCGGCGGCATTCGGCACGCCGCAGAAATCCTCAACTTTGTCGGTCAGTCCAATGAAACCGCCATTATTGACAACGTCCGCGAATACGATGCGGACCTGGCGCAAAAAATCCTCGACGAAATGTTCATCTTCGAGAACTTGCTGGATGTTGACGATCGCGGAATTCAATTGCTGCTGCGTGAAGTGCAATCCGATGCGCTGATCATTGCCTTGAAAGGGGCGTCGCCGGAACTGCGCGAAAAGATATTTAAAAACATGTCGCAACGCGCCGCCGAAATGCTCCGGGAAGACCTCGAGTCAAAAGGTCCGGTGCGTCTTTCGGAAGTTGAAAATGAGCAAAAAGAAATCCTCAAGGTCGCCCGACGCCTGGCCGAGGAAGGACAGATCCAGCTTGGTGGCGGGGGCGAGGGCGACGCCTTCGTCTGATATCCGGCGTTAGTGTGCGTTTGCGCGCGCATTGGACACAATCCTTGCGACTTCGAAATACTCTCCTATACTGGTTTGATCGATGCATATTTGGTAGGAGTGAATCTTCGTCCAACGATGAAGGCGCTGGGTCTGCTTGGTCTGTTCGGTTACGTATATACCGCAACATCCTGCGTCATTCACGGATTAACGAAACGCCTCGCCCATGAGAGGATTTAATCTCGGGAGACAACCAAGTAATCATTCAACCCACTATTGGTAGGCTGAAAGAAAGCCTCGATATTCTTTCGGATTGATCGCTATGAGCAACACCAATTCACGTGCCACATGGGAACCTTGGGAACTGGAGAGTTTCAACGGTCCCAGCCAAGCCAAAGCCAGCATCACAACAATCGGCAAAGTTGCCGCTCCGGCTGATGCCGAGGTCGACGGCACCCGATCACGCGAATCCGAGGGACAAAAAGGCTTTCAGGCAGGGTACGACGCCGGCCATGCGGAAGGCTTGCTTGCGGGAACTGAGCAGGCGCAAAAAATTGAAGGAGAACTGGCCAACCAATTGGGCCAGATCATTTCCCGATTCGATTCCGGGATTGCTGAACTTGAGCATGCCGTAGGTAATGAGTTGCTGGCGCTTGCGCTCGAAATCGCCCGCAAAATCACTCATCAGACTGTCAAACTACGTCCCGAGATCATTCTCGATGTCATTCACGAAGCTTTGGGCCAATTACCCGCGCTACATGCAACCATTCACCTGAATCCGTTGGACGCCGCGCGGGTACGTCAAACCACAGATGATCATTTGACGCGTGGCGGACATCGCATTCTGGATGACTCCAGCCTTGAGCGTGGCGATGTCGTCATTGAAGCGGGCGGCACCAATCTCGATGCCCGCCTCGCCACGCGTTGGCAGCGTGTTACCGCAGCGCTTGATCAAGACACTTCCTGGCTTGCCGAGGACGCTCCGGAACAGCCATGAACCCGCAGCGGCTCGCCCAGCACCTCGATCAGTGCCGTGCCCAGGTCGCGGCAATTCAACCATGGCAAGTTGCCGGCCGGCTGACGCGCATCAACGGCCTGGTCATGGAGGCTTCTGGCCTCAAACTGCCGCTGGGTGCCGCGGTTCGTATCCGTCTGCCGGGCGAAGGAATGGTTGAAGCCGAAATAGTCGGCTTTTCGGGTGACCGACTGTTCATGATGCCTACCGAGGATGTCTATGGCTTGGCCCCAGGCGCTCAAGTGCTGCCACTGGAGCCGCCTCCTGCGGCTCTGATCGTAGGAAAGAACCCGCCCGCAAAGCGCCGCGCCCCGGATCGAACCAAGCACTTGCCGGTGGGTGACGAACTCCTCGGTCGGGTGGTCGATGGCAATGGCCGGCCCCTGGATAATCTCGGCCCGCTGGAAGGACACCATTTGCGTTCTTTGGCCAGCCGACCTCTGAATCCTTTGCAGCGGGAACCGATCCGCCACACCATGGATGTCGGCATTCGTGCCATCAACGCCTTGCTGACGGTAGGTCGTGGTCAGCGATTGGGATTATTTGCCGGCTCGGGCGTGGGCAAGAGCGTACTTCTAGGCATGATGGCCAGCTATACCGCGGCCGATAGGATCGTAGTCGGCCTGATCGGCGAACGAGGTCGCGAAGTCCAGGAATTCATAGAACAAAACCTAGGCAGTACAGGTCGCGCACGCTCTGTGGTGGTTGCCGCTCCCGCCGACGTCAGCCCGTTGCTGCGCTTGCAAGGCGCTGCCTACGCGACAGCCATCGCAGAGCATTTTCGCGACCAAGGGCAGCATGTACTACTGATCATGGACTCGCTTACACGATACGCGATGGCCCAGCGCGAAATCGCCCTTGCCATTGGCGAGCCTCCGGTCACGCGAGGCTATCCGCCGTCGGTTTTCGCCCGTCTACCCCAATTGGTGGAGCGTGCAGGCAACGGTCCCGTTGGAGGTGGCTCGATTACTGCTTTCTACACCGTGCTTACCGAAGGTGATGATCCGCAGGATCCAATTGCAGATGCGGCACGCGCCATTCTCGACGGGCATATTGTGCTGGCTCGTCATCTCGCGGATGCCGGACACTATCCAGCCATTGATATCGAGCAATCCATTTCACGCGTTATGAACCAATTGATCATGCCGGAGCAATTTGATCGTGTCCGCCAATTCAAGCAGCTCTATGCCCGCTATCAGCGCGCGCGCGACCTGCTGGCAGTTGGCGCCTATTCGGCCGGTGGCGACCCATTGCTCGATCGAGCCATTTCAATCTTTCCGACGCTGGAAGCCTTTCTGCAGCAACCCATCGCAGAGCGCGCCGGCAGCGAGGCTTCACGTCAGCGCCTTGAAGCAATATTCGAATAACCAAGCCAAAGGCCTAATTCAAGCATCACACCATTTCTCCGACCATGTCTCCACACTTTCCTCTTCAGCCATTGCTAGACCTCTCCCATATGCGTCTTGATGAAGCGGCGCGCAAATTAGGTGAATTGATTGCCGGCGAGCAGGAGGCATCGCAACGCCACCGTCTGCTCGTGGAATACCGGGAGGAATACTATTCAAGATTTCTGGAGGCGGCAAAGAGCGGCATAGGACCTGGCGAATGGAACAATTACATCAATTTTCTCGCTCGCATCGACGCTGCCATTGCGCCAGCCGCCCAATCGATGACATTAAGCCAGGAACAAACGCTTGCCGGCCAACAGGACTGGATGGGAAAACAAGGCCGCGTCAAAGCATTTGACACGCTGGCAAACCGGCATCGCTCCAAACTTGCAGGCAAGGAACAGCGCGCGGAACAGCAAGCGAGTGACGAACATGGCGCGAGGACTTGCGGAAGCAGCACACCCGATTGAGTTCTGACTAGGACCTATCCGGGAAGATTTGCCCTGGGTCATGGCACAAGCCTTGCTTAATCAAGTCCACGATCATTCATGCCGAAAGACAATCCTCATGGCTGACATTCTTATAGCTCCCCAGACGGCCAGTGCAGTGCCGCCTGTGTCCGGTCGCGGCAAAGACCCAGGCACGCATGACGCCGCCCCTGACAACATGGATGCCGGTGCGAGTCCGACATTCGCAACGGTGCTGAAATCCAGAAGCGAAACCGTCCCGGCGGATACCGACAAGCAAAATCCAGCGGAAGTGGACTCGGTTTTTGTTGCCAGCAATATCGCGCCGCCTGAGGTCGCAAGCGCGGTCTTGAGCCTGCTGCGAGCCGATTCGTCTCTCGGTTTGCGGGATCTGCACCAAGTCTCATTGACAGGCACTGCAACAGCCGCCTCGCTTGTCAAACCATCAGCGGATCGGAGCGATCCCGAATTGCTCACCCAACTGCCGTCAGAATCTCCTGAGTTTCCATTGTCACGGTCGTTGATACCTCCCACATCCGCGTCCACCGCAAGTCCAATCTCCCCAGCACCTGCCGCACAGGAACCACCTCGTGGAGTTGGAGCTTCTGCGGGGCTATTGCGAGAGCGCAGCTTCGTTGCGGACAAGCTTGCCGCCAAAGCGGCAATTGCTGCCGATACCGGCGTGACCGGGAAACTTCCGTCAATTCAGGAGACTGGCAGCGGAGACTTTTCCGACATCATGGATCAAATGGCACACAGCGCGACCACGAACTCACTGCCGTCATCCCTCGCTGCCCCCGCGACATCGGCAACATCAACAGCGGGAATGAAACTCGAGACCCCGCTAGGCCATGCCGGATGGCGCGATGAATTTGGCCAGAAACTGACCTGGATGGTGAGCAATAGCCGGCAACAGGCCGAAATAGTCTTGAATCCGCCGCAACTCGGACGCATCGAAGTGACCTTGACGCTTGATGGTGATCGAGCCAGTGCGCTCTTTGTCTCACCCCATGCTGCCGTGCGTGAAGCGCTGGAAAGTTCTATGATTCGCTTGCGCGAGGTGCTCGCCGATGCTGGAGTCACCCTCGGGCAGACCCATGTCGGCGCAGAAGCGCGCCGAGATCCGGACGCGGCGAATCTGAAACATGACGAGATCGCCCTGGTTCGCAAGAACGCCGAACAAATTGCCTTGAACATTGATGCGGCGGGCAACGGAGCACGATCGCACTCTGCCTATGGGCGCGGGATGGTGGACGTCTTCGCCTAAAGTGCAACACTGCGGCGCCTAGCCGCTCGCAGACCGAATCGCAATAGCTGGAAGCGGCTGATGACACGGGACGCACGCCGTGATTCTTCAGTCTGATCAGCATACCCTGGAGAGTCGAAATGGCTGAAGCCAAAAAAACCGAAGCTGAAGCAAGCCCTGCGCCGCCGAAGAGCAAAAGCAAACTGATGCTATTTATCATCATCGGCGTTGTCGTAGTGCTATTGGCCGGTGGCGGCGCATTTTTCATGCTGAAAAAGAATGCTCCTGCTCACGGCGAGGGCGGCGCAGATACATCAAGCGAAGGAGCAAAAAAACAGAAGACCGATCTTGGCGCGCCTCCCGCTTACTATAAGTTCGACAAAGCCTTTACCGTCAAGCTGCAATCCGAGCAACAAGATGCCTATTTGCAGACTGAAGTGCAATTCAGGCTCGAAAATGCCCTGGATCAGGACTTGTTGAAGCAATACGAACCGGAATTGAAACATCGGATCACCCTGACTCTGATGAGCAAGCAGGCAACCGAGCTTGCAACAGCCGCCGGGGTTCAAAAGCTGGCCAACGAATTACGCAATGTTGCCAATCAGGTACTCGGATCACCTGCCAAGACAGGCGGTGGCACCGCTCCGGCGGACACCGCTGATCCCGGCGACCCCGTACAATCCGTGCTATTCTCAACCTTCATTGTCCAGTAACTTATGACCCTTTCCAGACGCTGACTATGGCTCAGGATTTTCTCTCCCAGGAAGAAGTTGATGCCCTGCTCAAGGGTGTTACCGGGGAAGCCGACGAAACACCAGCGGAAGCTGGCGAAACCGGGGGCGTCAAGAACTACGACATTGGCCGCCAGGAACGTATCGTTCGCGGACGCATGCCGACGATGGAACTCATCAACGAGCGGTTTGCCCGATTCCTCCGCATTGGGCTGTTCAACTACATGCATCGCGGCATCGAGATCTCCATCGGGCCGATAAAAGTCCAGAAGTACAGCGAATTCATTCGCAATCTCGTGGTGCCGACAAACCTCAATCTGATTAATGCCAAGCCCTTGCGTGGCACGGGCCTGATCGTGCTGGACCCAAATTTGGTTTTTCTCGTTGTCGACAACATGTTTGGTGGCAATGGCCGCTTCCATACCCGCGTCGAAGGCCGCGACTTCACGGCGACCGAGCAGCGAATCATCCAGGGCCTGCTTGGCGTCATTTTCGAGGAATACGAGAAAGCCTGGCAACCTGAGTTCCCGCTCAAGTTTGAGTACATAAGATCGGAAATGAACACGCAGTTCGCCAATATTGCGACACCGTCCGAGGTCGTGATCGCAATTACCTTCAATCTCGAACTTGGCGGCAATTCATCAGATCTTCACATTTGCCTGCCCTACTCGATGGTGGAGCCGATTCGGGATACTCTCTACAGCGCAATGCATAGTGAGCAAGCTTCTTCCGACAACCGCTGGACCGGATTACTGACCCGGCAGTTGCAGACGGCGGAGGTTGAAATGGTCGCCACACTGGGGGCCACAAACGTAACTTTTGGCGAAATCGTAAACATGAAAATCGGTGACATCATTCCACTGACAATCGACGAAAACATTCTCGCCACGGTCGATGGCGTGCCGGTCATCGAGTCGCGCTACGGCATACAGAATGGGCAGTACGCGCTGAAAATCGAACGTTTTCTCGCCGAAAAAGAAGCGTGATCAATACACCAGACGCCCCTTCGGGCGCCGCGATGTCAGGGGCATAACATGAGCGATACAGAACCGTCCGTCAGCACAGAGCAACAGACTACCGAAGACGACTGGGCTGCCGCCATGGGCGAACAGGACGCGGCAACTGCGGTTGGTGCGGAGGCGCAGCCCGCGCAGATTTTCGAGCAGTTTTCCGAAGCCGGTGGAAAATTATCGGCACCGCAGGGTTTCGACATGATCATGGATATCCCGGTCGCGCTGACTGTGGAACTCGGGCGGACCAAAATTTCCATTCGCAACCTGTTGCAATTGGCCCACGGCTCAATCGTCGAACTCGACGGACTGGCCGGAGAACCTATGGATGTCCTGATCAATGGCACACTCATCGCACAGGGTGAAGTCGTGGTCGTCAATGATAAGTTCGGCATCCGCCTGACAGACATCATCACGCCACAGGAACGCGTGCGCAAACTAAACCGCTGATAAGTCGGCGCTTAGGCCCTTTGCTTCGCGGCTTTTCCCAGCGCCAATCGCTTTAAGCTGGAGTTAATTCATCCGTCGCTATCGCGCCCTTGTCCGGCGCGGTTTCACATGCGCATGCGCTACCAGCTGTTTGTCCTTATCGGTCTGTCCATTCTTGCCACCGAAGCGTCGGCGCAAGCAACTGTCGTCCCTTCAACGAGCGGGAGCCTGACACAAATGGCTCTTGCCCTGATCGGCGTTCTGGCACTTCTGATCGGCAGCCTCTGGTTGTTGAAAAAACTCACGGTGCAGCGTGGCGATGCAGGATTGATGCGAATAGTCTCCGCCACGGCTGTCGGTGGACGTGAGCGCATCGTAATAGTCGAGGTCGGCAGCACCTGGTTGGTGTTGGGAGTTGCTCCGGGGCGTGTTTCCGCACTTGCTGAAATACCCCGCCAATCACTACCCGAGCCGGCGCCGAACTCTGCCGCCGCAGCCCTACCCGATTGGTTGCAGAAGTTCATGCGCGGACGCTGAACATGCGAGCGGGCCTGATTTGCCTTTTTCTGCTTTTACCGAGCCTAGCGTTTGCCCAGGCCATGCCGGCAATCACAAGTACGCCGGCGGCGGGTGGCGGCGTGCAGTGGTCGCTGTCGATCCAGACCCTGCTGCTACTCACCAGCCTGACCTTCCTGCCCGCACTGATTCTGATGATGACCAGCTTCACCCGCATCATCATCGTCTTTTCGCTCCTGCGCCATGCCTTGGGAACTCAGACTTCTCCACCGAATCAAGTGCTGGTTGGTCTGGCGCTGTTCCTGACTTTTTTCATCATGGCACCTGTGGGCGATCGCATCTACAAAGATGCCTATCTGCCTCTCACTGAAAACAAGATCAACTTTCAGGAAGCGCTCGACAAGGGTGCTGTTCCACTCCGGGCGTTCATGCTCAAGCAAGTTCGCGCCGCCGACCTCGCAACTTTCTCGCGTGTCGCCAAGGAAGCGGTGCCGACCGAGGTGGATCAGATACCGATGCGGGTCTTGATCCCCGCTTTCGTGACTTCCGAGCTCAAAACCGCTTTCCAGATCGGTTTCATCGTATTTATTCCGTTCCTGATCATCGACATGATCGTCGCTTCGGTGTTGATGTCGATGGGCATGATGATGATGTCGCCGGTCATCGTCGCCCTGCCCTTCAAGATCATGCTCTTCGTCCTGGTCGATGGCTGGAACCTGCTGATCGGATCGCTCGTCCTGAGTTTCGGCGCATGACACCCACCACGGTTATCGAGATCGGGCGCGGCGCGCTGGAACTTACCTTGATGATTTCCGCGCCCTTGTTCATTGCAGCCCTGGTCACCGGGCTCATTGTCAGCATCTTTCAGGCGGCGACCCAGATCAACGAAGCGACCTTGTCCTTTGTGCCGAAGCTCCTCGCCATATTCATTACCCTGATTCTTGCCGGGCCATGGATGATCACCATGATCACCGACTACATGCGCCGCCTTTACGAGTCGATTCCCGGAGTCATCGGCTAGTGATATCCATCAGCTCGGTACAACTCGATACCTGGCTCGGCTTGTTCATCTACCCTCTGACGCGAATTCTCGCCCTGCTGGCGACGGCGCCGGTGTTCAACAATGCGGCAATGCCGGTGCGCGCACGCTTGATTGCGGGCTTGGCCATCACGCTGCCCCTCGTCTCAGTGCTGCCAGCGCCACCGGCGGTTCCGGCGGGATCGTGGCTGGGCCTGACCATCCTCGGCGAGCAATTGCTGATCGGTGTGCTGATGGGCTATTCGCTACGTATCGCGTTTACCGCCTTGGACGTTGCGGGAGAAATGATCGGCCTGCAAATGGGACTGTCGTTCGCCACGTTTTTCGATCCCGGCAGTGGCGGCCAGACGCCGGTAATGGCCCAGTTCCTGGGTCTGATGACAGCCCTGGTCTTTCTCGCCATGAACGGTCATCTGCTGATGCTGACATTGCTGGCCGAGAGCTTCACGTTGCTGCCGGTGAGCGCGACACCTTTTCATGCGGCAGCGTTTTCTTCATTGCTGACATCGGCGGCGATGATGTTTTCGCTTGGCGTGATGCTGGCCTTGCCATTGGTGACCGCCTTGCTGGTGACCAATATATCGCTGGGAGTGCTGGCAAGAGTCGCACCCACGCTGAATCTGTTTGCGGTTGGCTTTCCGGTAACGCTGGCACTGGGGTTTGTCGTGCTGATGTTGTCCCTGCCTTATATCGGTGATGCCATGGACGGTGTTTTCAGCCGAGGTTTTGAGACACTGGAAACCGTGCTGCGCGCCGCCGCTGGATGACGGCGCGACTCACATTCGTGTCAATTGAATCACGCCTTGTGCCACCCGCTGCGATCCCAGTATCGACGAATCGAGCCCTTCGGTGTATTCAATAACCGAGTAGGTATCAAAACCATTCCGGCGCATCAATTCCTTGGCGCGCTGATGGAACACGACACGCGCTTCGCCGGCACCGCCGGTATAAACGCGCTTCATTTTCAATGACAAATGATAGTGACTGTCGGGGAAGGTTGCTTGCTCGATTTCCCAGTTGGGTGCGAGCGGGTCGAGTATCAGCCATGCAGCGCCCGCATACAAACCCCAGGTTACAACTTTCTCCAACGGAATCTGGATCGACTTCGTCACGTTGAGCGTTGTATCCGGGATGATTGGCCCTTGCGCGGGGAAATTTCCGTCGAGACTCGTCGGCCCGGGATAATCGAGCACACTGCAGCCGGCGAGACCCCAGGCTGTGGCGATGGCAAGCAAAAGTCGGCGCTGGCGAGACGGTATCATCGCAGATAGTTGAACAGTGAGAGTTGCGATATTTTGGCGAAAGACAGCTGCGCCGCCTCCAGATTGGTCTGCTTGCGCGTCAGATCCGTAATCGTCTTGGCGTAGTCGATGTCTTGCAATTCAGACAACGTCTGCTGGTACTGCAATTCCAGGTCCTGGGTCAGATTGGCTATCGAGTCAACCTCGTTCATGCGGGAACCGACTTGGGCACGAACTCGCAAGATGTTGTCGCTGGCTTTGTCGATGTTGGTCACCGCAAAGCCGATTTCGTTTGACAGCTTGGTATTCGCGACTGGCGAAGCTCCGGGTGCCTCAAGCGCACCAATCAATTTTGACAGCGTGGCAAAAATACTCTGGGAACTGCTGGGCACGATGGAAAAACTGTCTCCAGTCGCAGGGTCACCTGTGATGGCGAGACTGGCACCCAGGTCAAAGGCCGGCTCAGCGCCCTGGGATTGCAGAACAATCGGCTGGCCTGGTTGAAACAAACGCTGACTCACCAGAGGCGCAGGTGCTGCGGCTCCGGTCAGGAGCGAGTCGCCACTGGCAGTATCGACCAGATCGTAGCTGGTAACGCCTGCAGTTATGGTCATTCGGACCTCAATGTTCTTCGTGGTCGCCGCATTCCAGCTTGCTTGATTGGTGACCGAGCCCGAATCGATCACTCCCGTGCCGGTATTGCCAGCAGTGTAACCAGTGACAAAGTCGCCGTTGCCATTCCGGATGCGCCTGAACACATCACTGCCTGAATTGCTGACTTCGATAAACCGGTTCGGCGAGACTTGCAGTTTGCGCTGACCGTCGTCGCCCTGATACGCAATTTCATTTCCGGCGAGTATGTTGTCAACCGATCCGCCGAACGGTGTGGTCGAACTCATGAATCCGCCAAAAATATGGTTGCCGGTGCCATCCGTAGAGTTTGCGATGTTGAGTAAGGCGTCAAAGTGCATGCGCAATTCTGTCGCGATACTTTTCCGGTCGCTAACCGAAAGACTCGAATTTCCGCCCAAAACAGCAAGTTCGCGTGCCCTTGCCAGAATGCCTCCGGTACTTGTCAGGTAGGTCTCTTCCAGGCCCAGGGCCGAGGTAGCGTAATCCTGGTTCTGCTTGAACTGGGCAACGACATCGCTGGCCTGGGTGACTTCCAGTGCTCTGGCTGCGGCGACCGGGTCATCGCTGGGCGTCAGAATCCGTCGACCGCTAGCCACCTGTTGCTGGGTGTGCAACAGCGAGGCGGTTTGTCGATTGATTGACGCGACCCCCGCATCAAAAATCATTCCGGTACTAACACGCATGGGACACTCCTTCATTCATCGGCATATCAACGGCCAAGGGCAAGAATTTCATCGAAAACCCTGCCGGCGATGTCCAGAACCTTGGCCGACGCCTGATAGGCCTGCTGATAACGCAACAGGTTCGCCGCTTCCTCATCCAGGTTGACGCCGGATAGCGATTGCATGGCCTGCGTCGCGTGATCGGCGAATCCTTGCTGAGCGGCGCCGATAGCCTTCACTTCGTTGGTTTTACTGCCAACGGCGCTGACGATCTGACCATAGGCTGATTGATAATTTGCTGTCGCGACCGAGCTGGCCCCGGCACCCATGGTGTTGCGCGTCTGCAGAGCACCAAGCAGCGCCGCGTTGCGATTGTCGGCAATGCCGTTCGCGTTGGACTCCAGAGTGAAGACATCGCCACTCGCCGGATTGCCGCTAATCTGCGCTGTCCAGCCGTTGTATGCGATATTCGCGCCTGCTGTGTAGGCAACCCCACTGGCCAAGGTGGTAGCTGTCGTGACATCAAACACATCAAACGTCGTCGCACTGGTAAATGTCAATGTCACGGTATGCTGGAGATTGGCATTGGTTGGTGGTGGCGCGTTCACGGTTCCCGCGCCGATGGCGGCGGTGCCCGTGTTGTTCAGCGCGGCGGCTGTGCGTATGGGTGCGGCGGCGGCAATCTGGCGCCCGTCCGAAAACGCCACGGCGATATTCTGGGCGCCATGTCGCGTCGGCTGAATCAGATAGCTGTCACCCACCACGGGAACCCCGCCAACCGCAATCGTGAAACCATCCACGCTGGCGGGCAAGGCTGCGTTGTTCACCAGGACCGTGCTGTCTGATAGGCGGGTCAGTGTGTAATTGACCCCGCCGTTGTAGACCAACCGGTAGTCACTAGCCGTCAATTGCGAGATTGTCGCCGCATCGATGCTTACAGTGGCTGTCCCTGTCCCGCTATTGAGGCTGCTTGATAGCGCTGCGGGGGAAGAAACATTGAAGAAGTTTTGCCCCAATGCTCCCGTCAGATCTTGCCCAAGGCGATGTTGGTCATTGAAGTTCTGGGCCAGCGTCAGCGCAATGCGGCCAAGCGAATTTTGCGTCGCGTCCAGCGTCTGCGATCTGAAATTGAGCAATCCGCCAAGACTGCCGCCGGTAATCTGCGATTCGGGCAATGACAGACTCGTGCCACCCACGCCGATAATTCCAATGGTGGTGCGCCCCGACTCGTCAGGGGCGTTGATAGCCTGCAATTGATAGGCCTGCCCCCCCACCACCAAGGCCTGTCCGCTGCCAATAAACACGCTAAGACTGCCATCGCTTTGCGTCAGGGTGCTGACGCGAACGAGCTTGTTCAGATCCTTGAGCATCTGGTCGCGCTGATCAAGCAGATCGTTGGGCAACTGCTCATTATTGCCATTCTGCGCCAAGATAATTTTCTGGTTGATATCGGCGAGCTGCGAACTGTAGGTGTTGATCTGCGTGATCTGTCCGCCAATTTGCTGGTTGATGCCCTGGCGAATATCCGACAGGCGCTGGTCCAGTGCCTGAAACCGAGCAGTCAACGCCTGTGCGGCTGAAAGCATCGATTGACGGCCTGGAATCGAAGTCGGATTGGCGGCGACATCCTGCACACCCTTGAAAAAAGCGGCGAGCGTCGGTGAGAGTCCGGCATCGGGATCGGCCAAGAGATTGTCGATCTGGCTGATCTGGCTGCGATAGCTCTCCATCTCGGCGGCGCCGGCCTCGGCACTCAATACCTGGCGGTTGAGGAACTGGTCGTAAATGCGCTTCACGGTTTGCACGTTGGTGCCTTGTCCGATAAAGCCCGCACCCGACACCATGGGCGCATTGCTGCCCTGCACGATCGACTGGCGGTTGAAACCGGGAGTCGACGCGTTTGCGATATTGTGACTGGACGTCAGCAGGCCCGCCTGTGCCGCATTGAGCCCGCTGACCCCAATAGTAAAAATGCTCATGTCCGCTCCAGCTATGAACCTCGATAACGGCAAAACTTGCCGCAAGTTGAGGGTTCAGCGTTAATAGAGCAACGTGCGTGCCAGCCTCTATCTATGGAAGTCTGGGCGACCCTCGGTGAGCCCACCAAAATCAATGCCGCCGCCGTCAAGCGGCGGCCGTCTGCCGAAATGCCGGACTGCCGATGACGCGTTCAAGTTTGATCGCGTACTGCGGATCAGTCGCGTAGCCAGCCGCCTGCAAACCACGAGCGAAACCCGCAGCCTCCTGATTGCCCAGAACCCGCGTATAGCGCGGCGTGTCCGTCAGAATCCTGGCATAGTCTTGAAACGCTTCGTCATAGGAAGCATAGGCGCGGAAGCGCTCGACCCTGACCTGCGCCTTGCCGACAATGACTTCTGTCGTACTGGCATCGACGGTTTCACCCTGCCAGCCGGCGCCGGCTTTGATGCCGAAGATATTGAAACTCGAACTTCCATCAGCGCGCCGCGGCTCGGACCGGCCCCAGCCGGTTTCCAGGGCCGCCTGTGCCACCATGAAATGGGCCGGGATGCCGGTACGAAGCGAAGCCGCATTCGCCGCTGGCAGCATACGCTCGACAAAGGCGCTTTGCGCCGCCGGGGCCACGCCGGGCGCAAAAGTCGGCGCTGGCGATACGGCGCTGGCGGGAGCCGGTGACGGATTGCGCGGAGAAAGCGAATTCTTTGCCGCATCCAGCGGCAAGGGCGCGGCCAAGTTCGGCTTCAATAGGTATTCGCGCGCCGCGGGTTGCAAGGGCAGCGGCCCGGCGAATGGCTCGGCCGGCAGATTCTGCCGCGCCAGTTGTGCCTCGATCATGGCCGCCAGGCCCGTGCCATGACTGCTACTGCCCATCGCCTTGCCCAGTTGCTGATCCAGCAGTGATTCGTACAAGCGCGTCTGCTCGCTATGAAACAAACCCTCGCTGGGTGTCGCATCGCGCATGGACTTCAAGACCATCTGCAAAAACAGGGCCTCGAACTCTTTGGCTACGGCTTTGTTCGCTTCGGGATCGCCGGTCCGGAGCCGCCCCTTGAGCGTGGTCAGGCTGCCGACATCAAAGATGTTGGAAGTTGCGGACAGAGTGCTCAAATCCTGGTTGGCAACCATTGCGATGATCTGATTTCTATGAACAGGGCAGTTGCCTGCCGGAGTTGCAGGCGCCAGTGCGAACTTGCATGATCAGATGATCTCAAGCTCGGCGCGCAAAGCGCCCACGGCTTTCATTGCCTGCAGGATCGCAACCAGGTCTTGCGGATTCGCACCCAGCGAGTTCAGTGCCTTGATGATTTCTCCCAGGTCGGCACCGGCTTTCAGGTTCATCAACGCACCGCCTTCCTGGGCGATCTCGACCGTCGCGTTGGTGACGCCCACGGTCTGGCCGCCGGAACGGCCCCGCGGTTGGCTCACCGTGTTTGCGGCGCTGACCGAGACAGAAAGACTGCCGTGCGCTACAGCGACATTCTCCAGTTGCACCGACTGATTCATCACCACGGAACCGGTGCGGCTGTTCACGATCACTTTGGCTGCCATTCTGACTGGCGTCACCTCGATACTCTCGATGCGACCGATGAAACTCACACGCTCGTCAGCATTGGTCGGCGCCCGAATCCTTATCTGACGCGCATCGGCCGCGGTGGCCACGCCCGGTTCCTTGATATTGATGGCTTCAACCATGCGCTGCGCCGTGCCGAAATCGCTTCGATTCAACTCAAGGTAGACAAACTCGCCCTGCCCCACCGGCATCGGAACTTCGCGTTCCACCGTCGCTCCCCCGGAAATGCGGCCGACCGAAAGATGATTCACGACCACTTTTGAACCGCCGCTCGAGGCGCCCGCACCCACCACGACGACATTGCCCTGGGCCATGGCGTAGATCTGCCCATCGGCGCCTTTCATCGGCGTGAGAATCAGGGTGCCGCCTTTCAGGCTCTTGGCGTTGCCGATCGAAGACACGGTGATATCAATGCCTTGCCCGGCACGGGCAAAGGGTGGCAGATCGGCTGTCACCATCACGGCCGCGACGTTTTTCAGTTGCAGCGATTGTCCGGGCGGCAAATTGACACCCATCGCCGAGAGCATGCTGATCATGCTTTGCACAGTGAATGGTGTCTGCGTGGTCTGGTCGCCGCTGCCGTCGAGGCCGACGACAATACCGTAGCCAACCAACTGGTTGTTTCTCACCCCGGCAATCGACGCGAGATCCTTGATGCGCTCGGCCTGCGCCGGGCTGACGCTCAGCAGCGCGGTCAGTACCAGCAATAGTGACTTGAAATGTCTAATTGTTCTGATCATGTCAGTGTCCTCAGAATGGCATGAAGGTCAGGAAGAAACGTCCCAACCAGCCCATGACCTGGGCCGAATCAAGGAACCCGTTTGCCTTGTATTCAATGCGTGCATCGGCCACCTGGGTCGATGTCACGGTATTGGCGGAAGTGATGGTGTTGGGATTGATCACCCCGGAGAAGCGAACGAACTCCTCGCCTTCCTTCAGGCCGATCTGCTTTTCACCCGACACCAGCAGGTTGCCATTCGGATACACCTCGATCACGGTGACGGTTATCGTGCCGGTGAAATCGTTGGAGGAGGTGTTCTCGCCCTTGCCGGTGAAATTGTTGCTGTCGCTGGCGGCAAGCGTCGTACCCTGAACGCCCTTGAACGGCAATCCGATGATGGTCGGCACGCTGACGTTGACGGACTGGCTGCGCGACGCCTTGTTCTCGGACTTCTTGGAAGCCTGAACTTTCTCGGCGATATTGATGGTAATCGTATCGCCGACGAAGCGAGCCCGGCGATCCTCGAACAGCGGGCGCGCCGATGCAACGTTGAAGATCGCGCCATTGCTTGGCGATACGTAGCTTCTTGGCTCCGGACGGGCGCTCATCGGCTGGTGAATCGCCGTACTCGGTGCGGTCGTAACGCATCCGGTCAATGCGGCGACATAGCTGGCAATCAGGAGAATTTTTTTCATGATGTCACTCGATCTAGATCTGAGACAGTCGGGCCAGCATCTGGTCGGAAGTTGTTATGGCCTTGGAATTCATCTCGTAGCCACGCTGCGCCACGATCATGTTGACCAGTTCTTCGGCCACATTGACATTGGAGGTCTCGACGTAACCTTGATTGAGCAGACCCGTGCCGTTGCTTCCCGGATTGTTCGGCGTTGGCGTACCCGACGACGCCGTCTCGACGAACAGGTTTTGCCCTGTGCTTTGCAGGCCGCCCGCATTGATGAAACTCGCCAACTGGATATTGCCAATCTGAGTTGGCGCGGTAACGCCAGCCTGGGTGTAGGAAACGATGCCATCAGTGGTGATCGACACGCTGATCGCATTTGACGGAATGGTAATTGCCGGACTCAAGGAGTAACCATTGGCTGTCACGATTTGGCCGTTGGCATCCTTGGTGAAGGAGCCATCGCGCGTATAGGAAAGCGTGCCGTCGGGCATTTGCACCTGAAAAAAGCCATTGCCCTGAATCGCCAGGTCGAGCGGGTTTTCGGTGCGCAACACACTGCCCTGAGTCAGAATATGCTCCGTGCCGATGGCCCGCACACCCGTGCCGATCATCAGACCGGAAGGCACGGTGGTCGCCTGTGAAGACGCCACGCCAGGCTGACGCAAGGTCTGATAGAGCAGATCCTCGAACACCGGCCGTGAACGCTTGAAGCCATTGGTGCTGACGTTGGCCAGGTTGTTGGTGATGACATCCATCGACGTCTGATGCGCATCCAGACCTGTCTTGGCAGTCCAAAGAGAGCGAATCATCGGGGCAGACTCCTGGCTAAAAGCAACGGATTGAACGGTTTTCCAAGCGCCTGCCCGACGACGGATTGTCTTTCGGATTGACGACTGGTTGAATTGAGATTCACGACAGGTATTTCGCGATTACCAGGATTCATCATCGCGTCGCATTCTGGAGATTCTGTAGAACCTGATCGAGAATCTTGAAAGTCTGGGCACTGGCCTGGTAGTTGCGTTGTTGCTCGATCAAGGCCACCAGTTCGCTGCTCAAATCCACATTGGACTGCTCCGTGGCGTTTGCCTGTATTGAACCAAACCCTAGGCCACCGCTGCCCGGAGTCGCGAGAACCTCTTTGCCTGAGCCTTTGACAGGGTCCGTGTTTTCGATCCACTGGTTATCGCCGATGCTGAACAAGGCGTTGGGATTGTTGAAGTTGGCGAGCACGACCTGCGCAACCTTGCGCGACTGCCCGTTGGAGTAGAACGCCTGAATCACGCCATCAGCACCTACGCTGAATCCACTCGAGCTGTTCTGTACGCCTTCGCGGTAGCCGTCCTGCCGGATTCCATCGACGCTGAAAGCGTTGCCGTACTGGACGGTTCCGCTCAGATCGAGCGCAACAGACAGACTTGCGCCACCAGGCAAGGCAAAAGTTTGGGGAGCCAGCGGCATGGCCGTGCTGATCCGTCCACTGGTATCGAAAGCCAAACTGATGGGTCCGGTCTGGCTGGCGCTATCAAGAGTGGTATAGAGATCCCAAACATTACCAACGGGCGTCTTGCTGAAGTACATCCGCATATCACGCGCGGCGCCGGTCGAATCAAAGACGTCAATGGCGGTCGAGTGGCTGTAGCTCAGCGGATTGCCGGCGGCGAAAGGAGCAATCGCCGGAGGCGCGACGCGCGCGTCCAGGGTGGCGCCCAGTTTTACCGAACTGGTCGCAAGTGCCGGCATCACCGGATCAATCAGTATTCTCTGCGGGGCGGCGGTCGTCACGATCACGCCTTGCGGATCGGTCGTGTATTCGGCCGAGTATCCGGTGACTCCGAAACCGGAACGATTGACCAATACGCGCATGTCGGGCTGGCCGGCGTCAAAGGCCATCCGGAACTGGCCGTCCCGGGTGTAGCTGATCTCGCCGGCATTGTCGAGGCGGAAGAAACCCAACCCGCCAATCGCCATGTCGAGCGGATTACTGCTCAAGGCCAGACTGCCTTGAGAGAATCTCTGGTTGATTATCGCCGCACTGACCCCTGCGCTCGAACCACTGTCGGAAGGACCACCCGCAGTTGTCGCCGCCAGGACGTTGGCGAACTGCGCCTTGGATGTCTTGAAGCCAACGGTTTGCGCATTGGCGATATTGTTGCCGATGATGTCGATGGCGCGCGCGGCGCTGGTCAAACCGCTCATGCTGGCTGCGATACTCATTTCTCGATGACTCCTCTTGGCTGCCGCCGATTCATTTCCTGTGTAAAAAAGAGCGCGCGGTTCATGGCCGGAACTAGCGTGTGCTCAGAATCTGGGTTGCGGAGCGATCATTGGCCTCAGCCGTTGTCAACACCTTCATTTGCATTTCGAACTGTCGTGCCAAAGAAATCATGCTCACCATTTGCTCGGCGGGATTGACATTGCTGCTTTCCAGATTTCCTGCCGCGACCCGGATGCTTTCGTCTGCGGGCGCGGCAGACCGGTCACGCATGCGAAAAAGTCCATCTTCGCCGCGAACCAGTTCAGACAAAGGTGGATTGACCAGCTTGACGCGGCCAATCACGCTCACCGTGGTCTTGGCGCCCGACTCCGGCAGCGCTGAGATCGTGCCATCGACGCCGACGCTGATTCGGGTATCGGGTGGGATCGAAATCGATCCGCCATCACCTTGCAAGGTCACACCATTCCGCGTCTGGACAATGCCATTGGCGTTGGTCTCGAAACTGTTGCTGCGGGTATAGGCCTCACTCCCATCGGGCAACTGCAGCGCAATCCAACCGGCGCCTTGCACCGCCAGGTCAAGCGGTCGCCCGGTGAGCATCATCGGTCCCGGCGTGAAGTCGGTATGGCTGCTGGCGTCCATGGCGAAGGCGCGCGTCGCCAAACCTTTTTGCTGAGCATTTGATTGCACCTGAACGGCTTGCAAGCGATTCTCGGCGGCACGGTAGCCCGTGGTGCTGACGTTGGCGAGATTCTGCGCCACCGCTGCCTGCCGGCTCAGCGTCTGGCTGGCGCCGCTCATTGCCGTGTAGATCAATCTGTCCATGGTGTCGTCTGGTTTGCCGTATCGTCAGCGCCGACTTTTAGCGCAAGTTGACCAGGGTCTGCAGGATGCTGTCCTGCGTCTTGATGGTCTGGGCGTTGGCCTGATAAACCCGCTGCTGGGTAATCATGCTGACCAGTTCGGCCGTCAGATCGACGTTGGCCTCTTCCAGCGCGGCGGACTGCAAGCCACCAAACTGACCGGACGAGCCCGGTGTGCCGAGGATTGACGCACCACTTTCCGGCGTCTGCGACCAGATGTTATTGCCCAGGGGTTGCAAGCCCTGCGGATTCCGGAAAGTTGCCAGAACCGCCTGGCCGACCACTTGGGTCTGACCATTGGTGTAGTTACCCAACAGGGTCCCGTCGTTGCCGATCTTGAATCCAGCCAGCGTACCCGCGGCATATCCGTCCTGGAGCAGCGTATTGACGGCAAACGGCGAGCCATACTGCGTGCTGCCCGAGAAGTTGACATTGAACGCCATGTTGGTCACGGCGCCGGCATAACCCAACTGCGCTCCAGAGATCGTCTCGGCGATAGGCGCCGACGTCAACTGGCCCGATGTGTTGAACGATAACGCGCCGGTCAGTCCCAAGTCGGTAAACGCGGGGGCGGCTCCGGTCGGATTGGTGACGGTCGCATACACATCCCATGCGTTGGCGGCCGTCTTGCGGAAATACATTGAGTAGGTGTGCGGATTGCCGAGGCTGTCGTAGGTGGTTACCGCCGTCGATTGATTGAACGTTGTCGGGTCAGCGTAGTTGAATGCCGGAAGCGCCGGCAGCGCCGCCAGCCGGGAATCAAGATTCAAGTTGGCCTGCACCCCGGTGGCGCCAACACTGGCGCCCGTCGCCTGGGGCGATCCGGTCAGGCTTTGGGTGGGGTCGAACAGACGCAGTGCCACATTGGGGCTGCCGGGTGAAACCACGCCATTCACCGCCATGATGCCCTTGAGTTGCAGGCCCTGCGCATTGACAATGAAGCCGTCCTTGTCGAGCTGGAACTGCCCGTTGCGACTGTAGAGCGTGCTGCCCAGACCATCGTCCACCTGGAAGAAACCGCCACCATTGATGGCGACATCCAGCGGGTTGTTGCTGATGGAAATATTGCCTTGCGTAAATTGCTGCACGACCGCGGAAATCCGCGTCCCCAGTCCGACCGGGGCCGCACCGGCGCCATTCAGCGAGGCGGAAAAGACATCGGCAAATTGCGTCGAGCCCGACTTGAAGCCGATGGTGCCGGAGTTGGCGATATTGTTGCCAATGGTATCCAGCGCTTTGGAAGTTGCATTCAGTCCGCTCAAACCTTGTTGAAAGCTCATGGTGTACTCCCGCTCAGAAAATCTGTTTGATGTTGTTCATGGTGACCAGGCGCGATGACCCAAGATTCAAGGTCACGCCCTGGCTGCTGTAATTGATGTTCTGCACGCCGGTAAGCTCCAGCGCCGTCGCCGCGACTTTGTCGGCGCCCCGGGTTGCCGCGACCGAGACGCTGTAGGCGCCGTTTACCGCCTGAACGCCGGCATCGGTCTTGCCGTCCCAGACATAGTTGTGCAGGCCGGCATCGAGGCGGCCCAGATTCACCGTATTCATCACAATCCCGTTGGCATCCTTGATGGTGACCGAAACCTGATCGGCTGCCGCGCCCATTTCAATCCCGCCGACCGCGCCGGCGTCGGTGAGCGTGAGACCGCTGCCGTCAACCATGACCTGGCGTCCGACCAGAGCAGCCGCTTGCAGTGCCTCGGCATCAACGCTTGAAGACAACAGCTTGTTCAATGTCGCGTTGAGTTTCTCGATGCCGTCAACCGTGCTGATCTGAGCCAGTTGTGAAGTCATCTGGGCGTTGTCCAGCGGATTCAGCGGATCCTGGTTCTTGAGTTGCGTCGTCAAGAGTTTGAGGAAACGATCCTGCGCCTCGCTCGACACACTGGCTGTTTGCCGCGTGGAGCCATTGACTGAGTCCAGCAAAGCCTGCGTTGCCGAGTTGCCTGTCGTAACCGTGTTTACCATCTCATCTCTCCTGAAAAATTCTACTGGCCTATCGCCAATGTCTTCTGTATCAGTGACTTGGCGGCATTCATGACCTCGACGTTGTTCTGATACGCGCGCGAGGCGGAAATCATGTTGACCATTTCGTCGACCACGTTGACGTTCGGCATCGACAAATAGCCTTGTTCGTCGGCGGCCGGATTCTGCGGCTCATACACCTGGCGAAAGGGAGCACTGCTTTCCACCACCTGGGTGACACGAACGCCAAGTCCGCCGCCTTCAACCGTGCTGGCCTTGAACACCACCTGCTTGGCACGGTAGGGCTGACCATTGGCTCCGGCTGTGCTATCGGCGTTCGCCAGATTGCTGGCGACGGCATTGAGACGCACGGACTGCGCGGTCAGCGCGGATCCGGCTATCGAGAAAACATTGAGCAGGCTCATGGTTTTACTGGCTTATCGCCTGTTGAAGTGTCTTGAACCGACCGTTGATGAATGACAGCGCGGCCTCCAGCCGCAATGCGTTCTCCGCGAATGCGGCACGCTCGATATCCATGGTCACGGTATTGCCGTCGACGCTGGGTTGAAACTCGGTGCGGTATCTGATGGCGCTGGCGAAAGAAGACCCCGCGCCACCATCCATATGCCGGGATGAAGTAGTGCTCAAACCGACACCGCCGCGGCGCTGCCCGGCAAGGGCAGAATCCAGCGCGGACTTGAAGTCGATATCGCGGGCCTTGTAGTGCGGCGTGTCCGCGTTGGCGATATTGGAAGCCAACAATTCCTGCCGGTAACTCAAGGCGCCAAGAGCAGCGCGATGGATGCTGAGCTGGTGGTCAATTCGATCAATCATGTTGTCGGTCACGGGATGTTTGGCAAGTCAATGCGCTGAACCAATGCACCAACCATGCCAGATCCCGCAATGCCTTCTGCCGCAAGCAAAACCGATTACATCGTCGGCTTGCCTGGGCCGTGCCGGTGTTCCTTTGGCGAATTCGGCAAGGCGTTGCGGCAAAAGTTGCCGCTCGACCGCTGTACCGCCGCTTGCGATGGGTCGATGCAATAGCCGGAGGGCTCATGGTGTTGTAACCTTGACCCATGCATTCAACTCACTTTCGTGTTTTCGCCGCCCTCGTCGCGCTGTTGGTTTTGGGCAGCAGCCTTGCCCGGGCGGCCGATGCCGAGCCCATCAAGCAAGCTATCGCCGACTTCATGCT
The DNA here is from genome assembly GCA_021738065.1 of Burkholderiaceae bacterium. Taxonomy (GTDB): domain Bacteria; phylum Pseudomonadota; class Gammaproteobacteria; order Burkholderiales; family Rhodocyclaceae; genus Sulfuritalea. The sequence goes on from JAIPCT010000008.1 coordinate 56,905, forward strand.
GATTCAGAACAAGGGCTTGCCGGGCCCCGCCAAGTACAGTATCGGCGCGATCAATGCGGGGGGGCTGGCGGCAGGCTGTCGCCGCATCGATGTGAAAATGAATGCCGGGGCTCCGCCCTGGGGTCGCACGCATGTCAATGTCCGCTGCGTTGAAGGTGCCGCATGGAACCTGTTCGTCCCGGTACAGATTCATGTCACGGTCGACTACCTGGTAAGCGCCCGTCCCCTGCGTGCCGGTCAATTGATCGTCGAAGCCGATATCGCGCGCCGCTCTGGCGATCTGGCTGAACTTCCATCCGGTGTGCTGACCGATCCCGCACAAGCACTTGGCCATGCCACCCGTGTTTCGTTGCCAGCGGACCGGATCGTGCGCGCCGACATGTTGAGTCTGCCGGCGGCGGTGAAACAGGGCCAAAGCGTCAAAGTGCTCTCTGGGGGCGCAGGCTTCAAAGTTGCCAGCGAGGGGCGCGCCCTGAACAATGCGACTGTCGGCCAAGTCGTTCAGGTGCGCGTCGGTTCAGGTCAAGTCGTCAGCGGGATCGCACGTAGTGACGGCGTGGTCGAGGTAGCCCATTGAATTCGGAAATCGGCAGCAGAATCATGCCGACCGTCAAAGATCGAAGTACTTTTCCCTGTTTTTTTGGAGTTTTTTGTTCGGCGACCATGGTAAATTGCCGTCCAGTCGCTTCAAAATCTCTGGAAAGTTAGCCCCAAAAGCTAAAGTCTGCTGTTTTTTGGCCGATAAGTCAGCCAAGTTCAGAATCCGATGCAGGTAAACAAATGAAAATCAACTCTTCGACGCCGCCGACAGTCAAGCCGCCTAGCGTACGTCCGCAGGCTGCGACAAATTCCACGGCGACGGCAAAAACCAGCGGCGCGTCCACCGCCCCCCATCTGCAGCAGACAGGGGCACTTGACACGGCGACGGCGCCTTTTGACAGCCAGCGCGTCGCGGAAATTCGCCAGGCCATTGCCGAGGGTCGTTTTCAGATCGACGCCGACAAAATCGCAACGGGCCTGATCGACAGCGTACGCGATCTGCTGGCCAACGACCGGCCGTCTGCCTGATCGACGGATTGCCTTGATCGCGATCGACACGCTGCTGGAGCAAACCATTGCCGAGTTGCAGCGTTTCATCACCGTCATCGGATTGGAACGAAGTACGCTGATTAGCGGTGATATCAACAAATTGCCGGAGATCGCCGAAGAAAAGTCGGCGCTGGCGACACGGCTTTCCAGGTTGGAAACCCAGCGCGACGCGGCGCTTGGCACGGCCGGTTTTGGCGTTGGGAAATCGGGCGTTGATGCGTGGCTTGCCGCGAACCCGGTCAATTCGATATCTGCAAAAAAAACCAGCTGGAAGAAATGCATGGACCTGGCTGCCGAGGCCAACCGGGAAAACGAGATCAATGGAAAACTGATTGGCGCCAGCTTGCAACAGAACAAAAAAGCGCTTGCCACCCTGCTCGGCGAATCCGCCGACACCACGATCTACGGCGCCGACGGCCAACCCAAAACGAGTTCTGGAAGGCGGCCACTCGGCAGCGCCTGAGTGCCCTTCCCATTTGCGGCGCTGAAAAACCCGCTTTACTCGGACAGTGGCAGTTCCACCCTGTGGTCCGGTGCCAAGGACTCGATCCGGATGGCGACGCGGCGATTGCTTTGCCGACCCTCGGCCGTGGCATTGTCTGCAACCGGTCGCTGGGCGGCAAAGCCCACTGCGCTCATGCGTCGCGGATCCACGGCGGTATCAATGAACAAGCGCACCACGCTGGACGCACGCGCGGCAGAGAGTTCCCAGTTCGAGGGAAAATACACCGTACTGATTGGGATATTGTCCGTATGTCCCTCGACGACAATCTGGAAATCCGTTGCGGCGAGAACCCTGCCGACGGCTCCCAAGGCGCGCACCGCACCCAGATCGAGCCGCGCCTCGCCCGGCGCAAACAGAACGCTGGCGTTGATGTCCACCGTGATACCCAGGGCACCCTCGGTGACTCTGACTTTGCCATCGGCCATCAAGGGTGCCAAAGCCTGATTGAGATCATTGGCCAGATTGCGCAGATGCTCCTTTTTCGTCTGGCGGGTCTGTTCACCTTTGGCGCGCACGGGAATCGGAACTATCGGCACTGCCGGCGGCACGACAGCCATCGGGCTCGCCACGCCTATGCCCCCGGTGTCGGGACCGCTGCGAAATGCGGAGACGATGGAACCGGACATGACGCGGTACTTGCCTTCGTTGATCGATGAAATACCGTACATCACGACAAAAAAGGCAAACAGCAGGGTAATGAAATCCGCGTAGGAAACCAGCCAGCGGTCGTGGTTGTCAGGCTCGTCGGATTCGCGCCGGCGGCGGCGACGTTTGTAGAGTGCCATCAGACAAAATAGCCTTGGAGCCGGCTTTCAACGATGCGCGGGTTGTCTCCATTGGCAATGCCGACCAGTCCATCCACCAGCATTTCGCGCAGGGTGATGACCTGGGAAATATTCGCCATCAGCTTTTTGGCGATCGGCAGAAAAATCAGATTGGCCGCGCCCACCCCGTAGATCGTGGCAACGAAGGCAACGGCAATCCCGCTGCCCAGTTTGGATGGATCAGACAGATTCTCCATCACGTGAATCAGGCCCATCACCGCGCCAAGAATACCGATAGTGGGTGAATAGCCACCGGCGGATTCCCAGACTTTTGCGGCAGCCTTGAGGCTCGACTCGAGAGCCGTGATTTCGACATCCAGCACTTCGCGCAAACGCTCCGGCTCGGCGCCATCAGCCAGCAACTGCAGCCCTCTCGCCACAAACGGATCACGCAGCGTGCGCACTTGAGCCTCCAGCGACAGCAAGCCCTCCTTGCGTGCCATCTGGCCCCAGTTGGAAATCTGCTTGATCAGTTTCTGAGGCTCGATAGGCGGTGGATACAACACCCATCGCGCCATTTTCACACCATCCAGAAAGACTCGCAGCGGGCTTTGCAGCATCACAGCACCCAATGTGCCGCCGAAGACAATCAGAAATGCGGTGGGCTGAAACAGTGAAGCAAGATGCCCGCCTTCCAGAATCTGTCCGCCGAGTATGGCGGTGAGACCGAGTACCAAGCCGACGATGCTGATTTTGTCCACGCGTCTCAGGCTCCGGCAGGTGGTGCCGAGCGGCGATGCGCCGGGCCTTTGGTTTTTCCCGTGCCGGTCATCGCCACGCGCAGCCGTGCGACGGCCTGGCTGTGCAACTGGCAAACACGCGACTCAGTAACTCCGAGAACATCTCCGATTTCACGCAGGTTCAACTCCTGTTCGTAGTACAGCGCCATCATCAGCTTTTCCCGCTCCGGCAGCGCTTCGATCGCCTCGACCAGGGCGGCACGGGTTCCCGCCTCTTCCAGAATAGCTAGCGGATCGTGAGTGGTGGCGGGCGCGTGGCGCTCGAGAAAGTCGCTGCTTTCATCCGTCATGTCCTCGATATAGACAAGCTGATGGCCGCGCGCATCTAGCAGCAGTTTTTGATAGTCCGCCAGCGACATGCCCAAAGCGCCCGCAAGTTCGCTCTCGGTTGGCGCTCGCCCATTTTCGTGTTCAAGCTTGCGGATTGCCGTTTCGACTTGACGCATCTCGCGACGCACACTGCGTGGCAGCCAGTCCAGTTCACGCAAGCCATCCAGCATGGCGCCGCGGATGCGCTGGCTGGCATAGGTTTCGAATTGGGCGCCAAGACCTTCCTGGTAGCGCTCGATTGCATCGAGCAAGCCTATCATTCCGTTCTGGACCAGATCATTCACGTCGACGCTAGCTGGCAGCTTCGCCATCAATAGGTATGCGATGCGTTTTACCAACGGAACGTACTGGGCAACGTGCCGATCTTTGGCAAGTACGCCTTGGGCGGTGTACATCAGTGCTGTCGCTCGGGCCGTATATGACAGATTGACTATAACACCGATTCCAGACGCTTCGCGCCCGCTGCCAGAGGACGCAAGGCTCCGGCAACCGGCAGAAAACCGCCATGATCGCCGCCTTCAGACGCCAGCGGCAGTCGGCTCTGTAAAGCCTCGGCCACGTGGTCCACCGCCGGGTCTCGCACGCATCCCAGATAGTCAAGGCGTACCCCAAGATGCTCCCGAGCGGTTTGCCGCATATTGTGAAAAATCGACAAGGCTTCCTGCTCGGATCGTGGCCGGGTGATTGCAATATGAAACCCCGCACGCCCACGCTCGATCGCCAGCAACTTGATTAGCGCGTAGGCCCGGGTAATCCCCGAGCCCTGCGCAGCGACAACCACGGCCATATGCGGCGCGGCAGATGCCAGCGAAGACAACGGCTGACCGTCGCGCGACGTGCAATCGATCAGGACATAGGAGCAGCCTTCCTGTAGTTGCCTGAGAACGGCATCAAGTTTTTCTGCCGTAGATGCATTGAACTGACCCTCGGCCGAGGCGAATCGCGCGGCGGCAATCACGCTGAGCCGAGGCGCAATCGGTTGCACCACCCCTTCTATTGAACATGCGCCGTTGACCAAGTCCAGCAAGTCCCGCCGGACCTTCATGCCAAACGCAGAGTGAACGTTTTCCTTGCCTGAATTCTCGTCGATGATGACCACGCCCTCTCCCGCTTTTGCCAAGGCGGCAGCGGTGCGCAGCAGAAGTTTGGTGCGTCCGCAGGCGTCGCGCCCCGAGACGAAAGCAACGGCACGCGCGGCAGGAGCCCTGAACAGGCGCCGCAGTCCGGCGGCCTGATCCATCTCTAAAGCGACGTCAGGCAAGGAGAGCTCCCTGAGTCAGCCCCTGATTCTGGGCAAAAGTCAGCGCTATTTCGTCCTTGCGCAGGCTGTGCGCCGTCTCGCCAGCACCGACTTTGAAGGCACGATGCAGCAAGTATTTACGATTCGGCAAATGGAGGTCTTCAGGCACGCGCTGGCCGTTGGCGACATAGCTCAAGGTCAGACCATGGCGCACAATGCAATCAAGGACAGGAGCCAACGCAGTGGCCTCATCAACCTTGGTCAGAATGCAGCCAGCCATGTCCTCGCCGCTATACGCCCGCACCACGTCGTCGAGCGTGTCTCCACGACTGCCCGCGTTGAGCAGCAACAATCGATTGACGGCTCCGGATCGCGTCAGCATCGCCGCCTGATCCGCGACCATTCGATCACGCTGGCTCATGCCCACTGTGTCGATCAGCACCATGTGCTTGTCACGCAGATCTTCGAGCGTTCGCTGCAAATCTTCGCCGTCACGCACGACGAATACCGGAACGCCAAGAATCCGGCCATAAATACGCAATTGCTCATGCGCGCCGATTCGATAGCCATCCGTCGTGATCAGCGCCAGTCGCTCGGCTCCATAGCGCACCACACAGCGAGCAGCCAGCTTGGCGGTAGTCGTGGTCTTGCCGACTCCAGTCGGGCCGACCAGCGCATAGATGCCGCCCCTGTCGATGAAGTCTGCGTCGGACGACAAGGTGCGCAGACGTCGATTGACCGCTGCCGTGAGCCATTTGCGCCCGTCATCCAGACTCAGATCGGCAGACATTTCCTGCACCAGACGGCGAGTGAGCGCACCGGAAAACCCGGCCGCCAGCATCTCGCCCAAAAGCAAGGCCCGGTTCGGCGCTTCGCGCGCCATTTCACCCCAGGCAAAGCCCGCCAACTGCCGTTCGAGCAAGGTTTTGATGACTCGCATCTCGTCCATCAGCTTTGCCGTCTGGTTCGAGTCTTCGCCCGTATCCAGCTGCGGATTTCCGTTGCTCGCCGCCGTCGACAAGGTTTCGACCGAGGATATTGCAGCCCTGTCGGCAGGACTTCTTCTCGCGCCACTTGGCGGAGCTGGCGAATGCTCCGGCAACTTCTGCAAGGGCACGGAAGCCGCGCGCGGCGTCGCTTTCCCCTCGGCAGGCGTTGGCGAGGCCTTGCTGTCCGCT